>SVSB01000044.1 GCA_015064505.1 Oscillospiraceae bacterium
GCATTATATCTCTTCCGTTTTGTCCTCTGCTTAACATTCTTTCACCGCCTGTCTTTTCTTGCTTCTATTATACCATATCTAACGCAAAAAAGCCACCCCGTAGAGTGACTTTTTCGACAGACTGAGACGCAAAGAAAGTATTTCTTTGCGTCTTTTATTACTCAAGAATTTCATTTATCTTTTCCCCATCAAGCTCACCGAAGGGAATGACTGCCAAAGGGGGATCAGTGCATTTTATCTGCTTTTCGTACCACGCCATATCGTGCCACGCGCCAAGCTTGAAGCCAACGCGCTTCATCTCGCCAACGCACCGAAAACCCATTTTTTCGTGCAGAGCGATGCTTTTTTCATTTGGCACGGTAATTGCGGCAACGACGGAACAAACGCCCTGAAGCCGCAAAATATCCACAAGCGCCGCGTACAGTCTTTGCCCGATCCCTTTCCCCGTTTCGTTTCTATCAACGTAAACGGAAAGCTCTGCGCACCATCCGAAGGCGGCACGCTCACGGAAGGTATCCGCATAGGCGTATCCAACGATTTTTTTATCGGCCTCCGCAACGATAAAGGGATATTTTTCAAGCTTATGAGTTATTCTTTTGCCGAACTCCTCCGCATCGGGTGCAACGTACTCAAAGGTAATGGCGGTATTTTCCACGTAATGGGCATAGATGGCGGCAATGGCTGCGCCGTCCTCTTTGGTGGCAATCCTCAGATCAATCATATCATTTCACCACTGATATTTTTTCTATCCCGTAATACTTAAAGCACCTTACGGCGTTTGCGTCAAGTACCTCGCCGCAAACGGCTATCGGCACAGCGGGAGGGCAACCGACGGAGGGCAAAGCCAGCACTGTGCCAACAGCCTTATCTGCTTCTATCCACTCGCAGGGAGAAAGCATTGCTTCTCTTACGCTCATTCTTCGTACTCCGCAGGCAGGCACGGGAGGCTTTGAAAATATCGGCTCTTTAGCGGGGATATCACAAAGAACGGAGCAAAGCGCGTCAAGCGCTTCCCTGCTTATCTCGGGAGTAAGCATCAGCACCATATAATCGGGATCCGCAAATTCGCATTCCATTCCCTTATCACGCAAAATATCCGCAAGCTCCGTGCCGAGATAGCCGTAAGCCTTTGCGCGCAACGTTATCTTCAGCGGTTCGTTGCCGTACAGGAGATAACCGTGGATACGCAATTTATCCTTTATTTCCATCACAGAAAGGCAAAATTCACCCAGCAATCCCGGATAAGCCTCTGCAATATACCTATTTGCCGCATCAAGGGACTGCATTATAAGATACGACGGACTTGTGGAGCCAAAAAGCGCAAGACTGTCCTTGGCTCTCTCCGCAAAAAACGAAGGTGCGTCCTTGGCGATATGCAGGTATGCCCCGCCGGTAAGAACGGGGAGAGTCTTGTGAGCACTGTCACAGCATATATGCGCACCTAAATCTATGGGATGCTCGGAAACGGGCAAAAACTTTAAGTATGCCCCATGGGCGTTATCAACGCACAAAAGCACACCATACTCTCTACACACTGCCGCAATACCCGCTATATCAGCTACGTTGCCCAGATAGTCGGGACTTGTGATATACAGCGCGTGAGGGAGCTTTTCCGATTTTTCAAGATATTTCCCTACGGCATCAGCAGTAACTGTGCGCGTAAGCAGATCTCCATCTCCGTACAACCAATCAACTTCCGTATCAAGGAGCGCGGCGGCATAAAGAAATGTCTTATGCACGTTACGCGCGGCGAGTACCCGCGGCGTTTCACCTTTTTCGCGGGCGTACAGCGTAACGAGGTGCATCATTGCCCGAATGCACTGGGAAGAGCCCTCTGTGCTGTAGAAGGTCTTACATCCGAAAAGCGCGGAGGCATTCTCCTCGCTTTCGGCAATTATGCCGTTTGCCTCGTATAGGCTGTCGGCGCCGCTTATTTCGGTTATGTCAAGGCGTTCACAACCTATAAAAGACTCGCCCTTATGGCCGGGCATGTGAAGCCTTGTTCCGTTTCTTTGCGCATAATCACGCACAAAATCGCATATTGGAGTTCTCATTATTCTTTAAGCGCTCTGTCCACCGCAACCATAATGGCACACTCCATACGTTTGCGGAAGAGCTTACAGCCGTATTCGTAAACACCTGTAACGGAGCCGGTTGCGTGGTATGCGTTTGCGGCACAGCCGCCGGAGCAGTAAAGCCGCGCCCAGCAATCACGGCACTGGGGATGCGCGTACACGTTGCACGCGGCAAACTGCCCCTGTACCTCTTTATTGGTAACTCCGCTATATATATCGCCGAGCTTGAACTTTTCATCTCCCACGAACTGATGGCATGGGTAAAGATCTCCCCAAGGAGTTACCGCCATATATTCGGTTCCGGAGCCGCAGCCGGAGATACGCTTATATATGCAAGGACCGCCAGAGAGGTCTATCATATAGTGGTAGAACGTAAATGGATTACCCTCCGCATCCTTTTCAAGCATCAGCTCCGCAAGCTTCTCATACTGATCGAGCACTATGGGAAGATCCTCCTCCGTAAGCTCGGAGGGATCTCCTGCGGCGCAGACCACGGGCTCCATGCTCAGCTCGTTGAAGCCGAGATCAAGCATTACCTTAAGATCCTTAAGAAAATCGGGGTTTGCGTGGGTAAAGGTGCCGCGCATATAGTAATCCTTGCCGCCTCTTGCTTCAACCAGCTTCTGGAACTTGGGAACGATTTTTTCCCAGCTTCCGTTGCCCGCGTAATCAACGCGGAACCTATCGTGTATTTCTTTTCTGCCGTCAAGGCTTAAGACCACGTTACTGCACTCGCGGTTTGCAAAATCTATTACGTCGTCGTCTATAAGCACGCCGTTGGTGGTAAGGGTGAAGCGGAAGTTCTTTCCCTTCTCCTTTTCTATACTGCGTGCGTAAGCAACAAGCTGCTTTACCACTTCAAAATTCATAAGAGGCTCACCGCCGAAGAAGTCAACCTCAAGATTATGGCGCGTACCGCTGTTCTCCACAAGGAAGTCAAGGGCGCGCTTGCCGACTTCAAAGGACATAACGGCGCGCTCACCGTGGTATTTTCCCTGACTTGCAAAGCAATAGGAGCAGTTAAGATTGCAGGTATGAGCAATATGCAGACAAAGCGCCTTAACAACGCCCGCAGTCTTTTCCTTGAGGGTATTTGCCATAGGCTCAAAGGTATCGGGCGCAAAAAGCTCGCCGTTTTCCTTCAGCTCCTCAACCTGGGCATAGCATTCCTCAATATCCTTTTCCGTAATGCCGTCCCTGCCAAGATACTTTGCGCTTATTTTCTCTATTACCGTACGGCGGTCGTTTTCCTCAAAAAGCGATATAATATCGTACGCAACCTCGTCTACCGCGTGAACGGCACCCGAGCATACGTCAAGAACGATATTATATCCGCCAAGCTTGTACTGATGTATCATTTTATCCTCCACACTAAAAATGCCGCCCGCAGGCGGCATTTTTATGTTACTTACTTCTTGGTGCTCTCGCACTTCTGATTAGCGATACCGCAGCTGGTCTTGCAAGCAGACTGGCAGGAAGTCTGGCACTCGCCGCATCCGCCCTTCTTTGCGCTCTCGCAAAGGTTACGGGTCTTGATAGTCTTGATATGCTCCATAATAGCACCTCCAAAAAATCTTCTTATAAATTCTATCACTTTATTCCGCCAATGTCAACAGAAAAAGTGCATTTTCCCTTTATTCTACGCAAACAACGCCGTTTTCTTTGACGGTTATTTTCATTCCGTCCTTTACGTACTCAAGGAATTCGTCCCCAAGAGAATCCACAACGGGCATGGAAACGTCGTCAAGCCACACGTCGGCAAGAATTGAGCCTGCCGCCGCAAGACTGTCTATGGGCTTTGAGAAGAGCATACAAGCGGGCTGGCGCTTCATTGCGCAGGCACAGTAAAGCACGAGACCGCCCGTGGTGGAGCCGATGGTCATGGGAAGGCAAAGAGCCTTTCCCGCCATCTGCTTTCCGTACAGATCGGGGTTATTCTGATCTCCGCAGGTGGCGTTCTTATCGCCGAACTGCAAAGCCTTCTGGAAGGATGCAAGGGTGTTAAGTCCGCCGTGAGAAACCACGGCGTCTGCGCTTACGGTTCCCTCGGCAATTACGCGTCCCTTAAATTCTCTCATCACTTGTTACCTCCCTTGGTTATCTGCATAAGGATCTCATCATCCGTATAATAGCGCGCGGTCGTGTACGTGCGCAGCTTATTTGAGGACGTAATTACGGGCATCTTGCCGCAAAGAGGATTATTCATATACATAAGAGGGCAGATATAGGAAGTAATGATTCCCGTTGCCTTAAGGCGGGCGGCGTACTCCGTTTTTGAAAACTCCTCAAGAACGTTTGGAGCGGCGGTAAACACGGTGGGAATGACCACCTTGCTGTTGCCCGCCTCCTTCAGCGCCTTTTCAACCTTATCCGTCCAGTCCTTAAGCTGCTGCAGACTCATGTGAGGACAGCCCATAAAGCAAAGCTTCGGCTTTGCGTTTGCGTTCTTCCAGATAACGGGGTAATTCTTATATACGCGCTCAAGCTCCGCATCGTCTATAACGTATACCTGCGCATTTTCGCAAACAAGACTATCGCCAAGCTCAACCGCCTCGGGGGTAAGATTCTCTATATGGTAAAGACCGACGGCACCGTTTGAAGCGGTTGCGGCACCGAAATCCTTAAGATAGGTGCGAACCTCGTCGTTAAGCTCCGTTCCAAGCCACTTATCAAGTCCCTTAATATAAGGAACCGCCTCCATGACCTTCATACCGATGGCAGAACCAAGAAGCTGTGCCTCGGGCTTTTTGGTGGTCTTTATCTCAACGGTCCAGGTCGCCTTTCTTCCCTCGTCCGTAAGAAGACCGAAGTAAGGCACGTAACCGACAACGGAACCCATTATATCGATAATACCGGAATTGCGGTTGCAACGGGCGCCGAGCACGGAATTGGCGTATACCACCGCAGAAGACTCCGCCCAGGAGAGAACATCTCCCTTCTTGGGGGTGTTGCCCACCTCGTTCATATAGCAGGTGCAGGTGAACGCCTTATCGTCCTTAAGACCAAGCTCCGCAAGCTGCTTTTCATAGCTTTCCTGGGTGGAATACATAAAGTTATGGAAAATAAAGTTCTGCAGGAAGTTTGCGGGTACGTTCTTATCAAGAGGACGGGGATCCACGGAGAATTTCTGGGTGGATACCGCGCCTGCGTCTATAAGCTGCTGCATAAGATCGAACACGGGGGTCATCATCTTAAGACCGAATGAGGTAACGAGATGGTTATAATCACTTGTCACGGGAACAAGCTTCTCCGCTCCGAATGCCTCGCCGTACTTCACCATGGTCTTCATTACCTTGGCAAGCACCTCGCCCTTGGAGCCGTTAAGTATCTCTTGCTGTTCGTTTGTAAGAATCATAGCTTTCTCCTTAAATCTTCATTGCAACGTTCCACGCCTGCCAGATAACGGTGCGCAGATTGCCGACCTTGGAAGCATCTCCGATAATATGCACGTTCTTTGCCTTGGGAGCAAGGGGGGCGGGTCTGTAGCCAACGGAAAGAATAACGGAATCAGCCTTTATCTCCGTTTCCTTGCCGTTCTTATCCGCAACGGTAACGCCGCTCTCGGTTATCTCCTTAAGGCTCGTTTCAAGATAAACGGGCACCTTGTTCGTCTTGAAGAAGTCGCGCAGGAAGCTTGTGTTGGCAAGGCAGATGCCCTTTGCGGTAATAAGATCGTCCTGCATCTCGATTATGGCAGGCTTCTTCCCCTGCAGGTACAGCTCGTAGGCTATCTCACATCCCGTAAGACCGCCTCCCACGACGACCACGTTATCTCCCACCGTCTTGTTGCCGAGAAGAAAATCTATTGCCTCTACGCCCATATCGGCGCCCTTTACGGGAATGCGGTTGGGCGTTGCACCCGTTGCGATGATCACTTCATCCGCACCGAGGGAGGATATATCCTTTACCTCGGTGTTAAGACGTATCTCAACGGGATATTTCTTTATCTCGCGGTTATACCAGGCGATAAGCTCTCTGTCCTTTTCCTTGAAGGAAGGGGTAGCTGCCGCAATGAACACGCCGCCGAGCTTGTCGCTCTTTTCATAAAGGGTGACGCTGTGTCCGCGCTTTGCAAGAAGAATGGCCGCCTCCATACCGCCGATACCGCCGCCGACGACGGCGATCTTCTTTGCCTTCTTTGCAGGGGCGATATAGTACTTTTTGGACTGCATGGTTTCGGGGTTAAGAGCGCAACGGGCAAGGCCCATGGTGTCCGTAAGGTCCTGGGTATTGGCGTGGCCCTTGGAGGAGGAGAAGTTGAAGCAGCCGGCGTGACAGCAGATGCAAGGCTTGATATCCTCTATTCTTTCCTCGATAAGCTTGGTTACCCACTCGGGGTCAACGAGGAACTGGCGCGCAACGCCAACGCCGTCGATAAGTCCGTCGGCAACCGCCTTTGCACCCACCTCGGGCTCCATTCTGCCCGCACATACCACGGGAATGTCCACGAACTTCTTAATGTGGGCAACGTCCTCAAGATTGCAGTTTTGAGGCATATACATAGGCGGATGCGCCCAATACCAGGAATCGTAGGTGCCGTTATCAGCGTTCAGCATATCGTATCCCGCATCCTGCAGATACTTTGCCGCGCGCTCGGATTCGGGCATCGCTCTGCCCACCTCCGTGTACTCCTCACCGGGCATAGCACCCTCGCAAAAGCCCTTCATCTTGGACTCTACGGAATAACGGAGAGAAACGGGATAATCAGCGCCGCAAGCCTCTTTGATCGCACGGACTACTTCCGCTGCAAAGCGGTAGCGGTTTTCAAAGCTTCCGCCGTAATCGTCGGTGCGCTTGTTAAAGAATTCTATGGCAAACTGATCAAGGAGATAGCCCTCGTGCACCGCGTGCACCTCAACACCGTCAACTCCCGCATCGCGGCAAAGCTTTGCGGTCTTTGCAAACGCCTCGATTATCTCGTGTATCTGCTGAACGGTCATCTCCGGGCACTCAATATCGTGTGCCCAACGGGAGGGTTGAGGACTTGGGGATGCAAGCTCGTGGCTTGTGTCAAGGATAGGCTTAAGTATCGCTCTCGTAAACTTATTCTTATGCAGAGGGGCAACGAGCTCGGTGATCGCCCAGGATCTGCCCATGCCCGCCGTAAGCTGAATAAAAACCTTTGCGCCGGTCTTATGTATCTCGTCCATAAAGACCTTCAGCTCTTCAAACATCTTTGGATTCTGCCAGAGCCATTTGCCCCAGAAGGTATCGCGCAGGGGCGCAATTCCGGGAATTATAAGTCCGACGTTGTTTTTGGCTCGCTCCATAAACAGCTTTGCAGCCTCTTTATCGAAATGACAGCCGCCAAGCTCAAACCAGCCGAACAAAGACGTTCCACCCATAGGGCACATAACGATGCGGTTTTTTATCTCCACGTTTCCTATCTTCCACGGAGTAAACAGAGCCTCGTATTTCTGATCCATAAGAACCTCCCAATATTTTCTATCCTAATAATTATACTACCCCTTCTTCTCAAAGTCAATCTTGCAAAACTACCTAACTTGAGATATACTGAATATACAAAATACACACGGAGGCAAGGATATGCTTATAAAAGAGCTTCAAGACAGGTCGCTTCCCCCGCTTAAAAGCCGCAAGGAAATGTCGGAGATCTTGCAAAAAGAGGTCTACGGCTATTTGCCGAAAGCGGAATTTGAAATCAAGGTAAGCGATCCAAAAGTTATAGAAAGGCGTTTTGCCTGCGGAAAGGTAATATACAGCCGCGTTGATATGGAGATAAAAGCAAACGGAAAGAGCCACAGCTTCCCCATTGGCAGACTTCTTCATAACGACGGTAAAAAGCATCCCCTTATCGTATATCCCAATTTTCATCCCATAGGGGAATCCTTTTATTTCCCCATTGAGGAGCTTTCCGAATACGATGCGGATATTCTCTTCTTTTGCTACAAGGATGCCGCCTCCGACGACGGAGATATGCAAAACGGTCTTGCTTCCCTTCTGCTTCCAAAGGGGCAAGCCGAAGAGAGCGATTGCGGCAAGATAGGAATATGGGCGTGGACCTCCCAGCGCGTGCTTGATTACGGTCTTACTCTTGACGGTACCGATGCAGATAACGTTTGCATCGCGGGTCACTCCCGCCTTGGAAAGACCGCCCTTTACTGCGCAATGACGGACGAGAGATTCAAATTCGTGCTGTCTAACGCATCGGGATGCGCGGGCGCTTCCCTTGCAAGAGGAAACAGCGGTAATACCGCCGCCCCGGGCACCAAGGGCAGAGGTGAAACCTACAAGGATATTATCGAAAGATTCCCCTACTGGTTCTGCAAGGCTTTTCATAAATACGCGGAAACCAATATAGGCGAAGACTTTGATCAGCACTATCTGCTTGCGTCTATCGCCCCCCGCTTCGTGCTTGTGGGCTCCTGCAGTCTTGACGGTTGGGCAGATCCCCGCTCCGAGCAGCTTTGCTCCGTTGCCGCAAGCGCCGCTTGGAATAACGAAGATTGCACCAAAGCGCTTGCCGCCCGATATATCGAAGGGGGCGAAGCGGTGCTTTCCGGAAGCATCGGTTACTTCAAGCTCACCTCACAGCACTTTATGTCCCGCCACAGCTGGCGCAGACTTATGGAATTTATTGAGTTGCACAGAAACGAAACGATATAGCAAGAATGCGGTTGGCTTTTGCCAACCGCATTCTTCATTTATACTGCATTATTTCCATTTATCGGGCCCGTCCATAAAGTTGACCTTGGTGAGGTCCAGATTTTTGGGTAGGGTCTTTACGGTTTCGCCCCAGTGTACGCCCGCAGCCTCCACGTCCGCGATAAGCTTTTTGGCGTCATCAACATTTTTTGAAAGCATCAGCTGAATGTAACGCCACTGGAGACGGGATCTTTGCACGTTTTTCAGGCGAGCTCCGGCAAGCTCCTCCGCCTTATCCCAATACTCGGTAAACTTACTGCGATTACCGTAATAAAACGTTGCGGGTACGGCCTTGAAGGGGCTGTCGTATATGCTCTGACAGCCCGAATCCGCTTTGGTGCATATCTCGTCGATATACGAGCGTATATAAGTCCACCCTTCTCCGTAATACGCGGCGAGGAACTCGTTCATGTGCCTGTTATATTCCTCTTCGCTCATCAAGGGATCCGTCAGAAGCTTTGCAAGCAGATAGGCGCGCAGCTCTCCGAATTCTCCGGAGGCGGACATATAGTTTCCTTCCGGGAATACGCCCTTAACGTTATTCTCAGCAAAGAACTTCATATTTTCCCGAAGCACGTGGAGATTTGGGAACGTGGGAACCGCAAAGCGGTAATTTATGGTGTAATCCCAGATATAAATATTATCGCACACCTTGCTCCAGGCAACGATATCCTCGCGAAAGTCCTTGTTTTCCGGACATCTGTCGGAGGTGATAGGCTGGGTAAAATGGCAATAGAAGGAGCAAAGTCGAATACATACGTTCTCCCTCGGCTTCGTTACGGCGGGGGGAGTCTGGGACCATCTGTACGCAAGGGTATCTATCGTAACGTTCGGATAGTCCTTGGCAATATCATCCGCAACTGCGTTAACGAACCGAATAAGCGGTCCCGCCGCACTGCGTTCCTTTGCCATTACTATACTGCAATTCTTGCAGGTGCAATAATTATCGTTATCGTTTTGGGAAACGGAGATAAGGGTGGTATCGGGATCGTCCTTCAGTATCTTTCTTACCGCCGCAATGGTATTTGCAAGAACCGTAGGATCCGTAAAGCAGGGCTGCTCATCCTTAGAGGTACCGAGCAGCTTGTAAAGAGAGTGTACCCAAGGGCCGCTGTAGCCAAGGCTTCCGCCCCAATCCTCCCTGAAGCGACCGACCCACTGACTGCAGTTAACGCCGTTCTTTGTGCACCATCTGTAATCCTTCTGCACGGAATATCCGTCTATCTGCCTGAAATCAAAAACGGGCGAAAACTCGTACACCTCGGGCTCCATAAGGATATCCCCCTCGTAGCATACCTCAAGGGACGGCGTGAAGAATCTGACTCCCGCCCATTTTTCGAGGAAATTAAAAACTCCGTACAACACGCCGCGTCCGTTTCCGCCGCTGATAGTCATTCCCTCCGCGTTCGAGCCGCTGATCTCGATTTTATAGGAATCCGCCTTGAGAGAGGCATCGGTTTTTAGGGTTATGGGATATCCCTTGTCGCTTTCGGAAATGTTCATATCCGCCAGATATTTTTTCAGTTGTATAGCGGCGGTCTCCTCAGCAGAAGTATTTCCGCCGATAACGCGCACCGTATGATAGGTTCTGCCGTTTGCGACGATCAACTTGTGATTGAATTTCGTCTTTTTATTGGGGTCGTAGTTTTCCATATCATCCACGTCGCTTTCTGCGGCGATTTCATCGGTTGTATCGTTGCCCGCAGGCTCCGTCGTTAACTCCGAGGGTCTTTGCGCGGGTGCATTCGCGCAGGATGAAATAATCGGCAACAGCATGCATACGCATAACAGCAACGCAAGAGTTTTCTTCATAGCGTTAGCTCCTTACTCCAAACTCGAATTATACCCAAGCAAGCTTTTCATCATTTGAAAAAGTCTGCATTGCCTTCAAGCGCCAGCACCTTGTCTATGGTGGTAAGGCGGAAGGAGGCGTTCCAGTTACCGTAAACGTCGTTTATTCTGGCTCTTTCTCTCGGAGCAAAATTATATCTGCTGCGCACCCATCGGCATTGGAAGTACGCCTCGCTCTGCATTCCCCACGGGCGATGATGCCCAAGCCACAGAGAGTCCTCGTCCAGATTTATCGCCAGAATGGCATTGCACCAGTATCTGTAGGCAATATCTCTCCAGATGGGTTTATCGAGCTCACGAGCAAGGCGGAGACATTCGGGGATAATGGCAACGCCCCAAGGATCTATGGCGTGATGCTGAGCAGACACCGCAGTTCCGCCGGAGGTGTAGTAGCCCAAATCCTCAAACTGCGTTTTCTCCGCGTATTGGGTATCAAAGAAGAACATCCACGAAGCAAAATAGTACGCAACCATCTCCGCTCTTTCAAGATACTTCTTATCACCCGTAATATCGTAAAGATCCAAGGCGGCAACCGCAAAGGGATAAGCGCTCTCCTTATCCACGCAACGGCAGTCAAGAGCCCCTGCGGTAACGCAGAAATCGCTGATATCGCGCTTATAATAGAACTCGTCCGTCTTTATGGCGTATTCAAGATATTCCTCCTTGCCCGTAAGCTTATAGGCAAGGCAAAGCGCCATCAGAACGAAGCCGCCTGCAGAGCCTCCAGTTGAGGCCTTCGTGCCGTCCATATTCCATTCAAGTCCGAAGGCGTCCTCCTCGCTATAGTTGTCTATAAGGAATCGGAGCGTCTTTTCCGCGCATTCCAGATATTTTGGGCGCGCATACTCCGTATCCTTAAGGGAGTTCCACGCAAGCATCAGCTCGTGAGCAAACCACCCAAGATTACATACGTCCGCGGGGAACTTTCGAACGTTCGTTACAGAACGGATATAATTTTTCTGAAGAAGTCCGTTATCAAGCTGACTTTCGCACCACGCGTCAAGGGATGAGAGCCCCATCTCCAGATATTTCAGCTCTCCGTTGCGCTTCCACTTTTCAATATAATGGCGCACGGAGCCGCAGCACTGACCCGACCAGCCGCACTCGTATACCTCGTAGGGCATATATTGCCCGTCCTTATCGGGGCAGTCGCGCAGGGCGTTCTTTACCATATAGGCACCGTTGAAAAGACGCACGGTATGCGCCTCTATCTGTGCGTAAGCAGCTCTGCGGGCGGTCTTGTAATCCATACAAGCCTTGTGTCTGAAGGGGAATATCCGGCAAAGACGGTCAATAAGCGTTGCCATACCGTAGTTTTCCCATTTTGGAACGGAGCAGAACACGTAAGCCTCGCAGGTATATTCGTCTCCCGGGGCAAGGGTAAGGAAATTCTCGTAGCCATCGCTTAAAACGTCGTGATCCGTATATTCCAAAGGCATATCGGAATCGGGCCATATTATGCGATGGCGCTTATCGTTTTCCGCAAATATAACGGATGCAGCACAGATAAGATTATCCTTTGAAAGCTCCGATGCAAACAGCGCGGTCACTGTATCCCTGTTTTCAAATACCGTGCAGGCCGGCACGGAAACTCTGTCCGAGGAATAGGTCCACGGCACGCCGTTAAGCTCCCATCCGTGAGGCTCCTTTCCGTCGCTGCGCTTGTTTCCGTTATAGGAAACGGAAGGAACGGTAAATCTTTCGGGCGCGTAAAGTGCCTTAACGTCCAATATCACCTGCACCTCGCAGGGCTCGCTTCCGAGATAACGGAACGTACGGCGCACGCAAGCCGTATCCGCATAAGGATAGGATATCTCCTCTGCCACCTCAAAGCTCCTTGCAGTTTCGTCAAGGGTTATATCCTTGCCGTTTTTGTACTTGATCTTGGGAGCCTGAATAATAAGTTTTTCAAACAACACCGTTTCTTTCATGGTCATTCTCCAATGTGAATTCTGGATCTTCAGCTATTCAACCACTTTTTTAAATTCTCAAGGCTTCCTCTGAATTTGCAAAGGCCGCCCTCCTCGGATACGGGCAAAAGTCCCATTTTGAGAAGTATGTCCATACTGCGGGCGTTGCGCAGATCCGCAAAAGCCTCCACACGGGGCGTTTCCTCGGGGATATGAGGCATAAGGAAGCGATAAAGCTCGCGGAGTATTCCTTTGCCTTGATATTTTTCCTTAAGCTGTACCTCCTCCATCATAAAGGCGGAGGCGTTCACGTAATACTGGAAAAATCCCGCAAGCTCATCTCCGTCCTTAATAAGCACGATACGACGGGCGTCCTTTTTAAGTCCCTCTCCAACAGCGTTTTTCCAGGTTGCTTCATCCTCACTGCGGCTTTGCCCCGACGGCGCGATCACGCTCATATTACCGTACAAAATATCAAAAAGCACCTGTGCCGTTTGAGGGAAAGCGCTTTTATCAAGAAATTCAAATTTCATAAAAAGGCTTCTCCTAATACGACATTATTGCCATTACGATATAACCCACGATCATGGCAACACAGCCTGCCATAAATATAGGCACGGCAACGTTATAAGGCGCTCTTGCACGTGTCTTTACAAGCAGGATAACGGCGGCAACGATGCCCGCCAGAGGCAGCAACACGAATAACAAGCCGTTCGTGATCAGGTAAAAAGCGTTGGGAAGCTCGGAATCATACATCCAGTCAAGCTCGTCCTCGGGTACTGTATCCCAATACTCCGTAAGCTGTGCGGAAAGCTCATCGTCACCAAGCAAATAGAAGGTTGCGGGCATATTGGAGGAAAGGGCAAAGCTTCCGTCCGCATAGAAGCGGTCCACCTCGTAATCTCTGTAAAGCAGGAGATAATATCTGCTGTTACCGCCGTCCTCATCACGGAAGATAAGTCCGCATTCCGCCATTATTCCGCCTCCGCGGTCAACGGCGTACAAATAAGTATACTCCAGCCCAGCCAAATCTCTTGCGGCACATATCTTCTTATCACCGCTTATCCAGTTATCTACCGTTGCGGGCTTGAAGGAGAAATAATCGTCGTAGGTATAAAGAGATTCCGCAAGATACTCTGCAGCGCCCTCTCCCGTTTGGATCAGGGCGGTACAGCCCTCAAGCCGCACGTCCTCGATATAGTAAAGAGTATCGGATGCCGTTCCCCATGAAAGGTATACCTGAAGAATATAATTCGCATCGTCGTACACGTAGACCCTGATCCTTGAATACAGATCAGCTATCTCGCTTTTTACGTGCACGTTATCTATCTCCGTATTGTACCAATCAACAAGAAAGCCTCTGCCCATCTCAAAGGGCACGTAGGTCCTTCCGTTATACTCAATGCTCTCAAAATCTCCTATAACAGTGCAGGAGCTTTCTGCGGCACTTACGGCAACGGGAAGAAGAGAAATAACAGCAGTGAGTATAAAGCATACCGCCATCAGTTTTATAATCTTTTTCATAGCTCCCTCCTATTGCAGATCAAGCTTGCGCTCAAGCAGATAGTTTTCAAGAACGTACATGGCGGCACCAACGGCAACGTACACGCCCGCAACAAGAAGCAATACCGCCGCAATGAGCCAAACGCTGTTCACGTGTTCCGGTGTGTTAAGAACGGGAAGCATAAGCCAATAATTACCGCCCATAACGGAAAACTGTGAGATAAATGAAATAACGGAATTTGCACCGTAATAAAGTCCGATAGCCACAAGCACCTTGTACTTTTTGCTTATTACGGAAGCCGCAGTTATGCAAAGATAGATCAGCATTGCGGAAACGAATACGGATGCAACGCCGATAATTATGAGCTCCACAAGGTACAGTATCCACATATTGCCCACGCTCATCACGATATCGCCCATTATAAGGTCAAGACCGTGCTTTATTTCATTCCAGATGGCAAACTCGGTGAACACCTCAAGAAGGCCCAGAGCGTAGACTATAACAAAATCAAGAACAAGCACAAGCACGGATGCAAGCTGAAAGATAAAGGTCATCAGCAGTTTTGAGTTAAGCAGGGTGTGCTTTTTTACGGGAAGAGTAAAGGTGAGATATCCCTCGTCGGTAAAAAAGTGCTTATAAAAGCGAACTATAATAAGCACACTGCCCACTATCGGAAGCAGGCACATACCAACGATGCAAAGCACGGCAATAATGGCGCAAAGTACCTGAACCACCTCGTATTTCGTGTTTTCCACAAATCCCATGGGTATGAGCAGACCCGCCGCAACCGCAAGGCTGAGTGATACTACCGCCGCTATCCACCAATACTTGAATACGGATCTCAGATCGTACTTAAGAAGCTTTCCTAACATCTGAACACCTCCCTGAAAAGCGCATCCAGAGACTTGCCCGTCTCAGCACGCACGTCGTCGGCACCGCCGCACATAAGTATCTGTCCGCCGTAGCCAAGGAACATAAACTCGTCAAGCACCTGCTCCACGTCCGTAATAAGGTGGGTGGTTATCATGATCGTGGATTCGGGATCGTAATTACCCACGATAGTGCTCAAAATGTACTCTCTTGCAGCAGGATCGACACCCGCAATGGGCTCGTCAAGCAAATAAAGCTTTGCCCTGCGGGACATTACCATAATAAGCTGCACCTTTTCCTTGGTGCCCTTGGAGAGAGTAGCAAGTCTTGCTCTCGTATCGATATTGAGATCTGCAAAAAGCTGATAAGCCCTCTCCTCGTCAAAATCCTTATAAAAATCCTTAAAATAAGCAACAAGCTCGTTTACGCACATCTGTGAGTTAAAGTACGTGCGCTCGGGCAGATAGGAGACGAGGGCCTTCGTTTCGTCTCCAACGGGAATACCGTCCACAAAGACCTCACCCTTGGTGGGCATAAGCAGACCCGCAACGGTCTTTATAAGCGTGGACTTGCCGCAGCCGTTTGGTCCAAGCAGACCAACTATCTTTCCTGCAGGTACGGAAAAGCTCATATCCGCAAGCACGTATTTTCCGCTTTTGTAAGCCTTATACAGATTCTTGCATTCCAGAATGCTCATCTTTTACCTCCTCTGTAGTTTCATTAATTTCAGTCATCTCGGCAGGTGCCGTAGCCTTCAGGGCCTCTATCATTTTTATAAGCTCTTCTTTTGTAATGGACAGCTCAGCCGCAAAGCTTACAAAATCCGTAACAAGTCTCTCTGCCGCCTCCCTGCGCATACGCGCAAGAATCTCCCCGTCCTCCGTAACGAAGCATCCCTGAGTGCTTCTTGGGTAAAGCAATCCCTCCGCCTCCAGCTCGGCAATTGCCCGCTGAACGGTATTTGGATTGACCGCCGCCGCAAGGGCTATCTGCCGCACGGGCGGTATCTGCCCTCCCGGAGGAAACTCTCCCGTCATAATGGAGCCGCGGAGCTTATCCGCTATCTGCAAGTACACGGGCGCGTGCTCGTTAAATCTCCAGGCCATTTTGCCTCCTTTCCATACGGTAAAACTGTATGTATGTACTAACACAATAATACAACCATTTTTATCCTTTGTCAATATTTCCCCTTACAGTTTACCTTTT
The DNA here is from genome assembly GCA_015064505.1 of Oscillospiraceae bacterium. Taxonomy (GTDB): domain Bacteria; phylum Bacillota; class Clostridia; order Oscillospirales; family CAG-272; genus RUG12395. Next base: position 16,083 of record SVSB01000044.1, read on the forward strand.
GTTCACAAAAAAACTAAAAGCGGAAGCGTTGCCGCTTCCGCTCTTGATAATTATTTTACCGTATAGCTTACCGCATATCCCGCGCTCTCGCCCGCGATCTTCAGGCTTACGTTTCCGCTTACGTTCTCAAGCACAAGGCTCTGATCCGCGCCGTTCAGATCAAAATCGTGAACTATTTCACCGTCAACGATCAGCACGAGGCGGGCGTTGCCCTTTGTTATCTCACAGGATACGGTGATATCCAGAGTCTCGTTTTTCAATCTGTCCTCGTACAGCTCTAAAACGCCCGACATGGTTTTTGCCTTATGAACGGACTTTGAAACGCCGTTTACGGTAGAATTGGAGCTTGAGGACATAAAGCGGGTACTGCCCATACCTTCTATAATATCCTTATCCGTTATGGTCTGCAAGGAAAGATCCTCTTCCCCGTTGGTGTCCTCGATCCCGCCTGCGGACATACATCCGCCAAGGGAAAGCATCAAAGCGAAGAACAAAATTGCGCAAATAAGATTATTAAAGATCCTTTTCATAATTTTCTCCTTTATTTGCCTTCGTTTATTACGTATTTAATCGGAACGTATCTGTTGACGCCGTCAAGACCGTTTTGCAGATCATAGCACTCCTCGGCATTGAAAACGATGGAGGCCTGACCGAACCCGTTCACCGTGTGATCAAGCTTGCGGCCGTCTATGTAAAAGGACACCTCGCCTGCAAACGACTCGTCCAGAAAAGCTACGTTTATTTCCACCTGCTTCAGCTTGACGGAATCGCGATTCAGAAAGAGCTGTATTACCCTTTCTTCCCAATCGTAGAAGCAAAAGCATCCGTTCAATCCGCTACCAACGCCCGTTGCGTTGGTATCTATATAGCGAATTACGGTATCGTCGTAATGCCCGCCGTATCTGGAGGATTCTTCCCTCTCATCGTACAGGATATGGTGCTCCTTATCGTTCATTCCGTCAAAATTATAATCCCCGATGACGATAAAATGCAACAGTCCTCCGTCTTCGATCAAAGGGTATAAAAACCCGCCCTTATCAAAGGCAACCGCATTGAGCGGAAAGCAGATCCCCGGAGTAAGCAACGCCGCAAGCAGTAATGCCCAAATACGCACCTTCTTTTTATAGATGCACTTCAGGATCACCGCACAAACAAGCGATAAGAGAGTCACGAAGACGCAAAGCACCGCGATCACAAATTCAAGGGAAAGCCAATCGGAGCCATAAATATTACTGCGAATAAACAGATATAAAAGACCGCAAACCAAAGCTATGGCGATAACGAATATCAGCGTGAGCTTAAATGAGGTAAGCCGCTCGGGCTTGAATCCTTTAGTATACTTTTCCTTCATGCAACCGCCTCCCTCCTCTAACACAGCGGGAACCTTTACGTTACAGCTTGTAAATTATAGCATAAAACCGCGGAATATGCAAGGCGCACGGGAATTTTTAGCTTTTACTTCTTACTTTCAAACAATCCGAGTAGATAAGAGAAAGTGAAGCGGAAAGTAAAAATCCCCGTTCTTGCGAACGGGGATTTTGGGCGGAAACGATGAGATAATCATCTATCCCAAGGGATAGAGTTAATACTTTATGCTTTAGTGTTATTCTCGATCACGGGCGTACCTGTAGAATCGGTAACCTTAATGTAATCGGCATCCTCCCCAAGATAGTTGGTGATAACGTTATCCTTGATAACAACGTTGGCATCGCCGGCACCGGCCATTCTCACGAAACGGTCATTGATACCGTAAGCAGTGTTACCGGTGATGGTTACGTCGCCGCTGTAAGATCCGTTGTGAACGGTAAGGAGCATACCGTGGAGAGCGGTGTTTTTGATTACGTTATCGGTGATGGTAACGTTCTCGGTCTGACGAAGCTCACAAAGTCTTGCGATACCGTCAACGGTATTGCCGGTAAGGGTTACGTTTGACGCCACGCCATCAAAAGCGCTTGAGTTATCGATCGTGAAGTATACGAAATTAACCTTGTCGTCGTTACCGATCAGCTTACAGCTCTTGACAGTAAGACCGTCAACGTCTGTCCAAGTAAGATTGAAGAAAATCGGAGCGGAGTAGGTATGAGGTGCACAATCGGCTTTATCGGTGAATTCGACCGAGTCGATCACGAGGCCCTTGACATCAACGAGATTGCAGGAGGAGCCGCTACCTACAATATAACCGGATTCAACCTTGATCGCGTCAACCGTTGCGCCGGGAGCACCGATAATGGTAAGATTTTCAACCTTACGAATATACTCATTTCTATAACCGGTGAGGCCCTCGCCATCAGCTTCGTTAAGGCTCGTGATGGTGTTGGCATTTCCATCTACAGGGCGAAGGAGAAGCGTACCGTAGTTGCCGGGAGCAAGCTTGATGGTAGTGCCGGAAACGGCATTATCCAAAGCGGCCTGTGCAGCTGCGGCAGAACCATAGGTAATCGTGTTGTCCGCGATGGTCACGTCGTTACCATTGGTAACCTTGATATAGTCAGCGTCTGCACTCATATAAGCGTTAAGGGTGTTGTTTTTAATCACAACAACTGCATCACCGGTGCCATCGGCACGAACAAAGCGCTCCTGGGCTTTGTTGGATACGTTGCCGGTGATGGTGATATTGCCGGAATAAGTACAACCGGTATTCACAGGAAGAAGAATGTTTCTGTCAGCAACGTTGAATACGTTGTTAGAAATAGTTACGTTCTCAGTTTCACGAAGTTCCAGACCCATGTAGCCGCCATCAAAGGTACAATCGGTAACGGTGATATCCTTCAAAGAAGGAGTAAAGGTATAGGTCTCGCCGCCGTAGGTGTAAGTATGAACCTTAGTTGTGCTTTCAGACTTGTAAAGCAGACGGTTGTTATTAGTAGAATCCTTCAGAACACAGTCCTTCAGAGTCAAACTGTCAACTTTAATGTTGTTTCCTGCAAGAGAGATGGCATTGCCGTGAGTGTCGCCATATTGACCGCCGTTGCCGGTGAAGGTAACGCCATCAATCACAACGTTCTTCAGTTCAACCAAGCTGAGCATAACAGGATGGGTTGCTGCCTGAGAGTGCTCGGTGTTGTAATAAGTACCGCCCTCAATCTCAATGGCGTCAACTACTGCACCGGTGGTGCCGAGAATCGTAATATCCTCAAAGAGAGAATAGGTTTCCCACCTATAGTTGTTACCCTGCCAATCCACTTCCTTGGTCACATTGGTGTTTGTGGTAGGACGCATATACAGCGTACCGTAGTTGCCGGGAGCAAGAACGATAACGTCGCCCTTCTTTGCATTGTCAAGAGCGGCCTGGGCTTCAGCGGCAGAGTCAACGTAGATTGCGGCGCTCAAATCGTACTGATCGTCGAAGCTGTCGTCCTCAAAAGTGAACTGAGTGGCAATGATCTGAACATCAAAGGTGCCGCCGAGATCCATTTCCTGATACTCGTTGCCCGCGGTCTCCTGCATCTTCAGAGCAATGCCCAGGTTGGCGGACTTGCCGGCCTCAAGAGTTCCCTTGGTGGTTGCGCTGATGGTGTTGACGAAATCCTTGACGGTGCCTGCCCATTCCCAACCCGTAAGATCGGAACGGTTAGCAGGATAAGCGTCAACGTCAGTTTTAACGTAAACGTCTATCACGTCAGCAAGCGGACTCAGCTCGTAATCGGATACAAACTTGGCAAGCCACTTAAGAGCGAGGGTGCCCTTGTTGGAAACGCGGAGGATCTTTACGTCGGTATAGCCGGGCTCCCAATTCTCATAATCAAAGATGTCCTTTTTGGAATCCTTAATGGAAGTCCAAGAACCGTCTTTTTCAAGCAGTTCGAGGTCAACCTTCAAGGTTCCCGCTTGAATTTTGTTACCCGTAGAGGTAACGGTGTCGGTAAACCAAGCAAACGTACTGCCAATAAGCATAGATATGCACATCAAAAGAGAAAGCATACTAAGCAAAAGGGCGCGCTTGGTGCTTTTTGCTTTAGTCATAATAATGACCTCCTTGAATTTTATGTTACAAATTATAACATATATTTATAACAAATGTCAAGAGATAATATTGGTGAGGTGATTATAAATGAAGGAAAAACTCATCATTAACAAAAAATCGTTAAAAGGGGAGGACGGATATAAAACTTTTTCCATAAGAATCAAGGATGAAACCGTAAACAATCTTGATAAACTGGCAAAAGAGACGAATCGTTCAAGAAACGAACTGATAAATTTGCTGTTGGACTATGCGATAAAGAACAGTGAGGTAGAATAAAGAACGGCACCTGACTCCTTTGGAATCGGTGCCTTTTATTTCGGTCGCTTTGATACATTTTAACGAAGATTCTCGTGATACTGCGCCGTATTCTACTTCTTCACTACTCGCTATTACTTCTTACTTTCCAAAAATACGAGTATTGGAGAAAAGCGAAGAGTGAAGAGGTAATAGCGAAAAAGTAAAAATCCCCGTACTATCGTACGAGGATTTTTGTGTAAGGACTATAAAAAAGATATTTTCGGCAGTTTTGCGTATGAATTCGAACTCTCACATATATGTTATAGTCATCCGCGAAGCGGATACCTTCACTTCTTCACTATTCACTATTACTTATTACCTAATCGACAAGTTTCGAAAGAGAAGAGTGAAAAGTGAAGAGTTAATAGTGAAAAAGTAAAATCGACAAGCTTCTGTCGAAACTTGTCGAT
>SVSB01000045.1 GCA_015064505.1 Oscillospiraceae bacterium
TTTCTTCGCCACAGCTGCGTGACGAAAAATCTCCCCCTGCTGCGCAGCAGGGGGAGATGAAAGAATCTATTCATTTTGTAAATTCTTTTTGTTTTTTAGTCTGTCTACTTGACTGGGGGCACATTAGCGCAAAAGCGCTTGAGCCGTTCTCTTTTATTTATTACTCTTCCTCGCCGGATGCGAAGAAGCCGTTGATTCTCTTCAGGTCTGCGTTTGCAGCTCTTTCGAACTTAGCGTACATAGAGGAGAAATCGGTGGACTTATCGCGAAGGAGGTAACCGAGCTGTGTACCGTAGGTACCGATCTTATAGAAAAGACCAAGGTCGTAGATTCTGTTTGCAAAGATGATGTTAAGGGTCTCTTCACTTTCAGGATCCTGAACGTTACGGCCTATAAGAGTTCTGTCGTAATATGCGGGAGTAACGATCTCCTTGGAGTGGTAAGCCATAGCCTCGGAGATAATGCCGCTTATCTCTTCATCCTCAATATCTGCGGGAATGCAGTACATAGCGGTCTGATATCCTGCAAAGCCGCAGTAATAATTCTCCTGATCCTCGGAAAGCTTGGGCATGGGAAGAATACCGTACTCAAGATCCGTATCGCGGAACAGGGGAAGCGCCTTCAGGTACTCGTGAAGGAAGAGTGCCTGACCGTTCTTGTACATATTATCCCAGCTTACGCCGCCGGACATGTGCTGGAAGTTGATAACGGACTGATGCTGTGCAAGACCAACGTACTTCTCAACCATGGAGATTACCTCCTCGTTGTTGAGACCGAGAACCAGCGTGTCGTCCTCAATATAGGAAATGGTGTTACCGGAGCCGTTGATGGAAGCGGTAAGCATTGCATCCCAGGTGATAAGACCGTACTTATCGTTGGAGTCGAGAATGTCGTCACCGTTAAGGTCCTCGCTGACGAGCTTACACATATCAGCCATTACGTCAACGGTCCATTTGCCTTCTCTTACGATGGCGTAAAGATCCTCAAGTCCCTTTTCTCTTGCAATAGCCTTGTTGAAGATGGTTGCAAAGGTGTACTCCTTATCAAGATAGGAGATATCACCGGTGGTGAAATAAGTCTTGCCGAAGATGCTGGTATCTCTGGTTGCGTTCTGATCCCACCAGGACTTTTCAAGCTCTATGTAGGGAACGTCCTGCATATCGGAAAGGTATCCGCTGTGAGCAAGCTGGCAAACGCCGAAAACGTCGATAAGACCCGCATCGTAGAGGGTGTCGCCCGCGTTGCGGTTAGCGGTAAGGCGCTCAACTGCCTTGCCCGCCTTGGTGCTGTACTCCTCGATTACCTCGATAACGATGCCGTAGGTATCCTCAACGAGGGTGTTGCGGCGGTAAACAGCCTCGTCAAGCACGAGACCGGTATCGCTGAACTTGAAGGGCGTGGGAGGGTTAGTCATAAGAGCGGTGCAGAGTATGGTGTACTCGTATCCGTCAAGGAAATAATCCTCGGGAACCTCAAGAGTTTCCACGTACTCGGTGGTCACGGGTTCTGTGGTAACGGGAGCATCCGTAACCGCAGCGGTGGTGTCCTTATTATCGCCTGAAGGAGTGCTACAGGAAGCAAAAACCCCAGCGAGACAAAGAATCGCCAACATCAAGCATACAATTCTTCTTTTCATTTTCTGTCCTTTCTGCTTTACAAAATTTCTTTGGAGATTTACAAAAATTCACCAAAGATTATTTACTTTTTACGTTTTTTATGATATCATTATTTCGCATCGTAGTCAACGGAAAAACTTCTTTTACAAATACAAAAAATCACATTGTTGATACAAAAATCCTTTCGGAGGGCAATTCAATGTTGGAAAATTCATTTGAAAAACCGAAAAAGTCATTTAAAAAATCCGCCTTCCAGGATTTTATCTATCTGAGCCCCTTCAGTTATAAGATGGGTGACGTCCTCTTCGTTGAAAGCATGGGAATGACGCTTCCCACCCCGAATTACAGAATAGAAAGATACCGCACCGGCACGAAGCGCTTCGGCATCTACGTATTTGAGTACGTATATTCCGGCAAGGGATATATTGAATGCGAGGGGATAAAATACACCGTCGGCCCGGGGGATTTTTACTTTCTTAACAACAACACTTCCCATATTTATTATTCCGATCCCGAGGAGCCCTACCGCAAGATATGGATAAACGTACGCGGATCTCTCGTTGCAAAGCTGCTTGAGGCATTTGAAATCACCGCGCCCGTTGTCGTGCTGCCCATAGATGCAAAGTCAACTTTTGAGGAAATACGCGGTATTTTCACAGGCGAGGACGATCTGCAGACCCGTCTTTACAAAACGGGACTGTGCCTCCACCGCATCATTGCAATGATGGATAGAGGCCTGCGCAAGGCAGAGGTGAATATAGATCTTCCCCACAGAATGAAGCTCTATATAGACAACCGCGAGGATTTTTCCCTTACCGTGGAGCAGCTTGCGGAACGCTTTCACCTGAACAGCAATTACACCACCTCCGTCTTCAAGCGCAAGTACGGCATAACGCCGAAGCAATATATGCTTGAAAGGAAGATATCCTGCGCAAAGCAGCTGCTTGCAAACAAAACCTGCGAGATAAAGGAGATAGCCGCAACGCTGTCCTTTTCAAGCGTTTACCATTTTTCCAACACCTTTAAGCGGCTGACGGGGCAAACGCCCAGCGAATTCCGCCGCTCCACCCTGCAGCAATGACTGATTCGCGCCAAAGAATAGCTTTGAAAATGTTGACTTTGGGCTATATATATTATATAATATTATGAATAGCAATTTTACGGGGGTTCAATAATGATATACAGCATGACAGCCTTCGGACGCGGAGTACTGCGCACTGAAGAACACGATATCACGGTGGAGATACGTTCCGTCAATAACCGTTTTCTGGATTGCACGGTAAAGCTCCCCAGAATATATTCCTTCCTTGAGGAGAAGGTGAAGGGCTACGTTGCCTCCCGCAACGTAACGCGCGGAAAGGTGGAGGTATTCGTTGGAATAGAATCCCACTCGGCCGCAGGCCCTGCCGCAAAGCTCACCCTTGACAAGGAATATGCAAAGGCATATATCGACGCGCTTTACGAGCTTAAGGAAACCTTTGATCTACATGACGATATCTCCCTTATGCGCGTTGCTTCCAACCGCGATATCTTCCGCACTGAAAAAGCGGAGCACGACGAGGAGGAGGACTGGCAGATGATACTGCCCGTTCTTTCAGAGGCAATGGATATGTTTATTGCCGCCCGCGCCGCGGAGGGAGCAAAGATCGAAAAGGACATCCGCAAAAAGATAGACGGCATCGAGAAGATGACTCCCGACATTGCCGCACTTTCCGAGCAGGACGTGGTTGCAAAAAAGGAAAAGCTGGCTGAAAGAATACGGAAGCTCCTCGGCGACGAGGGTATAATTCCCGACGAAAGCCGCCTGCTTACCGAGTGTGCCATTTTTGCGGACAAGATAGCCATTGACGAGGAGCTGGTCCGACTTGCAAGCCATTTTTCCGCATTCCGCGATATACTTGATCTTGGCGGCGCCGCAGGAAGAAAGCTTGATTTCCTTCTGCAGGAGATAAACCGCGAGACCAACACCATAGGCAGCAAATGCTCCAACCTTTCCATCAGCCGCAAGGTAGTGGAGATCAAGAGCGAGCTTGAAAAGATACGCGAGCAGATTCAGAACATAGAGTAAGATTAGGAGTTAAGATGAAATTCATTAGTATAGGATACGGAAACGTGGTCGCGGCAGACAGAGTCGTTGCTCTCGTAAGCCCGGACAGCGCCCCCGTAAAAAGACTCGTGCAGGATGCAAGAGACGCGGGCAGGGTTATTGACGTTACCTGCGGAAGAAGGACCCGCGCCGTTATAGTTACGGACAGCGAGCACGTGATCCTTTCCGCCGTACAGCCCGAGACCATATCCTGGAGACTCAACGGCAAGCAAGCTGAGGATGACGGCGAGGAGGAGAACTGATGAATAAAGGATTTTTCGGCAATAACAAGGGACTTCTCTTCGTTGTTTCGGGTCCTGCGGGCAGCGGCAAAGGCACAGTTATGAATTTGCTGATGTCCGAAGGAGACGATTACGCCCTCTCCGTTTCCGCAACTACCAGAGCACCCGGAAAAAACGAGCGCGACGGCGTTGAATACCACTTCAAGACCCGCGAGCAGTTTGAAGATATGATAGCAAAGGGCGAGCTACTCGAATACGCAGAGTACGTAGGTAATTATTACGGCACCCCGAAGGCACCCGCACTTGAGGTTCTCGGCACGGGGAAGCACCTGCTTCTTGAAATTGACGTGGTGGGCGGTCTGCAGATCAAAAAGGCGTACCCCGAGGCGATCCTCGTTATGATAGTTCCCCCCGGAGCCGCGGAGCAGGAAAGACGCCTGCGCGACAGGGGCAGAGACAGCGAGGAATCCATTCTCCGCCGTCTTGACAGAGCAAAGGAAGAATTGAAGCAGATAGACCGTTACGATTACATACTCGTTAACGAAACGGGAAAAGCGGAGGAGACCGCTAACGCATTCCGCGCCATAACCGCCGCAGAGATGAACGCCGTTTCCAGAACTCCCGACGTATACGGTAAGTTTTTTGGCAAATAATCGGTCAGAGCATCTATTAAAACATCAATAAATAATTTTCATAAACATTGCATCGAAAGGATTACAAAGATGATTAAGCCCTCTATTGAAGACCTGACAAAAGGAAAGATCAACCGCTACGAGCTGGTACTTGCCACCGCAAAGTGCGCACGTGAGCTTACAGACGACTATACCGAGCGCCGCGCAGAAGCAGAGCGCAAGATCGCAAGCAAGGAAACGGATAAGACCATCGCCGCTATGCTGAAGCTTGAGGCAAGCGACGAGAAGGCAGTTAAGGCAGCTATCAACCGCATCAACAGCGGTGAGTACGTTATCGACAAGGCAGAGGAGTAACTCCCTTCTGTAAGGAAAGCTATGAGTGGATTCGTTAAGGTTCATATATTGGACGTGCCGTACCATATTGACCGCCCGTACGATTATTTCGTGCCCGACGGACTTACGGGAGAGGTGCGCCCCGGCGTGTTTCTCACCGTGCCCTTCGGAGGCGCGAACCGCCGTATGACCGCACTTGCCGTTTCCCTCTCGGATAGCTGTGAATACGAGCACGTAAAGCCCGTGCTTGCCGTAAACAGCGAGCGCTTTGCTCTGGATAATTGGCAGATTGAGCTTTGCGCGTATATGAAAAGGACATATCTTTGCACGGTGGGAGAGGCGGCAAGAACGCTTCTCCCCTCCGCTGCATTTTCCGCAGTTAAGGAATTCTACGTTTGCGCAAAAGAGCCTACGGGGCTGAAGCCCTCGGAGAGCGCCGTATACGCCCAGGTGGCGTTGCTCGGCAGGATGAATCTCTCAAAGGGCAAGGAGCTTTTCGGGGAGAGTGCCGCAGAGATGCTTTCCACTCTTTGCAGGAAAGGATTCCTTAAAAGAGATTACGAGATAAAGGAAGCCTCAAATGAGAAGTTCACTGTTACCGTGCATCTTGCTGTCACTTACGAAGAGGCGGTTGCCGCCGCAGAAGGCACGGGCGAATACGCCCTGCGCGGAGAAAAGCAAAGATCACTTTTGCGCGCCGTTATAAAGCTTAACGGCGGAGAAAAAAGCGTTGTGTTGGAGGAGGCAGGTGCTACTTCCGCACAACTTAAAAGCCTTTGCGAAAAAGGGCTCGTGCGCGAGGAAAAGGCGGAAGCTTACCGCAATCCTTACGCGAATATCCAAATCGATCCCACGAAAAAGAATATCTTAAGCGACAGTCAACGCGGCGTGTTCTTAAAGCTAAAGGATATGCTTGATACGGGCAAGCCCCAAGCGGCTTTGCTCTTCGGTGTTACGGGAAGCGGAAAGACCCGAGTTATCAAAGCGATGATAGACGAGGTCACGTCCCGTGGCAGATCCGTTATTTTGCTTGTTCCCGAGATATCCCTTACCCCACAGACCGTTTCCATCTTCTGCTCCTTTTACGGGGAGCGCGTGGCGGTGCTTCATTCCTCCCTTTCCGCAGGGGAACGCTTTGATGCGTATAAGAGGATACGCGAAGGACTGGTTGACGTGGTCATCGGTACCCGCAGTGCCATCTTTGCCCCCGTGAAAAATCTGGGAATGATCGTGCTTGACGAGGAACAGGAGCACACGTACAAATCCGATACGGATCCCAAGTATCACGCAAAGGATATCGCAAGATTCCGTTGCGCAAAGGAAAACGGCTTGATGCTTCTCTGCTCTGCAACGCCGAGCATTGAGAGCTTTTACAAGGCTAAAAACGGTCAGTACGAGCTGCTGACCTTAAAGGAGCGCTACGGCGGCGCCAAGCTGCCCGAGGTGCTTATATGCGATATGCGCGACGAGCTTCGCGGCGGCAACACCTCTCCTTTTTCAAGAGAGCTGCTTATGCGCCTTGAAGCCCTCAAGCCCGCAGGCGAGCAAGCCATACTGTTTTTAAACAGGCGCGGCTACAACAGCTTTCAGCTATGTATGTCCTGCGGAGAAACGGTGCAATGCCCAAGCTGCTCCGTTACCCTTACCCGCCACAGAGAAAAGACGGAAACGGACGGCAGAATGCTTTGCCACTACTGCGGCTACAGCTGCTCCGTGCAAAAGAAATGCCCTACCTGCGGCTCCGACAAGCTGACCTTTATGGGATGCGGAACGCAGATGGCGGAGGCAGAGCTTGAAAGACTTCTTCCCGAGATCACCGCAACCCGTATGGATGCGGATACGGTGACCACCAAGGAAGCGTACTCAAGCATAATCGGAGAATTCCGCAACCGCAACTCAGACGTGCTTCTGGGCACGCAGATGGTGGCAAAGGGGCACGATTTTCCCATGGTCACTCTCGTTGGCGTGCTGAACGCGGATTCTTCCCTCTCTCTCGGAGATTACAGAGCAAACGAGCGCACCTTCTCCCTTATCACCCAAGTAGTCGGAAGGGCGGGACGCGCAGAGCGGGGAGGGGTTGCCGTCGTGCAGACCTTCAAGCCGGATAACGAATCTCTGCTTCTTGCTTGCAAAGGAGATTACGAGGAGTTTTACGATGCGGAGATAAAGCTCCGTGAAAGCTATCTTTGGCCGCCCTTTTGCGATATCGTTACGCTCACTCTCACGGCGGGTGACGAGGATGCCCTTACAAGAGGCGCCGCAAGGCTTACCGCCGATTTCGGCAAATACATTTCGGGAGATTATAAGGACGTGAAGGTAATAGCCTTCGGTCCCTTTGAAGCTCCCATTTACAAGGTTTCCGATAAATACAGACTGCGGATGGTAGTAAAATGCCGTCTTAACAGCCGCGCGCGTCTTCTCTTTGACGCTCTGCTCCGTGATTTCGGTGACGGAGGCGGAAAAAGCGGCGTTACACTTTCTGCAGATTTTAACCCCAGCGGCATATAGAGAGCCGCTTTGGGAAAGATAAAGAGGTATTATTATGGCAATTCTGAACATTCTTAAGGATGACGACCCCACTCTGCGCAAGATATGCCGCAGAGTTGAAGAGATAACCCCCCGCACCCTTACCCTGCTTGACGATATGGCACAGACCATGCGCAAGGCGGGCGGATGCGGTCTTGCCGCGCCCCAGGTTGGAATACTGCGCCGAATCGTGGTTATAGAGACCGAGGAAAGCGGGCTTATTGAGCTCATCAACCCTCAAATAATCAAGACCTCCGAGGAAAAACAGCAGAGCTACGAGGGCTGTCTTTCTCTGCCCGGCAGATGGGGCATCACGAGCCGCCCCATGACCGTGACCGTAAGAGCACAGAACCGCAAGGGCGAGTTCTTTGAGATGACGGGCACGGAGCTGCTTGCAAAGGCGTTCTGCCACGAGCTTGACCATCTTGACGGCGTGCTTTACACGGACGTTGCCCTCCACATGCTTACCCGCGAGGAAATGATCGAGGAAGGCTTTATTGAAGAGTGAGGTGAACGGTTTGAAGATAGTTTTTATGGGCACTCCCGATTTTGCCGTTCCATCCCTTAAGGCGCTTCACGCCGCAGGTCACGAGATAGTTGCCTGCATTACAAAGGAGGACGCGCCCAAGGGAAGAAAAATGATTTTGACACCGCCGCCCGTAAAGGTCGCGGCAGAGGAGCTGGGTATTTCCGTATATCAGCCAAAGACCCTGCGTGACGAGGCCTTTGCAGAGCTGCTTGCCACCCTTGACCCGGAGCTTATTGCCGTTGTGGCTTTCGGAAAGATACTTCCCGTAAACGTGCTTGATTATCCCAAATACGGATGCATAAACGTACACGGAAGTCTGCTTCCCGAATACAGAGGCGCCGCCCCCATGCAGCGCGTTATTATGGACGGAAAGCCCGTTACGGGTATTACCACCATGTATATGGCAGACGGCGTGGATACGGGCGATATGCTTCTGAAAAAGGAGCACAAGATCGGAGAAAACGAGACCTACGGCGAAATGTCCGAGATCCTTTCCCAAATGGGTGCAGAGCTTCTCGTTGAGACAGTTGCCCTAGCACTTGAGGGAAAGCTCGTACGCATCAGGCAGGACGATAGCCTTGCCACCCACGCCGCAAAGATAGACCGCGCGGAGGAGGAGCTTAACTTTGCAGAGAGCGCACAGGTATGTCACAACCGCATCCGTGCACTCTCCCCCGCACCCATGTGCCGCGCATATATGCCAAGCGGCAGTCTGCTTAAGATAGCAAAGACGTACGTAGCATCTGAAAAGACCGACGCCGCTCCCGGCACCGTTATCTGTGCAGATAAATGTCTGCATATTGCTTGCGGAGGCGGAACCGTTCTCGGCGTTTCCGAGCTCGTTCCCGAGGGCAAGCAAAAAATGGCCGCCGCAGATTATCTGCGCGGCAGAAAGCTGTTTTGCGGAGATATTCTCCGCGGAAAGAAGGAATAATGCTTTACTATTACGGAATCGACTGGACCTACGTGGTGCTGGTGCTTCCCGTGATGATACTTGCAATGATCGCACAGGCAAACGTATCGAGCACCTTTACAAAATACTCCAAGGTCAGACTTTTTCATTCCGTTACGGGCGCCGAGGCGGCAAGGATGATCCTTGACCGCAACGGACTCTATCACGTGAGGATCGAGCATATCAGCGGCGATCTTACGGACCATTTTGATCCCAAAACAAACGTACTGCGCCTTTCCGACCCCGTGCACGACGCTACCACCGCGGCAGCAGTGGGCGTTGCGGCTCACGAGGCAGGCCACGCCATTCAGTACGCGGAGGGATATACGCCTATGCGCATACGCGCCGCCATCATCCCCGCCTGCAACTTTGGCAGTAAGCTTGCGATACCTCTGTTCATTATAGGTCTTTTGCTCTCCATTCCCGCGTTAAGCTACGCAGGCATAGCCTTCTTCTCTCTTGCGGCGGTATTTCAGGCAGTTACGCTTCCCGTTGAATACAACGCAAGCAACCGCGCCCTTCGCGCCCTTGAGGAAGCACGCAGATTTAACGAGGAGGAGCTTAAGGCATCCAAAAAGGTGTTGAACGCCGCCGCCCTTACCTACGTTGCGGCACTTGCCACCTCGCTTGTTCAGATATTAAGATTGCTCATCATTGCGGGTAATTCCCGAAGAAGGGACTGACCCACCGAAAGGACTCTATGAAGGATAAAGTCAGGGATACCGCCTTGCGCTTTCTGTGCGATGCGGAAAGAGATAAAAAATTCATAAACCTTGCCATCGCAAGCGGTCTTGCACAGTTTGAGGACCGCAGAGACAAGGCTCTTTTCACCTTGCTCGTTTACGGCGTTACGGAAAGAAGCATTACCCTTGATTATTATATCTCCAAATTTTCCTCCAGACCCGTTGAGGAGCTTGAGAGATTTACGAAGTATATCCTGCGCCTTGGCTTTTACCAGCTTATCTATATGCAAACACCCGGTCACGCGGCAGTAAACGAAACCGTTGCCCTTGCAAGGCAAAAGGGGGAAAGAGGCTTTGTAAACGCCGTTCTCCGTTCCTATCTCCGCGCACCCGAGGTTGAACTGCCCAAGAAGGAAGACGGACTTATTCCCTACCTCTCCGTTAATTATTCCTTTCCCGAGTGGATATGCCAAAGCTTCGTTCGCGACTACGGCGAGGAAGAAGCTGAAAAGATACTTGAAGCACTGTGCCGCAAGGCGCCTCTTGCCCTGCGGGTAAACACCTTGCGCATAACGAGAGACGAGCTTCTCTCCGAGCTGAAGGAATACGATGCACGCCCTACGCCCTTTGCCGCAAACGGCATTATAATCGAGGGCGACGTTGTCCCCACCACGCTTCCCCGCTTTGACGATGGACTTTATATGATACAGGACGAAGCCTCCCAGCTTGCCGCACAGCTTCTCGGTGCCGCACCCGACAGCACCGCCTGCGACGTTTGTGCCGCTCCGGGCTCCAAGAGCTTTGCCATAGCAATGGACATGGAAAACAAGGGAAAGCTTTATTCCTTTGATATCCACCGCTCCAAGCTTCCCCTTATTGAGGACGGCGCAAGGCGCCTTGGCATCAGCATTCTGGAAGCGGGCATACAGAACGCAAAGGAGCCCCGCGCAAAGCTTAAGCGCAAGATAGACTACCTGCTTTGCGACGTTCCCTGCTCCGGACTTGGCGTTGCCGCAAAAAAGCCCGACGTCCGCAGAAAGACGGAGGATGAGGTCGAAGGTCTTTCCGACTCCGCTTATACTATACTGAACGCAAGCGTTTCCTACCTCCGCGAAGGGGGCAGACTGGTTTATTCCACCTGCACTCTGCGCCGTGCGGAAAACGAAGAGGTAGTGACGAAATTTCTTTGCGAGCATCCCGAGTTTGAGCCCGAGGATTTTTCCTTTACCTCCGCTGACGGCAAGGTGATTTCCTCTCAAAACGGTATGCTTACACTGCTTCCCAACGTCACAGGAAGCGACGGCTTCTTTATTTCCCGCTTTCGCAAGACGGGAGGCGCAAAATGACGGACACCGTAAAAAAGCCTGATGTGGGCTCTATGAATATTTCGGAGCTTCAGGAGTTTTTCGTGAGCATCGGAGAACCCAAGTTCCGTGCAAAACAGCTTTTTTCCGCTTATGCGGCGGGAAAATATATAAACGAAATAACCAATTTTTCCAATGCTTTAAGGGAAAAGCTTTCGAAAAGCGTTGAATACCGCATGCCGCAGATAGAACAAAAGCAGGTGTCAAAGCTTGACGGCACGGTAAAGTACCTTTTCCGCCTGCACGACGGCGAATACGTGGAAAGCGTGCTGATGAAATACGCCCACGGAAACACCATCTGCGTTTCTTCCCAGGTTGGGTGCCGCATGGGCTGTGCCTTCTGCGCTTCCACCATCGGCGGCAAGGTTCGCGACCTCACCCCCTCCGAAATATACGGGCAGGTCTGTGCCGCACAGCGCGATTCGGGAGAGAGGATCGGCGGCATCGTTATGATGGGAATCGGCGAGCCTCTTGACAATCTTGATAACACCCTTAAATTTCTTCACCTTGTTAACGACGAAAACGGTCTTAACATCGGCTACCGCCATATTTCCCTTTCCACCTGCGGAGTTGCCGATAAGATCTACGAGCTGAAAAAGGCAGATCTGCCGATCACCCTTTCCATATCGTTGCACGCGGCTACGGACGAAGCAAGAAGCGCCGTTATGCCCGTGAACCGCAAATACCCCCTTGATACTTTGCTTACGGCGTGCAAGGACTATTTTGATTCCACCTCCCGCCGTATCAGCTTTGAATATACGCTTCTCTACGGCAAAAACGATACCCTTGAGGACGCTGCAAGGCTTGCAAAGCTTCTTCGCAGATATTTTCCGGGCAAAACGCCCGTCCACATCAATCTTATCCGCCTTAATCCCGTTAAGGAAAGAAGCTTCGAAACACCGGACGATTCCCGAGCCTACGCCTTCTGCGCGGAGCTTGAAAAGCTTGGAATGAACGCCACCCTGCGCCGCAGACTTGGCAAGGATATAGACGCCGCGTGCGGTCAGTTAAGGCGCAAGCGGGAAAATTCATAAGCACCACAAATTCCGAAAGGATAAACATATGGTATTATACGGAACAACAGACAAAGGAATAAAGCGCTCCGCAAATCAGGATTGCTTCGTTGCCATGCCCCTTGCCGAGGGGCTTGCGTTAATAGCGGTCTGCGACGGAATGGGAGGCGCCGCAGGAGGTGCTGAGGCAAGTGCCATCTGCGCAACCATATTCAGCGACGAGCTGAAAAAATTCTGCGATAAGCACTACAACACGGAGATGCGTTGCTTTACGGTATCCGCAGACGATATCGGTAAGGCAATGAGCGATGCCGCGCGCCTTGCTAACGGCGCGGTATACAAAGCCGCCTGTGAAAACGAGGGCTTGCACGGGATGGGCACCACCCTTGCCGCAGCACTTATTACCGCAGATATCCTTTACGGCATCAACGTTGGTGACAGTCGCGTTTATCTTTGCGCCGACGGAAGCGGTATCAGAAGGCTCTCAAAGGATCACTCCTTCGTGCAGTATCTCGTTGATATGGGCGAGATCTCGGAGCAGGAGGCAAAATACAATTCCAAGAGAAACATAATCACCCGCGCAATTGGCATCGCGCCCGAGGTTGAGCCCGATACCTTCGTTGCCATTGCGGAAAACAGCCGAATTCTGCTGTGTTCAGACGGACTTACTGCCCATCTTGACGACAGCGCCATAGAAAAGGTGCTTTCCGATTTTACCATCAGCGTTAAGGACGTTTCCAAGACCTTCGTCACCTTGGCAAACGAGGCGGGCGGCACGGACAACATAACCGTTGTTACGGCAGACACCCGCGCAGAGAAGGAAGAAAGGGCGGAGGCGTAATGGGAAAGTATTCAGGATACGTCGGCAGACTTTTTGACCGACGCTATAAAATAGAGGAAGTTATCGGAAGCGGCGGAATGGCAGTTGTATTCCGCGCACACGATACCCTTATGGACCGCCCCGTGGCGGTAAAGATGCTCCGCGAGGAATTTGCGGACGACGAGGGCGCGGTAAGGCGCTTTATTAACGAATCCAAAGCAGTTGCAATGCTCTCGCACCACAATATCGTAAATATTTACGACGTTTCCGTAAGCGATAATCTGAAGTATATCGTTATGGAATATATAGAGGGCACCACCCTTAAAAGCTATATGTCCGAGCACGGAAGACTGTCTTTTGCGGAGATATGCAACTTTACCGAGCAGATCCTTGCCGCCCTTGACCATGCCCACAGCAGAGGCGTAATTCACAGGGATATCAAGCCACAGAACATTATGATCCTTGAGGACGGCACCGTTAAGGTAACGGACTTCGGTATTGCAAAGCTCCCCAGCGCCCAGACCGTAACGGAAACGGACAAGGCCATCGGCACCGTGTATTATATCAGCCCCGAGCAGGCAAGCGGCAAAAAGGTGGATGCCCGCTCAGATATTTATTCTCTCGGAGCTCTGCTTTACGAGCTGGCAACGGGGGTTCTTCCCTTTGACAGCGAGAACACCGTTTCCATTGCCCTTATGCAGATTAACAACACCCCCAAAAAGCCCCGTGATATCAAGCACGATATTCCCGTGGGACTTGAAACGCTTATCCTCTCCGCTATGGAAAAGAACCCTGCGGACAGATTTGATTCTGCCGCCCGTATGATGCATTATCTGCAAAAGATGAAAAAGCATCCCAACCGTCCCATTGATCTGACGAAGGATTCCGCAAGAATAAAGAAAAGCGGCAACACTATGCTTCCCATCGTTCTCGGCGTGCTTTCCGCATTTCTCCTTTGCCTTATCGTTGCGGGAATAGTTGCGGTGAACACTCTCTTCTTCTCCGGCAGAGGCGACGCCCACGTTGTAAGCGTTGCCAATTGCGTTGGCGCTATATGCTCCGAGGAATTCATTGCAGGCCTTGGCACCGAATACTCCGTTGAGATTATTCAGGTGCACGATAACAGCATTGAAAAGGGATATATCATCTCCCAGTCACCCGCCCCCGGCGAGGAAAGACGTATTATCGGTTCCCAGACCGTTAAGCTCGTTCTCACCGTAAGCCTTGGCGCACAGCAGGCAGTAATGAAGGACTACACCCTTTGGGACAGCCGTGAAGCGGAAATCGAGCTGCGCACTCAGGGCTTTGGAGTTAAGATAGTGGAGCAAAACCACGCAACCATCCCCGACGGTTGCGTTATCAGCTCCCACCCCATCTCCGGAGTAACCATCAACAAGGGCGACGTTATCATTCTTTACGTCAGCAGCGGAGAGACCGTTGATTACACCTATATTCCCGATCTCGTTAACAAAAACGAAGCTCAGGCGTACGATCTGCTGTTGCAGTATAAGGTGGGCATCGGCACCGTTACCTACGTTCGGTCTTCCAAGCCTGCGGGAACGGTACTTTCCCAGAGCATCAAGGCGGGAGAGCGCGTACCCGTTACTCTTACCAAGATAAACGTTGTGATCAGCGGCGGCCCCAATTATACCGATGCGGGAAACGGACGGAGCAACTGATATGACTCAAACAGAACGGCATCTTGTTTGCCGCATCCTTGCAAGCTCCGGCGGGCTTTATACCCTGCGCGCAGAAAGCGCAGAGGAGGGCTCTCCCATCAAGGTTGGGGATACGGTACAGATACCCGCCCGCGGAGTTTTCCGCCATAAGGGGCAAACTCCCCTTGTGGGAGATCTTGCAGAGATACGCCTTGAGCTTGCCGAGGACGGAACCGTTGACAACGAGCGCGGTATTCTGATGGAGCGCTTGCTCGAAAGAAAAAACGAGCTTATCCGTCCCCCTATGGCAAACCTTGACTGTATGCTTATAACTGCCGCGGCGGCAAAGCCCGATCCATCTCTCCTTGCAATAGACAAGCTGACCTGCGCCTGCGTTGCGCAAAACGTCACTCCCATCATTATTATAAACAAGTGCGAGCTTGCACCCGATACCGCAAGCACCCTGAAAGAGGTGTACGGCGGCGCAGGCTTCCCCGTTTTTACCGTTTCCGCAAAGGAAAAGTGGGGCGAGGAGGAGTTGCGCGGTGCACTGCTTGAGCTTCTGCCCGATAAGATCGCCGCGTTTGCGGGCGCATCGGGCGTCGGAAAATCAAGCTGTCTTAATATGCTTTTCCCCGATCTTTCCCTTACCACCTCTGCCGTAAGCCACAAGACGGGCAGGGGCCGCCATACAACGAGGGCAGTCACCCTTATCCCCACGGCGCTTGGTGAAGGAAAAAGCTGCTATCTTGCGGATACCCCCGGCTTCGGTCTGCTTGATTTTGAAAACTTTCACTTTATGGAGGAGGATCAGCTTATCTGGTCTTTCCCGGAATTTGAGGACAAGCTCACCAAATGCCGCTATACGAAGTGCACACACACCAAGGAAGAGGGTTGTGCAATTCTGGAGGCAGTGGAAAAGGGTGAGATATCCCGTTCCCGACACGAGAGCTACATAGTCCTGCGCGAGGAACTGAAAAAGAATAGGTATAAAAAATAGAAAAACGCCTCGGCAACTCTTAAGAGCTGCCGAGGCGTTTTTATCCTACACAAGCAAAAGACTGTTATTTATTGAAAAAATCCAAATTGCCCTCTGCGGCAAGCACCTTATCTATAGTGGTAAGGCGGTAGGTAGCCGTCCAATTTGCGTAGAGGTCGTTTAAGCGGGCGCGTTCGCGGGGGGCAAATTTGTATGCCTTGCGCACCCAGCGCGCCTGGAAGAACGCCTCGCTCTGCATACCCCAGGGGCGGTGATGTCCGTGCCAGAGGGTACTCTCATCAAGATTCACGCACATAATTGCATTGCACCACAGTCTGTACGCGATCTCGCGCCACATGGGCTTGTTAAGCTCCTTTGCAAGGCGGATGCACTCGGGAACTATAGCAACACCCCAGGGGTCGATTGCGTGGTGTTGGGTGGAAACCGCAGTACCGCCCGACGTGTAATATCCTACACGGTCAAACTCCGTCTCCTCCTCGTACTGCACGTCAAAGAAGAACATCCAGGAAACGAAGTAATAAGCCGCCTTCTCCGCTCTCTCCAGATACTTTTTATCGCCCGTGAAGTCGTAAAGATCAAGGGCGGCAACGATGAAGGGATACGCGCCTTCCTTATCTATGCAACGGCAATCGAGAGCACCTGCGGTAACGCAAAAATCGTCAAGATCGCGCTTGAAGTAAAATTCATCTGTCTTTATTGCATATTCAAGGTATTCCTTGTTGCCCGTGAGCTTATACGCAAGGCAAAGCGCCATCAGCACGAAACCGCCCGCAGATCCGCCGGATGCCGCCTTCGTACCGTCCATATTCCAGCGCATACCAAAGGCATCATCATCGGTGTAATGCTCTATGGCAAACCGCAAGAACCGCTCTGCGCACTCAAAATAGCGGGGGCGCTTATGCTCCGTATTCTCAAGAAGCTTTGAAGCAAGCATCAGCTCGTGGGCAAACCAGGCAAGATTGCACACGTCGGCGGGAAGATACTTTTTATTGAGGGTGCGGGCGTAATTTATCTGCAAAAGACCATTTTCTCTCTGAGAATCGCACCAAGCGTCAAGGCAGGAAAGACCCATCTCAAGATACTTTTCCTCACCGTCGCGCTTCCATTTTTCAAGGTAGTGACGAGCGGCACTGCAGCACTGACCCGACCAACCGCACTCGTATACCTCGTAGGGCATATACTGTCCGTCGCCGTCGGGGCGGTCGCGGAGTGCGTTTCCCACCATATAAACGCCGTTATCAAGAAGTCGGGTATGCGCCTCTATCTGGGCGTAACCTGCTTTTCTTGCGGTCTCCGCATCAATATGAGCCTTATGCTCCAAGGGGAAAACATCGCAAAGACGGTCTATAAGCGTTGCGGTACCGTAGTTCTTCCATTTGGGCTTGGAGCAGAACACGTACACCTCGCAGGTAAATTCTTCACCGGGGGCAAGAGTGATAAAATTCTCATATCCGGGACTTGAAACGTCGTGGTCGGTATATTCAAGGGGCATATTGGAATCGGGCCAAAGGATGCGGTGGCGCTTATCGTTTTCCGCAAATATCACAGAAGCGGAGCAGATAAGATTTGCTTTAGAAAGGGTTGAAGCAAAAAGCGCGGTAACCGTTTCTGCGTTCTCAAATACCGTACAGGCGGGAACGGATACGCGATCGGAAGAATACGTCCAAGGGGTGCCCTCCTTCTCCCATCCGTGGGGCTCCGTGCCGTCGCTACGGAGGTTTCCGTTATAGGATACGGACGGAATGGTGAAGCGCTCCGGTGCGTAATTTGCCGCCACGTCGAGGATAAACTGTGCGGTCACGCTCTCGCTTCTTTCATTTTTATAAGTACGGCGCACGCATAGGGTATCGTCGTATTTCTTTTCTATGCTCCGGGTAACGGAAAAACCTGCACTCTCCGCAAGCTGCTCGCTTCCGCCCTTCTCCTTGATGAGCGCGGGAAGAAGAGTCAATTTATCAAATAATTCAACTTTATTCATATATGCCTCCTTCAGAGTCTTTTTATTTATTATACACCGATAGAATCGTTCCGTAAACCCAAATATGTTTTCAAAGGTACAATATCGTGATATTTTTCATTCCATTAGTTGACTTTTCCCACAAAAAAGGATAGAATTACTGCTGTGCAAGGAGGTGCGTTATGAAAGAGGATAAGGACGTTATTATAGAAAGAGGCTTGCAGGAATCAAACTATACATTCTTTGATCGGGAGCAGCTTGTAAGCTTTGCGGAGAATTTTTATACGGTTACGGGAATTCCCGTATCACTTCATACCTTCGTTCGTGACAGCGTTGAGCTGCAGGCGATACACGCAGGTAATACCCTGCGTTGCTCCATTTGCACTTATCTGCGCCGCGAGTGCTTTCCCGCCTTCCGCCGCGCTTGCTTTGACAATAATCACGCCGCACTTGCCGAATGCTCAAAAGCAGGAAAGCCCCACGTTTACCGTTGCCATATGGATCTGTGCGAGGCAATTATCCCCTTAAAGCGATTTGATAACGAAAGCTCCGTCATATTTCTCGGCAGAGTTGATACCAAGCCCGCAACCGAGGAGGGATTCAGGGCTTTTATCAAGCGCGCCGCTGATACGGAGCCGCTGATCCTTGAATCAGACGCGGAAGAATTACGCAGACTGTATTATTCAATGCCCAGAATGAGCGAGGACGGGTTTGCGCGCGCCGTGGCTCTTGCCGCCGATTACGCAAAGCTTATGGAAACGGAATCCCGCCCCGTGCGATATATCCCCCGCACGTACGTGGACGCGGTAAAGCAGTACGTATCCGCAAATATTCACTTGCCCATAACAAGGGAGATGGCAGCAAGTCACGTGGGCGTTTCCCCCGGATATCTTTCCCACGTTTTCGCACGGGAGCTTGGTTGCTCCTTCTCCGAATACGTAACCGCAAAAAAGCTGGAGATGGCAAAGGAGCTGCTTTCCTCCACCTCTCTGCCCATAATCACCGTATCAGAGCGATGCGGCTACGATAACCCCAAGTACTTTTCCACGCTGTTTAAAAAGCATACGGGCATGACCGCAGGCGAATACCGCAAAAAAGCCACCCCGCACCTTGACAATCCCGCCGATATATAGTACAATAAACGGGTATCAAACGCGGGTATGGCGGAATTGGCAGACGCGCCAGACTTAGGATCTGGTGTCTTTCGATGTGCAGGTTCGACCCCTGTTACCCGCACCAAAAATCGACAAGTTTCGACAGAAGCTTGTCGATTTTACTTTTTCACTATTAACTCTTCACTTTTCACTCTTCTCTTTCGAAACTTGTCGATTAGGTAATAAGTAATAGTGAATAGTGAAGAAGTGCTGATGAAGCTTTTCTCCCTTTAGTCGAAAAGCATTATATTTTACTAGGGTTCGAATTCATACGCAAAAATGCCGAAAATATCTTTTTTGTAGCCCATGGCCAAAAATCGACAAGTTTCGACAGAAGCTTGTCGATTTTACTTTTTCACTATTAACTCTTCACTTTTCACTCTTCTCTTTCGAAACTTGTCGATTAGGTAATAAGTAATAGTGAATAGTGAAGAAGTGCTGATGAAGCTTTCCTCCCTTTAGTCGAAAAGCATTATCATTTACTAGAGTTCGAATTTATACGCAATAATGCAAAAATATCTTTTTTATATCCCATAGCCACAAATCGACAAACCTCTGCAGAGGTTTGTCGATTTTTACTTTTTCGCTCTTATCTATAATTTAACTTGCCTTGGGTAATACTATCGGTGAATAAAAAAGTGTGTGTTCGAGGTGTTTATGTGTACGGCCGTTTGTTACAGAAACAATGCATCTTATTTTGGCAGAAATCTTGATCTGGACCGCGGATACGGGGAAAGGGTTGTGATCACTCCGCGAAATTTTGAAATCAATATGCGTTGCGAGGAGCCGATGCGATCACACTACGGAATGATCGGCACGGCTGCCGTTGTCGACGGTTTTCCTTTGTACTATGATGCCGTAAACGAGAAGGGGCTATGCATTGCCGCATTGAACTTTCCCGATAACGCCTTCTATTCAGACTTTTCAGAGGGAAGGGATAACGTTACTCCATTTGAATTTATTCCCCTGATTTTAGGTAAATGCACCGATATCAAAGAAGCAAAGCTTCTTCTTAACGGAGTAAACTTGGTAAATATCGACTTTAACGAGCAGCTTCCGCTTTCGCCGCTACATTGGATGATCAGTGATAAAAACAGCAGTATCGCAGTAGAGCCATTGAGGGACGGTCTTAAAATACACGACGATCCCTTTGAGATCCTGACCAACAATCCTCCCTTTGAATATCACCGGACGAACGTTAGCCACTATATGGGGCTAAACACGGGTAAGGCAACGTCTCAATTCCGAAAAAGCATCCCGATGAAAAACCATAGCTTGGGATTTGGGGCGTTGGGTTTGCCCGGAGATTATTCAAGCGCGTCACGATTTATCAGAGCTCTTTTCGTGAAAGAAAACTCCGTTTCGGAGCGTAACGAAAAAGCAAACGTAAATCAGTTTTTTCATATTTTGAATTCCGTTGCGATGCCAAAGGGAAGCGTTTTGTCAACGGATGGATACGAATATACGCGTTACAGCAGCTGTTGCAATGCGGATAGTGGTATTTATTATTACACGACCTATGACGATCCCGAAATCAGATCAGTAAATTTACACGACGTTGACCTGAATCAATCGCATCTATACACTTATGATATGAATGAATAGTAAGCTTCGCTTATCAGTACGATTAAAATTACCGCCGCGGAACCTTAATGTGCCCCCAGTCAAGTAGACAGACTAAAAAACAAAAAGAATTTACAAAATGAATAGATTCTTTCATCTCCCCCTGCTGCGCAGCAGGGGGAGATTTTTCGTCACGCAGCTGTGGCGAAGAAAT
>SVSB01000046.1 GCA_015064505.1 Oscillospiraceae bacterium
CGGAGGTCTTACCGATGCAGCGGCACAGGCTATGAAAGAGCAAAATATCGACTTTGAGATCAAGCCAGTTGTATGTGACGGTATTGAAGCCTGCCGTATGGCACTTCTCAAGCTGAACAAGGGTATTCTCGACGGCAACTTTATTGAGGGTATGGCTTGTATCGGTGGTTGTATCGGCGGTGCAGGATGCCTCACCCACGGAGAAAAGAACAAAGCCGAGGTTGATAAATACGGTCGCGAGGCACATGAAAAAAATATCAGCGATGCAATTTCGCTGTTGAAGTAAAGACAAATTCTAAAGGGCTTGCCGCTCTTGTTGGCGGTAAGCCCTATTTTTAAACAAGGGTGAAATATCATGAGAAAAACAAAAATCATAAGGATTGTTACATCGATCTTTCCGTAACAGAAGTTGTCGATGAAAATGAGGAACGGTGATATGTTACTTCTTTGATAACATATCCGATTCCGCTGGACTTCAAACCTCTTCTGTGGTATATTGTGTGTTACCAAAAGCCAAGGAGGTAACACACATGGCAAAGATTACGATCAAAGAATTGTACTACGGCGACAAGCGTCTGAAGGAACTGCTGAAGTTGGTCGCCCGAAACCGAGCCCTATAAGTTGCATAAAAGTGTCCCGGGCCCTTGGGGCCACACCACTTTTCAAAGCCAAACGAATACCACAAAGAGGTCTGGGCCAAAACGTCCCAGACCTCTTTCACACCTCAAAAAATGCGGTGCAGTAGTCGAAGAAAAAGGCTCCGAGAAACGCTTCTCAGAGCCAAAATGGTCGAGGTGACGGGATTCGAACCCACGACTTCTACGTCCCGAACGTAGCGCTCTACCAAACTGAGCCACACCTCGTTTTTTGTTGTTGCGCATGTGAATTGCGCGGGGCAAAACGCGGATGCTTGCGCATCCGCGTTTGTGTTTGATTAGTTCTGTGCCGCCTCAGTGGTATCCTCAACGGGAGCGGTGGTATCCTCGGTTGCGGCAGTGGTGGTCTCGGTGGTTACGAGGCTGGGATCATAGTAGGGGGAGTTGCCGCCGGGAGCAACGTCGCCGGGGTTGGTCTGAACGAGCACCATATCGGGCTGAACGATGTAAAGCACGAGCAGGCAAGCAACGAACACGCATGCGATGATGGTGGTGAAACGGCCAAGCTTCTTATCGATCTTCTGACCCTTGGTCTTACCGAAGAAATTCTCAGCGCCGCCGGCAATGGTACCGGAAAGGTTATGATCCTTACCGTGCTGAAGAAGAACTGCCACTACAAGGAAAAGTGCCATAAGAATGAGCAGACCGCCCATTACGTACTCAAATACTGTCATTGTTAGATCCTCCGTATCTATACGAAAAAATGTGCGGAAAAACCGCATTACAATCCAAAGTACATATGATTATAACACACGAATTATGAAAATGCAAGTACTAATTTTATAATTACCGTAAAAACGGTCGGATTTTCCGACCGTTTTTACCCGTTATTAAAAGTTATTTTCCGTTTACGCGGACGAAATCCGCCTTTGCCGCATTTTCCGTATCACATCCGAGAAGCTTCAACTGCTCAAGCACCTCGTCGTTCACAACGAACAGCGCGCCCTTATCGTCCGTCAGCTTTACGTATTCGGAAAAATTGCTTATAAGCCTTTGAAGCGCCTTTTCCTCAACCTCAACGATCGGGCAATTATAGCACACCGCAACGCCCTCGCCGCTCACGGAATAGCTTGTGGTGTACTGATAGAAGCTTTCGCCCCCCGCTGAATCCGCCGTGGGTGCCTCGGCAACGCCGGGTTCCGTATCTGCGGGTGCTCTGTCCTCCTTAGCGGTGTCTCTTGCCTCCTCATCACTTTCGGAATTCGTGGCAATAAGGTCTGCCGCGGCATCCGTTGCGTCTCCGGATCTCGACTTGCCGTCGCCGTCGTATTTAAAGCCGTCTGCTGCGGGATAAACGATACCGTCCTCCGTTGCCGCATCGTGATACGTGGGTGTGCCCTCGGTCATATCACCGTTATTTGAGCGCAAAATTGCGGGAACGGTCAGTGCAAGCACCAGAGCGGCGGCAACGGGAGCGGCGTATCTCTTTATTGCACGCATCAGCCTTGCGCGGCGCGCTTCTCTCCTTACGGCACCCATAATTTTGCCGTGAAGCTCCTCGGGAACGGGACGGACGCATTCTGCCATCATTCCGCAGAACTCGGTGTACGCCTTATATTCGGCACTGCATTCACCGCACAGGTCGATATGCTCCTTTACGTCTTTCGCTTCGGCTTCTTCAAGAAGTCCGTCTGCGTAGTCGGCTATTCTGTTTTTATATTCGCAGTTCTTTTCTTTGTTTTCCATCTTTGCTTCCTTGGTATTTATTCACCCTTTTGACGAAGCATCAGCCGAATCCGTTCCCTTTTTCCAGTATCTTTTTCAGTTTTTCTCTTGCTCGGAACAATCGGCTTTTTACCGTTCCCTCGTCTATATTCAGAATATCCGCGATCTCCATAACGGAAAATCCGTCCATATACCGCAAGATCACTATCTCGCGGTGGTTTTCCGTGAGCCCGTCAAGGGCGGCGTATACCGCTTTGCTGCGCTCGTCCTCAAGCACCGCTTCTTCGGGAGTGGGAGCGGTATCGCATATCTCCGCTTCCTCGCGCCCCTCTTCTCCGTCCTCGCCTTCAAGAGTGAGTGAAACGGTGCGCCCCCTTGCCGCCTTTCTTGCTCTGTCTGCGGCGGCGTTCTGCACTATTCTGTAAAGCCAGGTGCCAAATGAGGATTCCCCTCTGAAGCCGGGCAGTGAGCGCCACAGCTTGATATATATCTCCTGGGAAAGATCGCTTGCGTCGTGCTCGTTTCCGCCCGTGCTGCGCAACGCCATATTGTAGACCGTGCGCTCCGTCTGATAAACCAGCTCCTCAAACGCCGCCTCGTCACCCGCCGCGGCCTTAAGCGCAAGCTCCGTAAGCTTGTCTCTCTCCTCCATGGACTCACCCCCTTCAAAGTCTTTTCAAATTCAGTTTTCCGCTTCCGATACTATCTTTTCAAGCAACAGGGCAATATCCTCTGCTTTTGTAAGTACGTTTATTGCGGCTCTTGCCGCGGCAGCACCGGGAAATCCCGAGATATACGCCGCAAGATGCTTTCTTGCCTCGGGCACCGCAACGTGCTCTCCCTTGTCCTCCACCGCCATACGGAGATGGCGCAGGGCAAGAGCGGTGCGCTCCCTTACGGTGGGCTCCGTAAAAGCACTGCCCTCAAGCGCCGCTCTTATGCGTGCAAACACCCAAGGATCTCCAACTGCACCCCTGCCGATCATAACGGCGGCACAGCCCATATCCTTCAGCCTTTTTACGTCCTCGGCGGTTTTTACGTCCCCGTTACCGATAACGGGAATATTTACTGCCTTCACCACCCGCTCGGTAACGGAATGATCCGCATATCCCGAATAAAGCTGCTCCTTGGTGCGGGCGTGCAAGGTAATAGCAACGGCACCCGCCGCCTCCGCCACCCTTGCGGCTTCCTCGGCGTTTATGCTGTTTTTGTCCCATCCCGAACGTATTTTTACCGTAACGGGAAGCCGCGATGCCTTAACTGCGGCAGAAATTACCTTCTCCGCCTTTTTAAGATCCTTTAAAAGGGCAGAGCCCTCTCCGTTTGAAACGATCTTATGCATGGGACAGCCCATATTAAGATCTATTGCCGCTATCTCTCCCGTTGGCAGTCCGCCGCGTGAAAAGAACTCCGCCGCGTAAGCCACGGCGTCCTCCTCCGCACCAAACAGCTGTATGGCCGTGGGGATAGATGCGGTTTTTGCAAGACCAAGGGTCTTGCGGTTATTCATCATAACTGCCTTGGCGCTTATCATCTCGCTGACGGTATATTCCGCCCCAAGCTCTCCGCAGACCGTGCGGAAGGCAAGATCCGTAAAGCCCGCAAGAGGCGCAAGCATAAGGCCGTGGCAAAGCTCCGTGTTTCCTATCTTCATAAAGCCACTCGTCAAAAGTCCGAGGCACGGGAGTAAAACTCCAGAATGCCGTTTTTAATTCCCTCCGCCGTAGTTTCAACGCCCTCCTCGGTAAGCATACGCTCGTATTCCTCCACGGAGGTCATAAAGCCCGTCTCCACGAGGGCGGAGACGAAGCGGTGGTTACGGCACATCATAAGGGTAAGCCAGCGGGGCTCGTAAAAGTCTCTGCCCAATGCGGCGGAAAGCTCGTCGCTTACCGCATCCGCAAGGAGCTTGCCGCTGTCGGCACAGTAGAACGCCGCAATTCCTCTTATTTTGGTTATATCTGCGGAGTAAGGCATGGAGTTCTGATGCACCACCATAACCAGATCGGGATCAAGCTCCAAAAGCATTTTCTCACGGTCCTCAAGCTCCAGAGTGATATCGGAATCGCGGGTGAGGATCACCTCCGCGCCCAAGGCCGCAAGCTTTTCGCGGAGCTTTAATACGATGGCAAGGTTTATATCCGCCTCGTTTTTGCCGCTTTCGGCACCAAAGGCGCCGAGAGCTCCGGGATCGTCTCCGCCGTGGCCTGCGTCAAGAACTATCCTCTTGCCCTCAAGGGGCTTATCTCCCTGCTTAAGGGTGGGGGAGTCGTTCAAGGAAATGCGGATTATGGGAACTCCCTGCACCTGCTCGTAGCCAAATTCAAAGCCGTAAAAATTCTTTTCATCAAGAAGGGTAAGGCGCACCTCGCTGTTGCCCGTTTCCCCGTTATAGTAAAGGGCGGCGTTTTCAACCACGGGGGAGGAGGTATCGCGGGTGAGAGTGGTGTCCGTGACCTGCACGTTATGCAGGGTAAAAATCAGGGACGTGCCGTTCAGCTCCGCGCTGATGGCAGGCTTTTCGGGCGACTTTATATAGAACACCGTATGCTTTCCGTCTGTGGTCTGGAGCATTTGGCGCAGCCCTCCGCGTGTGGGATAAGCCACAGCCTCGGAGGCTTCCGTATCATCAACGGAGATATATCCGCCCATGGAAAGAAGCCAATAGCCGTCCTCCTCCCCAACGGCGTACTCGGTCATACCTACCACCTGGGGAGTGTAATCGTCGTAAAACGAGCTTTCGGGAGATACCTTCAGGTGCGCGTAATCGTTCTTGACAGTAACGGGAATGCAATACCCCTTGCCAAGCACTCTTATTTCGCCGCCCTCACAGCTTGCGCCGTACTCACCGCGCTCTGCTGTAAATACAACCTTTCCAAGGCTCTCTATGGAGTCGGCAGTATCAAGCTCCAGGGTTCCGCGGTATAGCTCGGCAATAAAGGGCTCGCTGCCCACGTTGCCAAGGACGGGAAGGAGGGTAACGGTCTTGCCTCCCACCTCTGCGGTAACGGTACTGCCCGCAGGTGCAGTGCAGGAAAGCTCCAGAATATTGCCGCTTTGCACCGTTGTGCGCATATGGGGGCTTACGGAGCGCACCTCGAAGCGGTCCATAACTGTATAACCGCCCACGGAGGGCTCCGTGCGGTAAATGATATGCTCGTATTCCTTGCCGTTGCAGGTAACGGTTATAACGTTTTTGCCAAGCTGAAGCTCCGTGTGCACGGAGAAGCAGCCGCTCTTCGTCAAGCTAACCTTTTCACCGTTGAATATTACCGTATCCGCCGTGTTTGCGGAGCCGATAAGATAGGTGGAGCTTTCCTCCGTGTAGGTGCCGCTTTGGGGAGTTGAGATAACGAAGGTGCCGCCGTTATCGCGGGGCGCGTCGTATACCATCTTTGCGCTGTATGCGGTCTTAAGCTCGTCGGCAAGGCCCTTTGTGTTGTTCTTTACTGATGCGTAGCCGTAATGGATACTGCCCTTATAGGCAAGCTCGCTTCTTGCAAACTGTATCTGGCGCAGTATTTCCTCGTCGGGCTCGTCCATATCCTCGTATCTGTAAACGCCGTGGCAGATAAGCAGGTCAACGCCCGTGTTCTGCACCTTGGAGTTCCACCATCTTACGAGAGTATCGTAACGGGCAACGGAGGTAGAGAAGCTCCAATAGATCTGAGGAGCGATATAATCGATATATCCTCCCTCCACGAAGGCAAGAGAATCGCAATAAATGGAGGAATAGCTCTCCATTCCCGCAGTATCGCTGCCGCCGTTTACGCCGTTATCGTTCTGCCAGATGCCAAAGGGCGCAATACCGAAGAGGCAGTTATCTCTTACCGCCTTGATCTCATCATAGCACAGCTTGACCATTTTGTTGACGTTTTCTCTGCGCCAATCGTCAAGCTCCGTACCGTTGCCGTATTTTTTGTAGCTTACGGAATCGTCAAACTCCGCCAATACCTGCGCCCCGTTTTTTTCGGTATAGACGGGGGAGGGGTAAAAATAATCGTCGAAAATAATGCCGTCTACCGTATACTTCTCCGCTATTTCCCTGCAGCCGGCGGCAATAAGCTCTCTTGCCTCGGGCATACCGGGATCGTAATAAAGCCTTCCGTCTGCGTAAGCAACGCAAAGCTCGGGGTTTTTACGGGCGGGATCGTTTTCGGGCAGGTCGTTCACGTCCGTAAGAGGTGCGGAGGCGCTACCCACGGTTACCCGCAGGGGATTTACCCACGCGTGCACCTTAATACCCTTGGCGTGTGCGTGCTTCACGAGATAAGCAAGCGCATCGAAGCCGCCATCGCACTCCTTGCCTCTTTCTCCGCTTATATACTCGGAGACGGGAAATATATCGCTATCGTAAAGGGCGTCGCCCGAGGGACGAACCTGAAAATATATGGCGTTAAGTCCCGTTTCAAGGGCGGTGGCTATAATATCGTCAAGCTCCGATGCAAGCTCCTTTGCACCAAGCCCCGCCTTTGAGGGGTAATTTATGTTATATACGGATGCGATCCAGACGCCGCGCACCTCGGTATCGGGATTTTCAGTGGGCTCAGCAGAAGCGCCAACGCTTTCCCCGTCCATTACGGGCATGGTGAATCGCTCCACCTCTCCCGTGCCGCAGGATGAAAAAAGCATACAGAAAATAAGACAGCAGCAGAGCACGCCCGTTACCGTCCGACCCATTCTCTTATTCCTTATTACGCCCGATATAAACATCTCTTACCTCCGGTACAGTATACCTCATTTTATATTTTAACATCAACAAGCCCGCAATACAAGTCGCAAACGGAAATAAAATAAGTACGAATTGTTAATTTTGACTGCATTTGCTGTAAATATTGCTTTTACGGACTTTTTGTGTTATTATATATTATTGTAAAGTATATGGGACGTATGACCGAAGGATAAGGATTTGATATGAAGCACGTGGATATATATACCGACGGGGCCTGCAGGTTCAATCCCGGGCCGGGCGGATGGGGTGCCATACTGGTCTACAAGGGCACCGAAAAGGAGCTTTGCGGCGGCGAGGCGGAAACCACGAACAACCGCATGGAGCTTACGGCGGCAGTAGAGGCGCTCTCTGCCCTGAAGGAGCCCTGCGAGATCGACCTTACCTCCGATTCCAAATATCTTGTGGACGGTATAACCAAAAACTGGGCAGTGGGCTGGAAGGCAAAGGGCTGGAGGCTTGCCTCGGGAAAGCCCGCACAGAACACTGATCTTTGGGATAAGCTGCTTACCCTGCTTGAAAAGCACAAGGTTACCTTCCACTGGGTTAAGGGACACGAGGGTCATCCCTATAACGAAAGATGCGACAGCCTTGCCACGTGCGAGGCTGACAAGCTTAAGAAATAAGAGGCTGTTATGAAGATGGTCAAAGGCTTTGGAAAAACCGTTTGGTACGGTGCAAAAAGAACCGTACTGCTTTTCCTTGCGCTTTTGACCGTTTTTTCCGTTCTTTCCCCTGCAGTTCACGCCCTTGAGACCGATTCCTTAAGGGAGCTTAAGGCAGAGACGGGAACGGTGGTGGAAAACGGCGGAAGCTACGCCCTGATCTACAACGAACAGACCGCCGCAGGCACGGCGGCGGCAATACGCAGCTATCCCGTTCCTCTTGATCTTTATTACGCGGACGTGCTTGAGATGGAGTTCGCCGTCTTTACAGACAGCCCCTCATCTCCGAAAAGAGCCACGGTTTCCGCAACTCTTTATTTCACCGACGGAGTTATCGCCGAATTCTCCGCAGAAAGCGGCGGCGACGGCTTGGGAAGGCTCATTATGCCTCTTGAAGGCGTTGCGGGCACCATGCAGCTATCCGACGTACGCATTGCCGCAGAGCTCCCCGAGGGCGGCGCCGTGCGCATTTTGCCCATAACCGTGGAGAAGGAGACCAGCGCAAGCTTTGCGGAGCGCTTCCTTTGCAGAGAATTTTCTGCCTATCGCGGTTCCGTCTCTCTTGCAAACGACGGAAGAAGCCTGCAGATGAACTTCTACGGCTCTGCAGGGTACGTTGAGGGCGAGGTAGCGGAAAAATTGGAGAACACGGGCGTAAACGCCCTGCGACTCACGCTGCTCTCCTCAAGCAGAAGCATGAGTCTTACGGTATATTACAGCTACGGCGACGGCGTTTATTCCGAGGAAAACTGCGTTTCCGTGGATATTGAGCGCTCGGACGAGCCTGCCGCATACCTTATCCCCCTGCCCGAAGCGGACCGCGTGAAGCGCTTGCGCATAATGCCCGAGGCAACGGGACTTACAAATCTCACCGTTTCCTCACTCCTTGCGGTATCCGCCTACGCAGACGGCACCGAGTATCTTGGTGAGGTGGAAAAATGCGTGCTTTCCGCAGACGGCAACAGCGTTACTCTGCGCGGCAAGATCCCCACGCCCACGGTTGCTCTGCACAGAGATTCCCTTATTGCGGTATACGCGGTAACGGGAGAAGGAAAAATATCCGACGCTCCTATTAAAACCGCACCCATATCCGCAAGATTTGAGGTCAACGCCCCTGCGGCAGAGGGAGATATCGGCAAGACGAAATATTACCTGTGCCTCGTTACCGAGACGGGGGAGATATACCCCGTTGCCCCTGCGAAATACGCAGAGCCCCACGGTGCAACGAAGGCAGAGCCGCTTCCCTTCAAG
The DNA here is from genome assembly GCA_015064505.1 of Oscillospiraceae bacterium. GTDB lineage: Bacteria > Bacillota > Clostridia > Oscillospirales > CAG-272 > RUG12395. Next base: position 8,967 of record SVSB01000046.1, read on the forward strand.
GGTTTGCTGGGAGACGGCTGCACCGACATCGGCGAGGGCAGCGCCATCGCCGAAGTGGATCTTTCCCTGCTCTTTGACCCCAAAGGCAGCGGCTATGCCTACCGCTTTGAGGGTGAGTATTACTTCTTTACCAGAGAAGAGGTAGACAGGCTGAAAACGGAGATACTGCATCTGGATGCGGTTGGGTGCAAGATAATCCTGCGCCTGACCTGCTCCAACCCCGGCAGAGAGGTTCCCTTTACCTTCTCCCATAACGAATCGGGCGTGTTCGGATACGGACTTAACGCCACCACCGACGAGGGGCGCAGATATATCCGCGCCGCAATCAGCTTTCTTTCCTCCGCCGTTGCAGGCTCCGACTACACCGTTTACGGCTACGTTGTTGGCAAGAATATAGAATCTGGCGGAGAATATAATTTCATGGCGGCAGACCTGCCCCTTGACGATTACGCAAAGAATTATCTTCACGCACTGCGCACCGTCTACGCCGCCGCACGGCAGGCAAACAGTGCCGCAAGAGTTTTCGTGGGTCTCGGGGACGAGTGGGAAAACTCCAGCCTCGGCAGGAAGTTCCTCTTCCCCGATTACGACGCCTTTATGCTTCTTGAAGCACTTGCGGGACGCGCCTCTGCCGAGGGAGGCGTGGAGTTCACGGTGCTGACGGAAACAAGCAAGACCCCCGACCCCTCTGCCAACAAATCCGTATTCGGCGGCGATGAAGTACGGTTGTTTTTAAAGAAGCTTTCAGAGCGCTACGGAATTATCTCTCCCCACCCCGTATTTCTCTGGACTCCCGCAGGCGGATCTGCCTGCGGAGCTTACGCATATCTTTATTACAGCGCACTTTTTGACGGAGTTGAATGCTTTTTCCTTGATCTGGCAAGCGTTGGAAGGCTGACGGACACGGGCGAGCTCGTGCGGCTTGCAACAAGCATCGATACGGTAAAGACCCTTGTTAACTCCGCACCGTATCTTGCACGGTACGGCATCAGAGCAGAGGACATGGAGGGCTACAGGCCCGAAATGCTGGTTATGCGCGAGCTTAAAAACGGAGAGCTGACCTTAACCTCACCCATAACGGCACTCGGCTCCGTTACCTTCCGCGATTACACAAAGAAAAGCGCCGCTCCCGATCTTATAAGATGCACGAGCTGTGCCGTATACGGCTACGGCTTGCCATACGCCCTTTGCGAGTTTTTCGATAGGACGGAAGGAGATTGCGCCGCGGTTATCGATCTTGAAGGCACCGAGGAATTAAGCCTTGCCGATACCGTATACTTTGATATCGCCATTGAATCCGAAACCGTACAGACCGTTACCGTCTCCGTTTGCGGCGGAGGCACGGAAAGAGAATTCGTTGCCACTCTGCCCCCAGGCACCTACCGTCTCTACACAAGCGAGGCGATACCCGAGGGAGAAGGTGATTATATCCGAATCTCTCTCTCCGGCAACGGCAAGCTTTATCTTTACGGAATCGGTGGTGAGAGCGCAACGAAATTCGATAACCGCCTTTCCGCCCTGCTCCACGAGGCAAGAGGAGCAGACCGCCCCGTTGACGATAACGCAGAGCGCAATTGGGGAATCATTATCTGCATCGGAATATTCATATCCTCCGCAACCGCCGTTATGATGCGCCGCTCCGCGGCACAGGTTGAGGAAAACGGCAAAAACGGAGAAGAAAAGGAGGAAGAATGGAAGTTTTAAGCTACAAATGCCCTTGCTGTGATGCGGCACTGAAGTATGACGGCAAGGCAAAAAAGATGCATTGCGAATACTGCGACAGCACCTTTGAAGCGGAAGAGGTAAAGGCCTTTAACGACAAGCGTGCAAAGGAAGCCGAAGAGGACGCCGAAGAGCAAGCGGCAGAAGAAAAAGCGGAGGAATTTAGCTCCGACGCGGGAAGCTGGGATGAAGAGGACAAGGAGCATATCGCCTCCTTTACCTGCTCCACCTGCGGCGGCGAGCTCATATTCGACGAAAATACCGTTGCCTCCTCCTGCCCTTACTGCGGCAATCCCGCAATGGTAAAGCACCGTCTTGAGGGCGAGCTGAAGCCCGCTTTGGTGCTTCCCTTCTGCGTTACGAAGGAGGAGGCAAAGGCAGCCCTTGAGAAATTCTGCAAAAAGAAGCTGCTGCTTCCCAAGTTCTTCTCTTCTGAGAGCCGTCTTGAATCCATAAGGGGAATTTACCTTCCCTTCTGGCTCTATTCGGGCAACGCGGAGGCAGACGCTACATATTCCGCCACACGCGTTTTTACCACCACAACGCCCAAGTATAACATAGTACGCACGGATCACTACAGTCTTGAAAGAAAGGGCACCATCGATTTTTCGGATCTTGCCGTGGACGGCGCAACCTTTATGGACGACGCACTGATGGATTCTCTCGAGCCCTTTGACTTCGGCAAGGCTGAAGAATTCACCTCCGCGTATCTTGCGGGATATATGGCAAACAAATACGATCTTACCCACGAGCAATGCAAGGAAAGGGCGGTATCCCGTCTCCGCGGCTCTGCGGATAAGCTGCTCTCCTCTACCGTAAGAGGCTTTGCCACCTCCGTTAAAACGGGAGGAAATATGCGATTGCTGAAAACGGAAGCAAGATACGCCCTTCTTCCCGCATGGCTCCTTGTTACGGAATACAAGGGTAAAAAATACACCTTTGCAATGAACGGTCAGACGGGCAGATTCGTGGGCACTCTCCCAATAAGCGAAAAGAAGTTCTGGTTGTACCTTCTGCTCTTCGGACTCGGAGCGTCTCTCGTGTTCTTTTTGATCTCACTTCTGCTTGTTTACGGAGGTGTGATATGAAAAAACGTATATTTCTGATGCTTTTGCTGTGTGCCGCCTTGTTTTTGACTGCGGCGGTGAACGCCTCCTCCCCAAAGGTGGTGGACGGTGCCGACCTGCTTACCTCCTCGGAGGAAGCTACCCTTGAAGAAACGGCAGAAAAGCTTTACGGGCGCGGCTACGATATCTGCCTGCTTACCATGAACGGAGGCTACGGCGGAAAGAGCGTTTCCGATTACGCAGACGACTATTACGAGGATAACGGCTACGGCGTTGGAAGCAAGCGCACGGGAGTGCTGTTTCTTATCAATATGACCGAAAGAGATATGTATATCTCCACGGCGGGCGACTGCATATACGCCTTTACCGACTACGGCATAACGGAGCTCCTTGACGAGCTTGCACCCTATTTTTCCGACGGGGATTATTTTGAAGGCTTCAGCCGATTCCTTGCGGCAACGGAAGAATACGTGGACGCCTTTGAAAAGGGCAAACCCGTGGACGCGCCATCGGGAAGCTACGACGGAGGTTATGTCACCCCCGGAGACAAGGTATATTACGACGATACGGACGTGCTTGACACCCTGCCCGTATGCCTTGTGCTGGGATTTGTTATCTCACTTATCGTGATGCTCTTCGTGCGCAGAAGCATGAACACTGCCCGCATCAGCAACGATGCATCTCACGCTATTAAGGCAGGCGGCTTTGAGCTGACGAAAAGCCACGACCGATTCCTTTACTCCCGCACCAGAAGGATACCACGTGATACGGACAGCGGAGGCTCCCGCAGCGGCGGCTCGTCCGTGCATCGCTCCTCCGGCGGCATCAGCCACGGCGGCGGCGGAAGAAAATTCTGAAAAACAAAATACATAAATACCGAAAAGGAGAAAAATCATGGGACTTATTAAAGCATTAACCGGCGCCGCAGGCGGAGTTCTTGCGGATCAGTGGAAGGAATATTTTTACTGCGAATCCATCAGCGAAAATATTCTCGTTACCAAGGGAAGCAAGAGGATATCCACCAGACGCTCCTCCAACACCAAGGCAGAGGACAATATCATTTCCAACGGTGCGGTCATAGCCGTAAACGACGGACAGTGCATGATGATCGTTGAGCAGGGCAAGGTCGTTGAGCTTTGCGCAGAGCCCGGCGAGTTCGTATGGAACAATTCCACGGAGCCCTCCATCTTTGCGGGAAAGCTGGGCACCTCCATTCTTGATTCCTTCAAGACCCTCGGCAAGCGCTTCACCTTCGGCGGCGACACCGCAAAGGATCAGCGCGTATACTACGTAAACACCAAGGAGATAATCGGCAACAAGTACGGCACCGCGACTCCCATTCCCTTCCGCTTCGTGGATAAGAATCTGGGGCTTGACATTGATATCTCCCTCCGCTGCAACGGCGAGTTCTCTTATAAGATAACGGACCCCGTGCTGTTCTACACCAACGTTTGCGGCAATATCAGCGACGAATACGAAAGAAGCCGCATCGACAGTATGCTTAAGAGCGAGCTGCTTTCCGCTCTCCAGCCCGCATTCGGCAAATTTGCGGATACGGGACTCCGCTATTCCTCCCTCCCCGCTCACACCCTTGAGATATCCGACGAGCTTAACCGCATCCTCTCGGGCAAATGGGCACAGCTCCGCGGACTTACCGTGGTTTCCTTTAATATCAACTCCGTATCCATCTCCCCCGAGGACGAGGATATGATCCAGGATCTGCAGAAGAAGGCAGTTCTCCGCGATCCCGGTATGGCGGCGGCTACCCTTGCGGGCGCCCAGGCAGAGGCTATGCAGTCTGCCGCAAAGAATTCCGCAGGTGCCATGACGGGCTTTATGGGCTTTGGCATGGCGCAGAGCGCGGGCGGCGTGCGCGCTGAGGATCTTTACCGTATGGCAGAGAAAAAGGCTGAGGAAAAGCCCGAGGAAAAGCCCGTAAGCGGCTGGAAATGCGCTTGCGGAGAAGAGGGCAATCAGGGCAAGTTCTGCACCGCCTGCGGCGCAAAGAAGCCCGAAAACGAGGGCGGCTGGGTTTGCCCCGTATGCGGCAAGGTATGCAAGGGTAAGTTCTGCTCTCAGTGCGGCGCGAAGAAGCCTGCAGAAGCACTTCTCTACCGTTGCGACAAGTGCGGCTGGGAGCCTGCTGATCCGAAGAATCCCCCAAAGTTCTGCCCCGAGTGCGGCGACCGCTTTGACGAAAACGACGCAAAATAAAACGGTAACACTAAAATAGAAAAGGAGGTGAAGGGCATGAGCGCCACAACAGTCTTTGACCGTTTACGGAACAAAAGCTCGATAATATCTGCCGCTGTAAGATTTCAGTGCTCTGCCCTTTACCCCGCCCTCTTTGCCCTTATATGCGTTATATCGGGCACCCACGGCAAAGAGATCTATATTCCCTGCATCCTGCTGCTTACGGTGTTTTCCGTATTCGGCGGGCTTTTCTCGCCGGATCTCAAGGTCTTTCTTGTGCCGGCGTTTCTTGTTTTTACAGCTATCGGAATGGACGTGAACGACGGCCACTACGAGCAGTACGTCGAATCTCCCACCTTTGATAAAGGCTCTCTTCCCGTGCTGATCACTTGCCTGTGCATCCTCGCCGCCGTGCTTCTTTACAGAATATTTACAAGCGGCACCCTGAAAAAGGCGCTGAGGCGCAAGGGACTTTTCTTTTGGGGCATTATCCTTATGGATATTGCTTTGGTGCTTAACGGCGCCTTCAGCAGTCACCACAGTCTCGTGGGTATCGGCTACGGACTGCTTACCGCAATTCCGCTTACGGTTTTTTACCTGCTGTTTACTGCAGTGCTCGATAGCTCCAAGGGAGGCTTAGGCTACGCTTGCACCACCCTCTTCTGCCTTGGATACACCGTTACACTGCAGATACTGACCATTGCATACCGCCTGCATATTCATAAATTCCTTATCTTGGCGTCACCGAAAGGGCGTGTATTAAACCGCGTGTTGCTGACTACCGCCTGGGGCCTTCCCACGGTAATGGCGGCGGTCATCGCCCTTGCCATCCCCGCGGGGCTGTATCTTGCTCGCTCACGCCGTTTTTCGCCGTTTTTTATTCTCTCCTCCCTGCTCTTCTTTGCAATGACGGTGCTTATCAACACCCGATCCGCTATGGGAGTGGGCGGCGTTATGCTGGTTATCGGGCTTATTCTGTGCTGTACGGGCGGCAGAAACAAGCGAATAAACCGTATCGTGATACTCTCCGTGGCGTTTGCGGCAACGGCAACGGTGCTCTATTACGTATTATCCGAGCCCGAAAAGACGGCAAGGCTTGCAGAGTATCTGTGGCGCATGATGCGCCTTGACCCGAACGTGGGAACGGATATGTTCTTCAGCGGCAGACTTGATCTGTGGCGCACGGGTCTGAAGGATTTTTGCAATTATCCCGTTTTTGGCGCGGGCTTCACCTCGGGAGATTACGGCCCAACCCGCGTGTATTTTTGTATGTATCACAACATTGCGATAGAATTCCTCGGCTCTATGGGCGCCGTGGGAATCTTTGCCCTTGCCGTGCATCTGAAGCACGTCCTTGAGGCGTTGGTGCGCCGCAATTCCCCCGAAAAGCTGCTTCTGCTGTGCGTTCCCTTAAGCGTGATCGGAATGTCTCTCGTGGATAATTTCTTCTTTTATCCCAATTTTCAGCTTGTTTACGCCGTTTTTCTCGGATGCGCGGAAATAGAGCTTGAAAGAAACCGTAAAAAGCAGCTCTCCCATCCGACTCCCGTTAAAAAAGGTGAAAAGCCACGGGTGGTATTCACCTTCGTGGAGGCGGGCAAGGGTCATATCGTGCCCACACGCACCGTTTGCGAGGCTTTCAGAAAAAAATACGGAGACCGATGCGAGATAGTTGAATCCGCCTTTTTCACGGAGACGGGCAATAAGGATCTGCAAAAGACGGAAAAGCTGTTTACCGCCGCGGTGCGCGGTCATAATCTCACCCCGGTTATGAGCATTCTGTGCAAGCTTGCAAATCTTATTGCGGGCGATTGCTTTATGCTCCACTTTCTCTTTTCCTACACCCTCAGCGGCATGAAGGCAACTCCCCTTGCCATAAAGCACGCAGAGGAAATGAACGCCCATCTCATTTACTCCGCACACTGGTCCATTCCCTATTACGTTAATAAGATCAAGGGCAAGCGCCCCTATACGGTGCTTTTTTGCCCCGATATCGTTGCAAACGGCGCCTTTAACGTGGATTGCAATAATTTTCTTGTTTCTAACCCCGAAGGCTTCAGGCGCGCCCGCGAAAAGCGTATGTTTGCGGGCGGCAACGTGACCCAAGTTCCTTTTCCCACCCGAAAGGAAGTATCAGCCGCCAAAGCAAGAAACAAAGCGGAGATACGCCGAGCCCTCGGCATTGACAGCCGCTTTACCGTTGCGTTCAGCGACGGCGGCTACGGCATTGCAAGAATGGGCAAGACAGTGAAGAAGCTTATAAAAATTGCGGACGTTCCAATGAACGTTATAGCCCTTTGCGGCACCAATCGGGAGCTTTTTGAGGAGCTGACGGAGCTTGCATCCCACTGCCCGCGATTTATAAATCTTATTCCCCTTGAATACACCGATAAAATAATTGATTATCTTGCCGCCTCCGATCTGTACGTGGGCAAGGGCGGCGCAAACTCCATTGCGGAGCCGATCTCCCTGGGCGTGCCCGTTATCATTACCAAATGCATCACCTACGTGGAAACGGATATTAAGAATTACTACGTTCGAAAAATAGGAGGAGCGGTCTATATTCCCAATGCAAAAGCCGCCGCCAAAGAGACATGCCGCTTTGCAAAGGATCCCGCCCTGCTTGAACCGTGCAGAAAAAATCTTGCAAAGCTCTCCGTAAGCGAAAGGGACGCGGAGGCAACCGCCGATCTGCTGTGGCAAAGGCTTTGCGAGCTCACGGAAAAATAAAACAGGATTTTTAACTTTGAAAAAATAGCTATTGACAAAGGCGCAAGCTTGTGTTATACTATTCGGGTAAAAAAATCCGCTATATGCGGGCCAATAGCTCAGTTGGTTAGAGCTACCGGCTCATAACCGGTTGGTCCGGGGTTCGAGTCCCTGTTGGCCCACCAAAAATTCTCGGGAGCAAAGTTCCCGAGAATTTTTACTTATTACCTCTTCACTCTTCACTCTTCACTTTTCACCGGGAATGCTCCCGAGAATTTTGAGGTAAGAGGTAACAGTGAAGAAGTAAGAAGTGAAAGTTACATCGGTTCGGATAGTTCTCAAGTTAGTCCACCCAAAAATTCTCGGGAGCAAAGTTCCCGAGAATTTTTACTTATTACCTCTTCACTCTTCATTTTTCACTTTTCACCGGGAATGCTCCCGAGAATTTTGAAGTAATAGGTAATAGTGAAGAGTTAAAAAGTGAAAGTTACATCGGTTCGGATAGTTCTCAAGTTAGTCCACCCAAAAATTCTCGGTCGCTTTGCTACCGAGAATTTTTACTTATTACCTCTTCACTCTTCACTCTTCACTTTTCACTGGGAATGCTCCCGAGAATTTTGAGGTAAGAGGTAACAGTGAAGAAGTAAGAAGTGAAAGTTACATCGGTTCGGATAGTTCTCAAGTTAGTCCACCAAAAAATCCTCGTACGATAGGGGCGTCCCCTAAAGGACAGTTTTCAAAAAATACGGTATATCTCGAAAGAGGTATACCGTATTTTGCGTTTGTGGGCACAAATGCAGTGCTTCGTAAGGCTGAATTAAGGACTACAACAAGATTATCGTTTTTTGACCAAGCAATCAAGGTCACGCAAGTTGAGCCTTCCCCAGTGGGGTTTCGCGGTGGTGAATTGATGTCCGGGGGACATCAAGAGCCGCGAAAGGACCGACCCGCAGGGAGACAAGGGGGACCGCGTTAGCGGTGGATGAGGTGTCATCGAACGCCATACTAACTCCTCATCCGTCAGCCTTCGGCTGCCACCTTCTCCCACAGGAGAAGGCTTTTTGTTACCTGTTCGTTTTCACAAAAATCAAACCGTGTGTAGCCACGTTTGCTATGCTTGCAATAGAATAATAAAAATTACGGGAGGGGAGACCCCTCCCCTACGGTGATAGAATATAATTTATCTGCAGGGGAGGCGTTCCGCATTCCGTTTGTTGTCCTTAATTAAGTCAGTGCTTGTCAGGAAAAATGACAAGTCATAGATGAACATAAAAGGCCCCCTCGTGTAAAGGAAGCCTTTTAGCGATTAACGCTTCAATATTTGGCAATAAATTGAAATATGTGAAGCTGTTTTGTGTAATATTGAAAAACAGAATCAAATTATTTTTTAACATCTCCATCGGTACAATGGACAATAAAATCACCGGAGCCAAAGCACCAATCGTCTTTTTTGTTTCCCAAAGCTCCATAGATACCATCAACTGATTTCCATTCATTCTTGTTTCCGCCAAAATTGATATCCGAAAGCGATGTACAAACACCAAAAGCTCCGTAACCAATTTCCTTTACAGAGTTTGGAATATAAACACTTTTAAGGGAAGTACATCCTAAAAATGTGTTAAAATCAATTTTCTCTATTCCGTTTGGGATGGAAACAGATTCAAGTGATTTACAATCCTCAAACATTGCATAGGGCAATTCCACTAATCCACTTGGAAGATTGATCTCTTTAAGACTTGAACATTCC
>SVSB01000047.1 GCA_015064505.1 Oscillospiraceae bacterium
CGTGGCATCATCGTTACCGCCGAGCAGCTTATTACGCATATCTGGGGCTGGAATACCGACGTGGATACGAGCGTGGTATACGTTCACGTTTCCAATATCAGAAAAAAGCTCGATGCGCTTTCCGCTCCCATATCGATCAAATTCGTGCGCAACGCAGGCTATATCTTGGAGGCGACCGTATGATCTACAGACTTCAAAGGAAATTCATTCTGATATGTACCGTGTCGGTGCTTACGGTCATTGCCTTGGTGTTCGGCGTTATACTCGTACTCAATATCTCCTCAATGAACAGAAACATGGATATGCTGGCAGACCGAGTATCCGAGGGCGGTGGCAGATTTCCGGGTTCTATGACAGAAAAGCCGCACCCCGACAAAATACCGCCAAGGAACGAACAGAACTTCGAGTTCATCACTCCCGAAACGCCGTTCTCCACACGCCATTTTACCGTATTCTTTGATAAGCAGGGAGAGGTGGCAAGAACCAATACCGAGTCCATCTATTCAATCACCGAGGAAACCGCCATCGAGTATGCGGAAAGTGTGATTGACGATCAAGATGCAAGAGGCTGGATAGACAACTATCGGTATAAGGTCTTTTCAACGGATATGGGAACGGGCGTTGTGTTCGTCGACGGTAGTATGAGCCGTTCCTCATTGATGCAGTCCATGACGATTGCAGGACTTGTTCTGCTCGGATGCGCCGCACTCATGCTGATACTGATATTCCTACTCTCGAAAAAGGCGGTAAAGCCGATTGCCGAGAGCTATGAAAAGCAGAAGCAGTTCATCACCGATGCAAATCACGAGCTGAAAACCCCGCTGACGCTGATCCTCGCAAACCTTGATATTGCCGAAGCCGAGCTTGGCAAAAACGAGTGGCTTGACGATATTCGCTCGGAAGGTCACCGTATGACCGAGCTTGTAAATCAGCTCGTCGCGCTCTCCCGTATGGACGAGGAAGGACAGCCTCTAAATATGACCGATGTCGCTCTTGGAGAGCTTGTTGCCGATACAGTTGCTGAGTTTGAACCGCTTGCAAAAGAACGAGGCAAAACACTCATCTCAAACATTGATAAAGCAATCTACTATTGCGGTGACGAAGCACTCTTGCACCGACTTGTCGGCATTTTGATGGATAACGCCATTAAGTATTGCGATCAGGGCGGCGAGATCACCGTAAATCTTCACAGAGGAAGAAGAACTGTTCTTACCGTAGAAAACACCTATGCCGCCGTCGGAGAGCTTGAACTGAATCGCTTGTTTGACCGCTTCTACCGCGCCGATAAAGCAAGAAAATTCACAGGCGGCTATGGCGTTGGTCTTTCAATGGCAAAGGCAATCGTCGAGAAGCATAAGGGAGAGATCACGGCGTACAAAAAGGATGCCACACATATTGGATTTAAGATTGTATTGTAAAAATAGCAGAGGGCTGACGAAAAACAATCGTCAGCCCTCAAAATTTGAGTCGCAGAAAGCAAAGAAAAGGGATTATCAAAATAATCGAGAAAAAGCCATGAAAAAATCCAATATGAATCAAAAAACAAGGCAAACATGTGGTCAACTGAAAAAAGCGGATTTTGTGGAAAATATATAAAAAATAGCCGAAAACAAGTCTAAAAAGGCTCGTTTTCGGCTGATTTTTGGTCGGAGTGACAGGATTCGAACCTGCGGCATCGACGTCCCAAACGTCGCGCGCTACCAACTGCGCCACACCCCGATGAGTGAAAAATATTCGATTTTTAGGTCAATTTCCATAAGTGGTCAAACATGTGGTCAAACCGCTTTTTACAGCAATTTTGAAAGGGAGCATAGTGCCGAAAAAGCCAATGTTTACAAGGGCTTTCAGCGTTTTTCGGGATTTCATAATGAGGGGGCGGTGTCCTGCTCCCAAACGTCGCGCGCTACCAACTGCGCCACACCCCGATGAGTGAAAAATATTCGATTTTTAGGTCAATTTCCGTAAGTGGTCAAACATGTGGTCAAACCACTTTTATTGAGGATTTTGCGAGAGAGCAGAGTGCCGAAAAAGTCAGTGTTTACAAGGGCTTTCGGCGTTTTTTAATTCTTCGGGGAGCGTAGGCGGTGTCCTGCTCCCAAACGTCGCGCGCTACCAACTGCGCCACACCCCGATTTATTAAATTTTGTTACGTGCTCGCGCTTAAGGCTACTGACGGCGGGCGCGAGCTTGTGCTTACATAGTATACCACATTGAGTTGCGGGAGTCAAGGGGGAAAAACGCCGATTTGGAGTTTATTAAAACGTACTGTCAGGATTTCGACGTGCGTAGCGTAGACGGTGCGCTTGGCGATACTTATTGCCAAGCGCATCAATAAAACGTTACCGAATCCGCAAGGGAATCAATCACGTACGGCGCGGATGCGGGGCATACCGAGTTTTCCGTAAGAAGCGCGAGCATCTTTGCAGCTTTTTCCTCGCTTCGTGCAACGTCACGAAGGCTGCAGGACGTAACGTCGACTCCGTCGGTTCTTCTGATTTCTATGGAATATATCTTGGCGCCGTCAATCATATCTGCCGTTAACAGATAATCAATGGTTATCTCATTTATCTTTATAGATCTTCTTGCAAGCTTGGTACTCATAATAATCACCCCGCAGGTATTTGATGGGATAATTATAGCACTTTCAATAACCGGAGCATTATGCATAAATTATGTGAAAAATGTGTGCAGCAGAGGGGTAATTGATAATATTTACCGCAAATTGTGAATAATGATGCAAAATGAATGAATAATGCCGCTGGCTTTGTAGGTAAGAGCCGCGAAAAAACTTAAATAATATCAAAAAATGTGTTTTTTGATCGTCATTGCTTGCGAAAACATGGATTTTTTCAGTGAAAAGCCAAGTATAATCTATTTATTCAACGGGGTTTAATGAAAAAACGCCTTTTTTGGCAAAATATTCATTTTTGAAGTTTGAAAAAGAGAGAAAATTTTCTTTGCTTTTGTGACTCAGTCACAGAAAAAGGGAATACAATTGCGTATAATAAAAGCGTAATAAAACAAAACACTTTTCGGAGGATAATATAATGAAAGAAACCAAGTTTTTTATTTGTGAGCATTGCGGAAATCTCGTGGAGGTCATCAACGATGCAAAGGTGCCCATGATGTGCTGCGGCCAAAAGATGACTAAGCTGGAGCCCGGTACGGTTGAGGCAAGTCACGAGAAGCATATTCCCGTTGTTAAGGTTGAAGGAAACACTGTAAGGGTAGAGGTTGGTTCCGTTGCTCATCCAATGGCGGAGGAGCATAGCATCCTTTGGGTATACCTGCAGACAGACAAGGGCGGCCAGCGCAAGGATCTTGCGGTTGGTGCAGAGCCTGTCGTTACCTTCGCCCTTGATAATGAAGTACCCGAAGCAGTATATGCATACTGCAATCTCCACGGTCTGTGGAAAACGGAACTGTAAGAAAACCGAAATAAAAAGTTGAATTTTAGGAGGATATTATGAACGCAAAGGTCAAAGAGCTTTTGAATCAGCAAATAAACAAGGAGTTCTACTCCGCATATCTGTATCTTGATTTTTCCAACTACTTCAAGGCAAAGGGTCTTGACGGATTCGCAAACTGGTACATGATCCAGGCGCAGGAGGAAAGAGATCACGCAATGCTGTTCTATACCTATCTGCAGAACGAAAATCAGGAGGTTACTCTTGATGCGATCGCGAAGCCCGATAAGGTATTTACCGAGCACATGGACGTGCTTAAGGCGGGTCTTGAGCACGAGGAGTACGTAACCTCCCTTATCAACGATATCTACGCCGCCGCGTACGACGTTAAGGATTTCCGCACTATGCAGTTCCTCGACTGGTTCGTCAAGGAACAGGGCGAAGAGGAAACCAACGCAAACGATCTGATCACGAAAATGGAGCTGTTCGGCTCCGACCCCAGAAGCCTGTATCTGCTGAATCAGGAGCTTGCGGCAAGAATATACTCCGCGCCTTCGCTTGTGCTTTGATAAAAAATAATAACCGCCCGCAACCGTTTCTTATGACAACGGTTGCGGGCGGTCTGCTGTTGAGCGGTGTGTGGAAGCATTCAATACAACTGACGGCTTTGTACCCAGGATAAATAGTCTTGTTCCTTATCGGGGTCATAATCGTAGTTCGTTTGAGCTACAAAACTATCTATGACCGATATTGCCGTTTGCAGTACCGCGCTCCGCGTTTTTCCGGCAACGTCTATCTTTACTTCGTTGGGTAGCAGCTTTCTGTTCATAATAACGGAGTTTGAGCGCTCTACGTAATTTGGCATATAAAGTCCGCCCTCGGAATTTTTCCGTTGCTCCATTTGTTCTTTTATCTGGCTTGGGTTGCTTGAAAAAAGCCTTAATATAATGAAATTATACCCTTTAAAAATCATTGGCAACTCTTTTGCCCGTATATCGTCAAAATCCAAAGCAACTATGTTGCGCAACCCGTTTGCATAAAAGAACCTAAGTTGATTTAAAACGTTATCCCAACAAAGTTGTTCTTCGTACAATCCGGGGTCCTCGGTTTCTGCGGGGATACAGAATTCCGGCACCATATTTTGTTCAAAATATACTCCGTTGTAATGTTTGTATAGCTCTCGCGCAAGAGTCGTTTTTCCCACGGCGCTTGGTCCGATTATAAATATGAAGTCCATTTTTTCTCCGTAATTATCAGTATCGTGTTTTGTTCGCTATTTCAGCCTGCCCATTTCCTCGTTTAGTTCTTGTTCTTTTCTTTGTTTTTCTTCAAGCTTGAGCCTTGAGTTTATCTTTTCTTTATTTTTGGCACGGTAAATAATTGGTGCTGATACGTAACCGATGATATAGACAAGGATGGATAAGAGCTTGATTGGAGAGGAAAAGAAAAACGCGAACGGAAGTATCAACGGTGCGGTAATAAACAGTGCTTTGGATATATAGCTTTGAATTTCATTCTGCTCTTCTGCGGTAAAAACGGAGCCGTGAGCAGTTTGAAAGTTCGCATCGGTTTTTTCGCTCTTAAAATAAAATGCCTGAAACAGCATTATCGCTGTCAATAATGCGGGCATCAAAGACAGTGAGGTAAAGCGCAATTCGCTTTTAAATATCACGATGCAAACAAGGTTCAATAAATAAGCAATGCAGCAATAGATCAGCATAAGTTATCCTTTCCGTTGGGATTATAATAACCAAGCCATAATCCGTATATCTTTTCATTGTGGAAAGCGTAGGTTATTTTCAGACCCAGTTTTGAGAACTTCAAATAATGTAGTATTCTGTTTGGGTGCTTCGGGTCAGATTCGGCTTTGTCGAAGGAAACGTAATCTCCAAGTTGGGCGAACGTATCGGTTCTTGCTGCTTCGTATACTTGCATGGGCATAAATTTGATCAGTTGCTCGCTTAAAAAGGGATAGATCGTATTGTAGTTCCCGTCCAAAACTGCGTTTGTGCATATTGAGGCGATGCGCTCTTCTTCGCTTTCTGCAAGTGCTACGGATGGAGAAAGCTTGTCATAAATCGTTTTTCCGCATTCCAGAGAAGAAAGCGCATCGTTTAGAAGCGTTATTTCCTTTAAATGCATATCAATGGATGCGTATATTTCTGCCCGCCTGGACCGAACCGCGCTTTTCAGATCGGTTTCATTTGCTTGCAATTCGGATATCGTTTTTACGGACAGTCCCAATTTGCGAAGAATAATAACGTTTCTGACGTTTGCAAGCTGCTCTTCCGTATATAAACGGCGCGGAGATATGCCAACGGTTGTGCTGCGTATGATCCCTTTCTGCTCATAAAAACGCAGGGTTCTTGACGTGGTGTGGAGCTTTTTGCACACTTCGGCTATATCGTAGAGCTTTCTTTCTTCCATTATCTCACCTCCGCAAATAATATTATCACTTTACCTCGGGTCAATGTCAATAGAAATCAAACAAAAGTTTGCCTGAATCAGAATCGTGTGATATAATCAATAATAACTGCAAGGAATTCCGCCGTATTCTTATGCTACAATGCAATTACAGAAAGGAGATGACTTTATGGAAAACAAAAATTTAATTGACAAAGCCATCGGTTTTATTCAAAAAAACTCCAAAGAAAATCTGTCGTTGCAGAGTATTGCTGAAAATGCGGGGTTTTCGCTCACTTATTTTGATTCCGTTTTCAAGAGGCATACGGGATACAGCCCTGTGGAATACTCCCGCATCTATAAGCTTACGAGAAGCGCGTTAGAGCTGCGCAGGACCCAAAGAACGGTTCTTGATATTGCTCTTGATTACGGTTACGCAAGTCCGGAGAGCTTTACCCGCGCATTTAAAAGCTTTTACAGCCTTACCCCAAGCGAATACAGGGAGAAATACAAGCGCGCGGCGGTGAATTGGCACGATCTTTCGGGTAAGATATCCATAAGCCGATTCAGACGCATTTTCCCCGAGCTTGCGGCATCGGACGTTGATTCTGCCCTTGATTATTGCTTTACGCACAATCCCTTGAAATATGCTGAGGATATTATCGGAATGACGGTTGCGGAGTCCGAGATACTTACTCTCGGGGATCCGGAGCTTCTCAAGCATTTTGTGTACGTTTCGGATTATAATTCCGTTGATCCCGCCGTTATGCTTGTTTGCGAAAACGAGGCGGATGCTCTTTCTTATCTTAAGCTGTTCTCAAGGGTTCCCGAGATGCGATTCTCTATACGCAGGACCGTTGATTCCGTATGGGAGCTTTTTGATGGGGAGGCGGCAAGACTTGGTCTTACCTGCAGGTGCGGTTACGATATGATATATGCGGGGAAAAGCGGTGACGTGCCCGATAACAATGGAATGACTGCCCGTTTGCTGACGGAAAACGATATGGCAAGCATTAAGGTATTTAAGCAAAACGGCGGATGCGGTGATTGCCACGTGAGGGCAATAAGCGTACATTTTGAGGGAAAGGGCAACTGCGGAATGATGCCTATGGGAGTTTTCAAGGACGGTGAGCTTGTGTGTCTTGCGATGCCTACGCTTGAAAAAGTCCGTGAGCTTGAAAAATACGATATCGGCGCTATCTTCTGCATCGGGAAGGGAAGAAATGAAAAGATAGCGGATATTATGTGGCATTTTGCCATTGACGCGTGCGCAAGAGAAAACGCAGTTATAGGAAACGCCAACGCCGAGGCAGACGATTCTCCCATTGGCGTTTCTGCAAGTGAACGCGCAGGCCTTGTAAAGGTTGCGGAGAATCGCAGTTACGGAAAATGAGAATATTATGAACCGACGCGTTCGCAATAGATCATACCGGGTTGCAGAATCGTGCGCTTTTTAGCTTGCAGGTAGACGAACGAAAATGAAAAAAGCAAGTCCTGCGACTTGCTTTTTTCTACTGGGGTGAGTAAACGGGTTCGAACCGTCGACCTCCAGGGCCACAACCTGGCGCTCTAACCAGCTGAGCTATACCCACCATATTAAATTGGCGTGCCTTGGGGGACTCGAACCCTCGACCTACTGCTTAGAAGGCAGTTGCTCTATCCAGCTGAGCTAAAGGCACACACTCGGCAACGACAGTAATTATAACATCTTCGGGTTCGTTTGTCAATAGAGGTTTTACAAAAAAATAAAATCTTTCTCAAATATATATGAACAATTCCCAAAGGCTTGATTAAACCAACGGTTGATAAAAAAGTTGGCGGCGTTCATTGACTTTGGGGCAGAAATGTGATACACTGTTACCGTAATCAATTTGCAAATCAAAATTAAGGAGGCGATAGTATGAAAAAAGCTTATATTTATCGGATGTCATATGTATCGTCTGCCGTTAGATGATTTTGCTTTATATAGGTGCACATCCGGTGGGGGTGTGTTTTTTTGTTACTTCATATTTATGCACCCTCGGGGTGCTTTTTGTTTTTCGTGGGAAGCCTTCGGATATAAGTTGTAACGAAAAAACTATTTTGACGAAATATCCGAAAGAGAGGGATGCCAATGAAAAGATTGAAAAACAAGCTTTTATCAATGGAACCGAATACGACAACTTATAAACAAATGTACGAGGGAACCATGACGGTTTCCGATCCCGCACATCCGACTATTGAGCCATGGCCTGATCATGACCCCGTGTATTATAATGATAGGGTGGGGTTTGAGATAACGGTTACACACAAGCTGGCACAAGATAAGCCAACTGTTACTGTAAGGATACCGTGTGAGCTGCTTGGTATAGAGGTTGCTGAAGGCTTTCTTGGCCGTGCCGAAGCAGACTATTGTTTGCGTTTGTTCAAAAAACACATTGAGGCATTGAATGCGGTACTGTACAATCGCAGCCGTCCTGATAATGAGAACGGCAAATACTATCTGTGTTCTCCCGGTGGAGAAGTGTTAAGCAGAAACAGCGCTTTTTTTGCTATGTGTCCGCAAAAGGATTATGTAAACGGTTCGGGTTCCACGGTGTATCTGTTGACCGACGGCAAAATGCCTCCGACTATGTGTCTTTGTATTCGCCTACAGGTACAATTACCGCAAAAAAAGCTCAGAAAAACCGTGCAAATGCTTTGCCGTGATCTGCCTGATGCGGTTGACCGTTTTGTCTTGGATTTTGATATTGAGGGGCTGAAAAAAGCAACCGAACTTGCCAAAAAACAATTGGCTATCAGAGAATGGCTGAAAAACAGTGACTATTGCGCGTTTGTTGCAAACGGAAGTATCCTTCCTCGAACGAAAGGAACGGATTTGCCGATGCTTGATGCGATTCCGTTCAAATCTACTCCCGATGACGAAATTGAGATCGGCGGTGTGCGCGGAATGGGAATTAAAAAGGGTGTTACAGTAATCACAGGCGGTGGATATTCCGGGAAATCCACCCTGCTGGATGCTATTTCCGCTGGAATATACGACCATGTTCTCGGAGACGGCAGAGAATTCTGCATTACAGATGAAAGCGCTGTGACAATTTCGGCAGAGGACGGCAGAAGTGTTAAGCACGTTAACATTTCGCCGTTTATAAAGTGGCTTCCTGGCGGAGATCCCTGCGATTTTTCGACAGAGCATGCATCTGGCTCCACGTCTCAAGCGGCAAATATTATGGAGGCTGTGGACTGCGGCGCCAAGCTACTTCTTATCGACGAGGATAGGAGTGCTACCAACTTTATGATCCGCGACCGGATGATGAAAGAGTTGATAGAGAAGGAACCCATAACTCCGTTCACGGATCGTGTAAACGAACTGCATATCAATCACGGTATTTCCACTATCCTTGTTATCGGCGGCAGCGGTGAGTACCTTTCTGTTGCTGACAGAGTCTATATGATGGAGGACTATTTAATACACGATGTAACCGATAAGTCAAGGCATATTTGCAGGGCAGGCAACAAAAAGCTCCAATTGCCTCCATTTGTTGATTGGCGGCAAAACAGAACATTGTATTCCCAAGGCTTTTCTTCCTACCCCGAGGGAAGCGGTACTGAAAAACTTCAGGTTTCTGATATGGGGTTCATTATAATAGGTGACGAAAAGATAGACATTCGCGGACTTCATGATGTCGTTTCTCCCCGTCAACTTGATACACTTGGATTTATGCTGCGTTATCTGGAGGTGTCAAATAACGATAGAAAGATCGATATCGAAAAGAAAATAAATGATATGTACGTCCGCGTTGATAAGGAAGGAATAGATTTTCTCTATTCTTCATTTTTTACGACTTGTGAACGCTTCCTTGATCTTCCGCGTAAACAGGAGCTTATGGCTGTTATCAACCGCATGAGAAAGGTAAGTATTATAAAGGATGGTGCTTTTCAATGAGCATGCCCGCATATCATATTACCATATCAGAAAAAATAAGGGAATACCGAAAGAAAAACAATTTGTCCCAAAGCGAGTTTGGCAAATTGGTGGGCGTTTCAGCACAGGCAGTATGCAAGTGGGAGCAGCAGGTCTGTTATCCCGATATTGTGTCCGTGCCCTTGCTTGCCCGCATACTGGAGTGCAGGACGGATGATTTTTTTCTGATACGCCAATGTACGCAACTCGAGGTTGAAAAAGACCCTGCAGAAACGGTTTAATCACTGATTTTTTCAAAAAACCTTGACAACTTGAGTTTGCGGTGTTATACTAACCAAAATTTTTGAAAGGGTCACGGCAATGGCAGTTTACTATATTAACGTTAATAATGCTGCTATGATGCGCGGAGATAATGCTTATTGGCATTCTTCGGGCTTGTATTGTCGTACCCAAAAATCGGTATAGTTTTACAGAACTATATATTTTGGATATTACGGTGCAAGTCGAAGTATTTCGATCTGCACCGTTTTTTTGTTTCAAAAACACAGAGATCGTAGTCCGCGAATATCAATGGACCGTCGAGGACGCCGGTCCCTACAAAAAATTCAAAAAGATTTTGTAAGGAGGAAAAATGGAACGCATTGAAGCACTTAAAGGTTATTACGAAACTCACAACGAGGACGCGCGGCTTACTTCAAGGCACGGGTCGGTAGAATTTCTTACCACCGTGCATTATATTGAAAAATATCTGCAGAAGGGGATGAAAATTCTGGAGATCGGCGCGGGCACGGGAAGATATTCCCACTATTTTGCAAGGAAGGGGTATGCGGTGTACGCGGTAGAGCTTATGGAATGCAATATCGACGTTTTCCGCGCAAATACAAGGACGGGCGAGAACGTTACCGTCAGGCAGGGGGATGCCCTTGATCTTTCGTTTATTCCCGACGGTAAGTATGATGTAGTGCTTCTTCTTGGGCCTATGTATCATTTGTATACCGATGAGGATAAGCACAGAGCGATGAGCGAGGCGATTCGCGTTGCCAAAAGGGGCGGCGTTATATTTGCCGCTTATTGCAACAGCGATATGACGGTGTATCAGTTTTGCTTTGCTCGTGGCGGCATAAATATGGATCAGTATAAGCCGCTGATAAACCCCGATACCTTTGCACTTGATTCCACTCCGCGGGAGATCTTTTCTCTATACCGCAAGGAGGATATAGACGCCCTTATGAAGAAATTTGCCGTAACCCGTCTTCATTACGTTGGCGCAGATATGCTGACGCATTTTATAGGAAACGCGGTGGACGAAATGGACAATGCCACCTTTGAAACCTATATGCGCTATCATTTATGCATCTGCGAAAGGGAGGATATGGTGGGTGCAACCAATCACGTTCTGGATATTTTCAGAAAGGAATAGCATTATGTCAAAACAACTTGTGATAATATTGGGGCCTCACGCGGTAGGAAAGATGACCGTGGGGCAGGAGCTTGCGAAAATAACGCCGCTGAGGCTGTTTCACAATCATATGTCCATTGAGCTGACGCGCAAGCTGTTTGCGCACGGCGAGCCCGAATGGAGCGCGTTAAACGGAGCTATACGTCAAACCGTGTTTGAATTGTTTGCCGTGGGAGATTTTCCCGGGCTGATATTTACGTATATGTTTGCGTTCGACGAGCAAAGCGAATACGATTATATCCTCGGCATTATAGAGCTTTTCAGATCCAACGGGGCAGAATGCCACGTCGTTGAGCTTTGCGCGGATTTTGAAGAAAGGCTTGTGCGCAACCGTTCGGAAAATAGACTTCTGCATAAAGAATCCAAGCGCAATCTTGAATGGAGCGAGGCGGAAATGCGCAAGACAGCTGCAAAATACAGACTAAACTCCTATGAAGGCGAAAGCCTGCCTTTTGAAAGCTATGTAAAGATAGATAATACCTGTCTTGCACCCGATGAGACTGCAAGGATGATTAAGGAAAGGTTCGGGTTGTAGGATGCTGCGCGAGATGTTTTGGCTCCCTCTCTGAGGGAGCTGTCAGACGAAGTCTGACTGAAGGAGTTCGTGTAATAGTATTTGGTTTAACTGTCTAAAGCAAAACTCCTTCCACCGCAAGCGGTTCCCCTCCCTCAATGAGGGAGGCTTGCATATCAGTAACTTTGAGTGTTTTTTTGATGGAGGAAGAAAAATGAGATTTGAGAAGAAAGAGATAACCTTAAAAAATGGTAGAAAAGCCATATTGAGAAATCCTATAACAGATGATGCGGAACAATTGATAAGGCATTTGCAAATAACCTGCGGAGAGACGGATTTCCTAACGCACTATCCCGAGGAGTACGATGCAATGACCGTAGAAAATGAGAAAAAATGGATAACAAACCGCGTTGATTCGCCAAACATTCTTGCCATATGCTGTGAGGTGGAGGGGCGTATAGCAGGCACCTGCCATGTGCGTTTTTTTGATAAAATAAAGACACGACACCGCGCTTCTGTTGGAATCAGCATTGAAAAGTTGTATTGGAATCTGGGAATCGGTTCCGCAATGTTCGCAGAGCTTATCGCAGCGGCGAAAGCTCATGGAACGGAGATAATGGAGCTTGAGTTTGTGGAGGGAAACAGCCGTGCGCGGCACCTTTACGAAAAATTCGGCTTTTCCGTTGTGTCGGAAAAGCCGAATGCGTTCAAATTAAAGGATGGAACGTACTTAAGTGAGTTTTATATGCAGAAGCATTTACGTTGTTAAAATGCATTGAGCTCCTCAAATACGTACTGCTCGTACTTCTTTGCGGCTTCGGGGGTAAGGCCGCAGTGACCGCGCTTGGGAACTGCGTCGTAGGTGATGCGGTGGCTGTCCTTCATTACCTCGTAGAACTTATCCGAGTGCATTTCCTTGAATACGGCGGTATCCCATTCCGCGTGGAAAAGGTGATAGCTTACGTCGGGCATTACGGGAGCAAGGTGCAGGGGGGAGCGCTTTTCCATAGCCGCCTGCAGATCCTCTGCTTCGTCAAAGAATGCGTTATAAAGAGTACGGGGAAGGTCGGGGCGCTCGGTGAAGTGGTAGGGCAGATCGCACACGGGGCAGTTCACCACGCAGGTCTTGGGAGTGCGCTTTGCGTACTTGGTGTACACCAGCGCGGAAAGACCGCCCATAGAACCGCCGATATGGGCGATGGGGGTGCTTTCGTCAAGTCCGTAATGCTCGAAAACAACGCTTACCACCTCGTCTGTATATGCCACTGCCTGATCGTTCATCCAGCACCAGGGGTCGTTATAGGGGATAAGCAGAATGATGCCGTGCTCCGCAAAACGGATGGCGCGCTCGTTATCGTCCTGCATTGAGCTGCCGCCAAGTCCCGTGAACTGTACGGCAACGCCCTTGATCTCTCCCTTTATCAGCTTGTCGTTTGAATAGCTGTAGCTACGCAGTTTTTCGTAGGTTATCATTCCCATATTACTTTCTCCAATCTAAAATGCGTATTATATTGTCAAAGGCGAATTTCAGATTCTGCTTGCATTTTTCGGTATCCTTCGTAAGAGGCTCGGGCATTCTGTTGGTGGTGAATACGGCGGTAATTCCGTGGTCGTGGATGGCTTCTGCCCCATCCTTTGCTCCGCCGACAACGGCAATAACGGGAACGCCGATTCTTTGGGCTCGGCATCCGATGCCGCTTACCACCTTGCCTCCGAGGGTCTGGGAGTCAAGACAACCCTCGCCTGTGAAAATAAGGTCAGCATCCTTTGCAAGCTCCTCAAACTTTACCGTATCAAGCAACACGTCGATGCCCGCCTGAAGCTTAAAGCCGAAGAATGCGTACATACCTGCGCCGCAAGCGCCTGCGGCACCGCCTCCGGGGAGGGAGGAAACGTCAACGCCAAGATCTGCCGTAACTACGTTGCAGATGCTCTTAACGCCCGCGTCAAGCTCTTTTACGCACTCATTGTCTGCTCCTTTTTGCGGTGCAAATACGTAAGCGGCGCCCTTTTCTCCGTAGGGGGGATTGGTAACGTCGCACATACAGATAAGCTCTGTATTTTTAAGACGGGGATCGGCGTTTGCTACGTCTATGTGGCGAACGTGGGCAAGAGTGCCGCCCGTGGGCAAAAACTCATTGCCGTTTTCGTCCGTAAAGCGCACGCCGAGAGCGGAAGCAATGCCGCAACCGAAATCGTTTGTGGCAGAGCCGCCGATGGCAAGGATTATTTTATTGGCGCCTTTATCAAGGGCGGCGCCGATGAGCTGCCCTACTCCGTAGGTGGTGGTGACCTTCGGATCGGGGTTATCGGCAACCATGGGGAGACCCGCGGCGGATGCAAGCTCTATAACTGCCGTGCCGTCGGGGAGCAGGGCGTATTCTGCCTCAATATCCTCAAGCTTCGGACCCTTGCATCTTACCTTTTCCATCGTGCCGCCAAGGGCGTAAACAAAGCTTACAGCCGTGCCCTCGCCGCCGTCGGCAATGGGAATGGATACGGTATTGCATTGAGGAAAACGTCGCTTCAGCGCGTCCTTCATTATATTGCATACCTCAAGGGAAGAGATGGTACCCTTGAAGGAATCGGGCATCAGAAGTATCTTATTCATCATCGGAGGCTTCCTCGTTGTCGGTAAGGGGAGTAAACTCGGATTTTGCGGTGGCGTAGGACTCGATACCGGGAATCAGAAAAGCGGCAAAGAGAAGCATTCCTCCGATTGCGGTGCAGATGGCGGAGGCGATACGGGGGCCGTTATGCTCTGCCTTTTGCAGCTCCGCAAAGGGCTCGGCGGCGTCGCAGTAATATCCGAAGTCAATGGGAGTGCTTACGGTTATGCCCACGATGTCTGCATATTCCTTTGTGAGCTCGTTGTAATAGCCAATTAAGGTATCCGACCATGTCTTAAGGTTTCTTGCCCTGGCGTAGCATTTTACAACCACGTCGCCGATTGCACCGTTGGGGGAGCCTGCGTAAAGTCTTATTTCCTCAAAGGGGGCATCGTCCTTGGTCACGGTCAGAGATACCGCCTGATCGTTCCCGTATTTATCCTTTATAAGCGCGTAGCAATGCAGCTCCTCGATTGCATCCTGCGATACTCCCGTGTAGGAATATACGTCAACGATGCAAAACTCGCCGTAATAGTAATCAAGTATTTCCACGGAGGAAATGTCTGTGTTGCCGAGGGAGGCGGCAGCCTTGGGGGCTTTGACGTTTGTCATAAATACGCCTATGCCCACCGCAAGCAAAATGACAGCAAGGAGCGCACAAGCAAAGTTTATTACGTAATTCTTCTTCATTTTTACCTCATTAACCTTTTTTCCAGGCGGTGGGATAGAAGATGGCTAAAATGGGGAAAAGCTCAAGTCTTCCTGCGAGCATATCAAAGATCAGCACTATTTTGGATAGGTTGCTCAAATGGCTGAAATTTCCGACTGCACCTATACTGCCAAGTCCCGGTCCTATGTTGTTAAGACAGGCTGCCATTGCCGTGAACGCTTCAGAAAAGTTCAGATTGTCTAACGCGATCAGCAGTGTTGAAACGGTGCCGATTATGATGTATGCAAACATATATCCGGTTATACCGGACTTTACCTCGTTGTCAAGAAGCTTTCCCTCGTGCTTTAACGGAGCAACTGTGCGCGGAAATAGCTGACGGCGCACGTTGGCAAAGGCGGTTTTGCAGATAACAACCACGCGATAGACCTTTACACCTCCGCCGGTGGATCCTGCGCAGGCTCCGATAAACATAAGCCCTACAAGCACAGTCTGCGAAAAGGTTGGCCAAAGATCGTAATTTGCCGTTATAAATCCCGTGGTGGAAACGATTGAAGCTACCTGGAAGGACGAGTAACGCAGGGCTTCGAAAAAACCGTCGTAAAGCGGCAAAATGTCAATGGTTATCAATGCTATGGCAACGAATACTATGCCGCCGAACCAGCGGAGCTCCTCGCTCTTTACGGCAGTCTTGAACTGCCCCAGCAGGATCATGTAATACAGTGTAAAGTTAACGCTGAATAACAGCATAAACAGCGTTATGACGATATCTATATATGCGCTGTTATAAGCGGCAATGCTGGCGTTTTTTATGGCAAAACCGCCTGTGCCGGCTGTTGCAAAGGAGGTAACGATCGAATCAAATAACGGCATCCCTCCGATAAGCAGAAAACCTATCTCCAACACGGTCAGAGCAATATATATAATGTACAGGATCCTTGCGGTGACTCTGATCCTTGACACAAGCTTGCCCACGGTTGGGCCGGGAACCTCTGCGCGCATAATGTGCATGGATTGGGTGTCGTTACCGGGAAGCAGTGCAAGGGCAAGCACGAGAACTCCCATACCGCCTATCCAGTGAGTAAAGCTGCGCCAAAACAGACTTGCATGAGACAGAGCTTCAATATCCAAAAGGATCGTTGAGCCCGTGGTAGTGAACCCGGAAACAGTCTCAAAAACAGCGTCTATAAGGCTTGGTATCTCTCCGGATATCCAAAAGGGAAGAGCTCCGATAAAGCTGACTATTATCCAAACGAGCCCTGCTATTGCAAGACCCTCGCGGGCGCGTACAGTAAGCTTTTTTTTCTTGGCAACAAAGCTTAAGGAGCCAATGGCAGCGGTGAACAGAGCCACCGCAAGATAAGTGCTCCATATTCCCTCACCATATATCAAGGCAATAGCGACCGGGATAAGCATAACAAGTCCGACAAGGAAAACTATCTTGCCGAGAATTAAAAATACACTTCTTAAATTCATATCACTTCAAAATATCGTCAAGGTCGGAAAGCTGTTGATTTACCGTTGTAACTATTACGCTGTCGCCGGGGAGAATAACGTCGCGGCCCCCGGGAATTATGATGTTGTTTCCGCGGATGATGCAGGAAATAAGCAAACCGCCCTTAAGATCAAGCTCAAAGAGGGGCTTGTTTATTACCGCGCTGTTATCGGAAACGCGGAACTCCAGCGCCTCCACTCTGCCGTCTACCAGCTTGTGAAGAGTAATAACGGAGCTTCCTTCGGTGTTCTTCAGCGCACGCACGTAGGAGAGAATGAGGTTTTCCGTCAGCTCTCTGGGGGATATGACGGTGTCTATACCCACGGAATTGAGCATATTCATCATGGTGGATTTGCTTATCTTGGTGATAATTTTGCTCATTCCGCCGTGCTTTGCGTACATGGAGATTATGATGTTTTCTTCGTCAACACCCGTTGCGGCAACGCAGGCATCAAACTGCGCAAAGCCTATCTCGTCAAGAAGAGACTGATCCGTGCCGTCTCCGTGGATTATCTCTGCCTTTGGCAGCATCTCGGAAAGCTCAAGGCAACGTTTTTCATCCTTTTCCACTATCTTAACTGACATTCCGCTGTCCTGAAGTCTGCGGGCAAGATAGTAAGCGATCCTGCCGCCTCCGATGATCAGCACGTTACGGAGCTTCTTTGCGTAAGCGCCTATCTTATTAAAGAACGCTGTAAGCTGCTCGTGCCCTGCTGTGAAGTGGATCTTATCACCCGCAAGGATTACGCTTTCGCCGTTTGGGATGATAACTTCTTCGCCGCGCTGAATGGCACATACGAGAAGCCTTACGTCAAGGGTGCGGGTGATCTCGCTTATCTTAAGTCCGTCAAGGGGAGAGCCCTCGCTTATTATCATTTCCGCAAGATCAACTCTGCCCTTTGCAAAGCTGTCAAGGCTGATGGCGGTAGGGTAGCGCAGAAGGCGCGACATTTCGGATGCTGACTCAAGCTCGGGATTTACCGCAAAGTCAAGTCCCATCATATCAAGCATCAGAATGAACTGACGGGAATACTCGGGGTCGCGTATTCTTGCAACGGTGCGCTTCACGCCAAGCTTTTTTGCGATAAGGCAGCAAAGCATATTGATCTCATCGCTGAAAGTGGTTGCAATAAGAACGTCCGATTTATTTACCCCCGCATCCTTTTGTACCGTTATATTAACGCCGTTTCCCATAACGCCGTTAACGTCAAGGGCGTTTACCGCATCCTCTACCGTCTTTGGGTTAGAGTCGATTATCGTAACGGCATTTCCGTCCTCGGAGAGGCATCTTGCAAGGGAAAGCCCTATCTTGCCTGCGCCGATGATCACGATCTTCATACCTATTCCGCCTTTCATAGGAATATTACATATATAATACTGTAGTTTAGCACAGTTTTTTGTATAAATCAAGGAGATAGAATAAATGAATGAGGAAAGAAAAAATATTTTAAATCTTTCTGCAAAAACTCTTGACAAAGGCATATCTTTGTGTTAGAATAATGTGCGTTGCCGGACAGACAGTTCGATATGCTGGTGTAGCTCAGTTGGTAGAGCAGCTGATTTGTAATCAGCAGGTCGGGGGTTCAAGTCCGTCCACCAGCTCCAGCACAATTTAATATGGGAGCGTTCCCGAGCGGCCAAAGGGGGCAGACTGTAAATCTGTTGTCAGTGACTTCGGTGGTCCGAATCCACCCGCTCCCACCAAAAATCGACAAGTTTCGACAGAAGCTTGTCGATTTTACTTTTTCACTATTAACTCTTCACTTTTCACTCTTCTCTTTCGAAACTTGTCGATTAGGTAATAAGTAATAGTGAATAGTGAAGAA
>SVSB01000048.1 GCA_015064505.1 Oscillospiraceae bacterium
AGCGACTTCATTATTCATTTTTCATTAAAAATCCGCGTGTGGGACGAATGAATAATGAATGATGAATAATGAATAGTGAATAATACAAAGAAAAATCCGCATTCTTACGAATGCGGATTTTTCTTTGGCAGGGGCAGGAGGATTCGAACCCGCGACCCACGGTTTTGGAGACCGGTACTCTACCAGCTGAGCTATACCCCTACATCATTTAATTGACTACGATAGTATATCACAAGAAATACGGTTTTGCAAGGGGTTTTTGAGATTTTTTCAAAATTATCAAAGGATTTGACAGCCGACCGCCTTTGTGCTACAATTATTTTACCAAAAACGGCAAAAAGTGCAGAAAGGCAATATTATGAGCGAGATACTTACATACACGGGAGTTATGTTTGACCCCATACATCCAAACCCGGAGCTTATAGACCCGCGGGATATTGCCCACGCCCTTTACATGCTTTGCCGCGCAAACGGTCATTTCCCCCATTTTTATTCCGTTGCACAGCACTCCCTCAACTGTATGCGGGAGGCGCAGGCAAGGGGATATTCGCCCCGCGTTGTGCTCGGCTGTCTGCTTCACGACGGAAGCGAGGCTTACCTTTCCGACGTTACCCGTCCCGTAAAGGTGCTTCTGCCCCAATACAAGGAGGTTGAAAGGGTGCTGCAGGACGTTATATACGAAAAATGGCTCTCCTACGCGCCAAACGAGGAGGAGCTTGCGGAGATATCGGCAGTTGACGATTGCGTGCTCTATTACGAATTTTTGACCCTTACGGGCAGAAAGCTTTACGATACCGCCCCTCCCCTTCTCTCCTCGCCGACATTTGATCACGCGGAGCTCAAAGCCGTGGAAGATGAATTTTTAAAGGCGCTTGAAGCCGCAATAATATGAAAAAAAGCATCGGCGTTGCTTTGGCAACGCCGATGCTTTTTTTGAGGATCGCTCTTATTGAATTACTCTGCAGCCTTCTTGTTCGTCATCTTGATAACGAATACGGCGCCTGCGAACAGGGCAAGAGCCGCCGCCCACATAATGAGGCAGCTGACAACGTTGCCGAGAGTGGTGCAAAGACCGCCAACAACGTATGCAAGCGCGGCGATAACAGCCACGAGACCCGCATAGGGCAGCTGAGTGTTTACGTGCTCAACGTGATTACACTGAGCACCTGCGGAAGCAAGGATGGTGGTATCGGAGATAGGGGAAATATGGTCACCGAATACGGCACCGCCGAGAGTTGCGGATACGGTCATAATGGTGAGGGTTCCGCTGCCGCCGAGAATGGTAACGGCGATGGGAACGAGCACGCCGAAGGTACCCCAGGAGGTACCGGTAGCAAATGCGATACCGCCCGCAAGAATGAAGAATATTGCGGGGAACAGGAACTGCGGGAAGTTGGAGTTTGCAAGGTTAGCCTCAACGAACGCCTGCGCATCCAGATAACCGCCCTTTGCGCCCATAATACCGGAGATGGACCATGCAAAGGTAAGAATGAGAATTGCGGGAACCATTGCCTTGAAGCCGTCGGTAAAGCTGGAGGTGATCTCCTTGAAGGAAACTACCTTAGCAAGCATATAGTAAAGAGAGATAATAACGAGAGCAACGGTGGAGCCGATTGCAAGGGACATACCCGCATCGCAGTTGGAGAATGCTTCGATTACGTTTGCAGACTGAAGCTCGGTGTCGATAAGACCGGTATCCCAGTTATAGAAGAAGCCGGTATAGATCATACCGCCGATGCAGCACGCAATAAGCACCAGAACGGGGATAATCAGGTGACGTACCTTACCCTTGGGATTCGACTTAACCTCCTCGGAGGACTCGGCATCCTCGGTAACGCCGGCAAATACGTCGCCGGTGGTCTCTGCGATCATCTCGTTCTTCTTCATCTTGCCGAAGTCGAACTTAAGGAAGCAAAGAGTGAATACCATTACGAGGGTGAGAAGCGCGTATACGTTGAAGGGGATGGTGCTGATGAATACCATCAGACCGTCGCCGTCCAGCTCACCCGCAACTGCGGCTGCCCAGCTGGAGATGGGAGCGATGATGCAGACGGGAGCGGCGGTTGCGTCGATTATGTACGCAAGCTTTGTGCGGGAGATCTTGAACTTGTCGGTAACGGGACGCATAACGGAACCGACGGTGAGGCAGTTGAAGTAATCGTCCACGAAGATAAGGCAGCCGAGACCTGCGGTAGCCGCAAGAGCGCTTCCCTTGGAGTGGATCTTCTTTCCTGCCCAGTCGCCGTAGGCCTTAGCGCCTCCGGACTTCTGCAGAAGCACGACGAGAATTCCCAGAACTACCAGGAAAACGATGATGGTGGTGTTGCCGCCCACCTTCTCGCTCATTACCTGATAAAGGGTGAAGAGTGCCTTCAGCGGATCGCCTCCGGCGTACATCATAGCACCAACAAAGATACCGAGGAACAGGGATACGTACACCTGCTTGGTAATCAATGCAAGCACTATGGCAATGACTGCGGGCAAGAATGCCCAAATAGTACCTTCCATTGTTTTCTCCTTTTTGATATATATATTTAATTGCAAATGGAAAACAAATAAAAACAGCCACGGCTATAAAATACCGTGACCGCAGTCCTGATATCAAATAGCGCAACACCCACGCGGGTGACAGTCGCGGCAATGTTCTCGCCGCGCCCGAACGTGCGCCCTTGGGAAAAGCTCACGCCCTCGGCAAACGCCCCTTTACCGCACCGCACAAGTCCCTTGCGATGTTTATCATGGCATTCGCGCCTCTATTGATCCGTTTTTTGTCAGTATAGCATACGGAAAATAAATTGTCAACCTTTTTACTTTATATTGCAAACAAGTCGGAAATACGATATAATCGCTATAGAAAACCTGAACGGAGGATAGCTATGAAAAAACGTCTCGGTCTTATTCTTGCCGTAATATTATGCGGCGCCCTTTGCCTTGGCGGATGCTCCGCGCAGCCCCCGTCTGACACGGATGCACCCCAAGCAACGACCCCAATAACCAACGCACCCGCAACTGACGCTCCCGTAACGGATGCCCCGGCAACCGACGCACCCGTGACAGATGCACCCTCACCCGTGGACGATCCAAACACCGTGTACGTTGACGGTACGGGCAAAAACGCAGACGCATATTCCGATCTTCTCTCCGCAATAAAGGCGATCCCCGAGGGAGGCACCGTGGTGATCTGCGGTGATACCGCTATTACGGAGGATATTACCTTATCCGCAGGCGGCCCTCTGGTTATTACCTCCAAGAGTCCCACCGGCGACTATACCGACGATGCGGCACTGAAGCTTTCGGGTGATATTACTCTCGGCTGTGCCGTAACCTTCAAAAGTATAACTCTTGACAAGACGTTGCACGGCAATCTTTATATAGTTGCAATGGGTAATTCCCTGGTGATAGACGAGGAAGTATTCTGCCGCAACGCCCTTGCCTCCAATTATATCTCCCTCGTTGGCGGCGCCATGTCCGGCACCTTTGAGGGAAATTCCGACTTAACCGTCAAGAGCGGATACTTCCGCAACATTTTCGGCGGCAACTATAACGGCACCTTCAAAGGCAACTCCAATATAAGCTTTCTCGGCGGCTCCGTGGACAATATGGTTGCCGGCGGAACCTTTATGGGCAACTTTGAGGGCGACAGCCACGTTAACGTAGGCGGCGACGCCGTTGTGGTATATCTTGATTCGGGCTCGGGCGTTATGGGCTCCTGCTGCGGCTCGGGCAATGAGAAATACACCTTCAAGGGCGATATTTACATATCCGTTTACGGAAAAGCCCGTATAAACCAGAGTCTGTACGGCACCACGAAGTTTGCAAACGTAACCACAACGGGTAACGTAAACGTAACCGTGAAGGACGACGCGTTCATTTACCAGAACCTATACGCGGGCGGATATAACGGTATGCTTAACGGCAACACCCACGTGGTAATGGACGGCGGCTGGGTAGGCGTTAACCTTGCGGCGGGAAGCCGAGGAGGCACCGTGAAGGGCGATACCTATCTTGAGGTAAACGGCGGTCAGATAAACTACTACTTTACCAATATGCACTCCTCCTACTCCAATCCCGCAGGCGAATACAACGTTGCGGGCGGCGGACTTACGGGCATAGTAATGGGCAACACCACCGTGGTAATAAACGGCGGCGATATTTACGGCCACGTTTACGGCGGCGGCATTACCACGGGCGTGGTAAGAGGCTCTTCCTCCGTTACCGTTAAGGGCGGAAGCATTACCTGCGGAGTTACCGCAGACGGCTTTACCAAGGGCAGCGTTAAGGGCACCAAGACCCTGAACATTGATATTTCCGGGGGACGGAAGCTCTCGCTGGGTCTTTCCGCAGAGGCGGATACCTTCACGGGCGGCGGAACCCTTACCCTCTTCCCCGAGGCAACTGTCAGCGCAAAGACCGTAAGCGGCGAGACGAATCTTATCATCAACGGCGATCCCCTTGACCGCGCATACGTCGTCGCTGAAAAGAGCGACGGCGCCAAAATAAGCTATACCCCCAAGGCAGGAGAGAAGCTTGAAGAGAAAACGGAGAACGGCAAAACGAGCTACGTTATCTCCCTTGAAAAGAGCTTTGCCACCACAAAGCTTACCTTCAGGCATTCCGCAAACGCGCAGATCTATCTCCGTCCGGGACTCGTGACGTCGGGGGCAAAGCTCACCGCAGACGAGATATCCGGAAGCACCACGGTATTCAACGTGGAGCCGGGTCTTTACAATTACGTCGTATATCACTCGGAGAAGGACTACAAGCGCAAGTACGTGTACGTAACGGGCAAGGAAGAAAGCATGGTCTTTGACCATTCCGTATACCTGCCAAAGAGCGGCAACGGATTTGAGGCGGCAAACCACGCTGAAAACTCCGAGCTTATAGAAAAGTTGCATTACAATAACGAAAAGCTTGAGGGCTTCAAGATCTTTGATACCCCCTATTTTGCAAATAACCGCTACGGCACGAGACAATTCACCACCAATGCGGAGATGCTTGACTTTATCAAGACCAAGACCTCAAGCTGTGCATACGCATACACCTACGATCTGTTCACCTCCCCCGGCGGAGTTACCGTGCCCGTGGTGATCTTCACGAAGGACGCCATCCCCGCCAGCGCCACCCTTGAGGAAGCGGCGGCTATAATCGGCGCCAAGGCGGGCAGAGACGTATTTATGGTAACGGGATTCGTGCACGGTAACGAGCCCTCGGGCGGTGAAGGCGCTCTTGCGCTTATCAGCGAGATGTGCGGAGAATACGGAAGCTCACTGCTTAAGGGCAACGTGGGGGCTGTGGTTATAGTTCCCCGCCTTAACCCCGACGGAAGCAAGAGCTTCACGAGAAATACGCCAAACGGCAATCTTAACCTTAACCGCGATTACGCTATTCTCCAGAGCGCGGAGATACGCGGCGTTGTAAAGGCTTTCGATCTCTTTGAGCCCACCATACTGATTGACTGCCACGAGGCTCCCCTCGAGCCCAAATACGGCGACAGCTATATTCTTACGGACATTTACGACGTTGGTCTTATGTGCGCGGGCGTGCTTAATACTCCCTTCGTTAACGGAGAGGCGGTTATTAAGGGCGAATATACGGAAAGAGGTATGAGAAGCGCGGAGCTGGTTACCGAGGTGCTGAAGAACGTTGAAAAAACGGGCCTGAGAGGCTACTACTATCAGACCCCCCAGACCTCACTTACCGCAAATTCCGTATACGGAATAGTTAACGGAGCGTACTCCTTTATCCTTGAGATCCCCGGCATCACGGGCGGCGACTACGTTTTCGCCCGCAGAGTGTTCTCCCAGGTAACGGCAGTAAAGGAGATATTTGCCCTGGCGGCAAGCTCCGAAGGTCAGCTTGCAAAGGAGGTAAACGAGGCAAGAACCGCTCTTGCACTCTCTGCCCAGAAGTATGATGAAAACCGTCCCATCGTTATAAAACACGGCTACACGAGAAACGATGCTTCCACCCTGCTTTGGAACAATCCTCTGGTGGCGGCTGACGGCACCGTCAGAAGAGCGGAAAACATTACCAAGTATTACATTCAGGACGTTGCGGTAAAATACCGCTCCCTTCCCACGGCGTACGTTATTGACGCAAGCGCAAGAGGCGTCAACAAGGTGCTTGATATACTCGAAGGTCAGGGCATAGCTTATTATAAGCTGGATAACGGCACTTCTCTGACCCTCAAGCGGTACAGCGGAACCAAGGACACCGCAAAGCTCGGTGATGCGGCAACCGTCACGTTTGCGGGAGGCGCGTACATCGTGCCCGTTGACGGATATAAGGCTTACCTTACAGCAACCCTCTTCGAGCCCGAAAATGGCGACAGCACCGAAAGTGCCGCAAGCTTCGTTCAGGCGGGATATATAGCCGCAGACGCCGTATACCGCTCCGAGGAGAGCTTCATTGCCGCAAAGCTGGGGCTTGAAGGAACGTATCTCATGATTGAGATACCCGAGGGAAAGACCGTAGCTTCCGCAAAGGTAGACGGCAAGAGCTACGCAAGCGTTGATACCGAGGGTACTATGGCGTTCGTCGTGGCATCCGAAAGCAAGGAATACAGCGTTGAGCTTACCTTTGCAGACGGAACCTCTCAGACGTATTCTATTAAGTAACGATCAAAAAACAGAACCGCCCACCGAGATGCGCGCCTTAAGGCGCGCATCTCGGTGGGCGTTTTTTATGCGTTAAGAAGAAGTGCTATGCTTCGCTAAAGACACTTTCTTGCCCGAAGGGCACTTTCTCGCCCGAAGGGTATATCGCATCGAAGATATATCGCACGCGCATCGTATATCGCAGATCCCCCAAGGGATCTATATCGCCGCGCGCCTTACGGCGCGCTTATTCTCCATCCGATAAGTTGATAACCGTTTTTCCCAAGCTTTTTGCGTACTCAACAGCCTTAAAAGCACCTCCGCTTTCCCGCTCCACACAGCAAACGATAAGATCGCACCGTTCTGCTATCTCCCTGTTTCGCACAGCAAAAGCGGCTTTCGGATGAGAAAATTCAGCCGCCTCGCATATTTCAACATCGTCATAATAATTCTTAAATGACTCTTCGTTGTTTTTGTATTCTGCGGTCACGTACGGCAAAACAAGCACCAAGGCACATTGGAGTTCAAATCCCTCTCTTCTTACGCGCCTGACGGTTGATGCGACCATTTGGTCAAAATCTCCGTTTCTTCCAACGTAGCATTCAACAAAAGGCTTAACGCGCAATATCTCTCTTAACAGCTTTTCAAGCCTCGCTTCCACCTCTCTGTATCCGTCAATATATCTGTGTCCAAAGAATCCAACTCGGTAGAATTGACCGTAATCGTATATTCCGAGCACTCTGTCACCTTCACGCATAACCCACGCAGCCTCTCATCGGTTTGTTTCCGTTATTAATCAAATTATAACATATATAAACCAACACTTCAAGCCAAATAAAGCTTGAAATCCCACAAAATCATCATTGGTATGGGTTAAAATATTCATATAAACGCAAAGAGGGTGTTCGTATGAATGATAAGGAGTTTTCCCTTAGATTAGCAAAGCTGCGCGAAAAGAAAGGTGTTTCCGCACGGGATATGAGTCTGTCCATCGGACAGAATGCAGGTTATATCAATAATATCGAGTCCGGAAAAGCAATGCCGTCTTTAAGCGGATTGTATTATATATGCGATTATCTGGGGATCACACCTTCCGAATTCTTCGATACCGAAAACGCAGATCCCGCAAGCATATCGGAGATAGTCCGTGATTTGAAAAAGCTGAATGCGGAACAGCTTGCAAGCGTTGCGGGCATTATCAAAGCGTTAGCAAAAAGTTAATATCGTTAAATAAAAAAGTCGGGCGGATGTGATCCGCCCGACTTTTCTACGTTGCTTTTTGGCTTTTCTGTCAAAAGAAGCGATATGCCTCGCAATGCTCGGTGCGATATGTTTTCAAACCAACGCGACATTGCCTCACTTCGTTCGTCAGCGATATACGCTGCGCGCCTTACGGCTACAGCCGCAGAAAATTCTTTCGTAGGCAAGGAAGGAAGGTAGGTGCGGGCGCAAACGTACTTGCGTACGTCAAGGTCGCGCCTGCCGCATCTTCCGCGGCATACGGAAGAATTTTAAGGCTGAGTGCTGGGTCTGGGCTGAGGCGTATTAGTCGGTCCGTAAACCGTCAGAATATCAGGTCCGCCGTTGGGGTCGGGCACGAATTTTACGCGGTCTATGCAGGTCATACGCGACGAACCTTGATTGCCCACCACGGAATGGATATGGTAAACGAAGAACAGCTCTTTACCGTCCGGGCTTGTGGTGAATATTGCGTCTCCGCATCCGTCCATATGGGCGGTATAGGTCAGAATATCGTTATTCACGTACTTGGTATAGGGGCCGAGGATGTCCTTTGCAACGGCGTAAGCCTCGCCGTAATGGCCCTTATAATGTCCGCTTGCGTAAATCATATAGTAATATCCGTTGTGCTTCAATATAACGCCGCCCTCGGATATTTTACCGAACTCGTCTATCTCGTAGGTCTCCGTGGGAGAGATGCACCACGTAAGTGTGTCCTTCACGGGAACGAGCTGATCGTTTACTATATTGTACTCCTCAAGCCAGATGTGGTTGCCGCCGCCGAAGCGAACGAGAGAGAGATACAGCTTACCCGTATCGGGATCAACGTATGGGTGACCGCCGATCTCCGCCACCAGCTTATCGTTGTGTATCGGCACGGGCTTGCCCGTTGCGTGCTTAAACATTCCGTCGGGAGTGTCACTTACCGCGCACCAGAGGGTGTGGTTGCCAACGTCCGGATGCTTTGCGGCAAACACCAGATAGAATTTGCCGTTATAGTGGAACACGTTGGGGCTCATAAAGCCGGAAAGAGGACTATCGTCGTCCTTTCTGTACATTACCTTGGTATCGGACCACTTAACGAGATCCTTTGAGGTACGCACGGAGAAGATATCGTTGCCGCTTCCCTTGCGCTGATAGAGATAATAGGTTCCGTTATAGAACAGCACGTCGGGGTCCGCGCCTTCAACAACGGGATTGGCATAGGTCTTTCCGTCGTATTCTTCAGCCGCCTCGGTAATGGAAACGTTATAGAAATCCGCAATTCCGTTACCCATACGGAAGCCGATGCCCGTATTCTTCAGCTTAGCCGCTATAATGCGCGCGTTAAGCTCAAACTTGGGATAGGGATCGGCATCAAGGGGATTTTCATTGAAATACAGCTTGAGAATACCGTTGTTGTAATCGATAATTATGGGTATGCGGGTATCTCTTTCAAAGGTGCATTTGCGTCTGCCCAGCTGCTCGCGCATGCTGTTTTCCACGCGATAGAGGGAGACGGCCTGCTCGCCGTAATCCGCCGCAAGATATATACCGTTTGCTTCGCCATCGGAGAACAGCATAACGCCGCCGATACCGGGAGACTTAATAACTATCTCGCAGGAAAGGCGGAAGCTGTCGGTGCAGCCGTTTTCCATGAGGGCAAAGGAGATACCGCCGGGGCCGCGCTCACAGGTGAGGTTTCCGTCCTTATATACGGCACTGCCCGTAAGGATGAAGGGGATCTCGGGCTTCGGGGGCTCCGTTGCGGGAGGCTCCGTTGTTACGGGATCGGTCTGTGCGGGCACTCCGCCGCAGGAGGCAAGAGCGCACAGCATAAGAAACAGGGATGCGAATCGCATAATTTTTTTCATATCGTTCACCTTAATCAATGCCGAACTTATCCTTGAGCTGGTCGAGCTGAAGCTTTGCGGCATTTGCCTTCTTGGCGTATTCGGAAGCAAAATCGGACTGCTCGTTTCGGAGCATTATGATAAGAGTGGAGTTAAGAGCGCCGGTCTTATAGTAAAGTCCAAGGTCAAATACACGGTTATCAAAGATGATATCCAGCATATCACCGCTTTCCTCGTCGGTGACGTAGCGTCCCACAAGGGTCTTTTCATAATACGCGGGAGTAACGAGCTTCTCGGAATAAGCGGCAAGGCTCTCGGTAACCACGCCGGAATACTCCGCATCCTTTGCAAACTCGGGAAGTGCGTAGAAGGAGGTGTGCCATACGGAAATACCGCTGAGATAATCCGTCTGCGCCTCGTTATACTTGGGGAAAGGAAGCATACCGTAATCAAGCTTGGTATCGCGGAAGTAAGGAAGCGCCTTGAAGTACTCCAGGAGGAAGAGCGCCTGGCCGTTCGTGAACATATCCTGCCAGCTTACGCCGCCCGTCATATGCTGGAAGTTGATGGAGCAATCCTCCCTTGCAAGGCCTACGTATTTTTCAATAATATCGATGGTGATCTCGTTATTGAGGGTAAGCTCCGGAACTCCGTCCTCAAGGGTGAGGATGCGCACGTCGGATGCCGCAAGCATGGGAAGAATAGTATCGTCCCACAGCACCAGACCGTACATATCGCGGGAGTCCATAATATCGTCGCCGTTCAGATCGCCGGAAACCTTGCGGGTCGCCTCGGCAAACGCGTCGAAGGTCCACTTTCCCTCGTCAACGAGAGAGTAAAGATCGCCGATACCCTTGCTCTTTGCAAGATCCTTGTTGAACATAACGGAGAAGGTGTATTCCTTATCGTTGAAGCTTATATCACCGGTGGTGAAATAAAGCTTTTTATTGATGGTAAGCTGCTCGTTTGCCGCCTGATCCCAATAGGACATACCCAGGTCAATGCGATCGTTTTCATAAAGATCGGCAAGATAATCCTGATGGGCGAGAGCTGCAACGTCGTAGGAATTCAGAAGGAGAGCATCGTAAGCTCCGTCCTGAGTAGTCGCGTCCTGAGCAACGCGCGTGGCGCCGATATTGGAGCCGTACTCATAAATAGCTTCGATATTTACGCCAAGCTCCTCCTCAACGGCGGTGTTGCGCATATATACCGCGTTATCAAGCACTAGCTGAGAATCCGCGAAAACGAAGGGGTTTACTCCGTTGGAAACTGGAGCCGTAACCAATATGTTAAAATCAGCGGAATCGTAAAAAAGGCCGGGAGATACGTACTGCTTTTCCGTGGTTACCGCATCCGTGGTGTTTGCCGCGGTGGTATCCACGGTCACTGAGGGGGTGGTATCGTCACCGGGTACGGACGGACCGGTGCAGGCAACGGCGGAAAGCGCCATTACCGTAACAAGGGAAAGAGCAATGATCCTGCGCAACAAAGACATACTTGCGTTCTTCATACAGCTTTACCTCCAAAAAATACATTTTTTATAAGTCGTGTTGACACTTTGACACTTATATGTTATCATTTTCGTTGACAATATGCAATTAAAATATTTATAATGATAATACATTTTTTTAACATAGGAAAACGGGATGCACAGAATAACGAAGCGTATAAAAAGAGAAGAACGGTTTTACAGCCACGCAAGACCCTATCAGGTGACGGATCCTCTGTACGTTGAAAGCGTTGGCATAAACTATGCGGACAAGGATTATTATATGGAAAGAGAGCGTGACGGAAACACGCTTTTCACCGTATACGTCTTTGAATACGTAATATCCGGCAAGGGATATATAGAATGCGACGGAGAGAAATACACGGTTACGGGGGGAGATCTATATCTGCTGGGCGATCAGCATTCCCATAAATATTACGCGGATAAGGACGATCCCTTTGAAAAAACGTGGATAAACGTGCGCGGAAAATTTCCAACGGCGCTTATTAAAGCTTACAACTGCAACAAGCCCGTGGTAATACGGAAAACGGATGCAAGCGAAGTTTTCAATCGCCTGCGGGAGGGAGCAAAATCAAATCTCAGCTACGACGAATGGCACGCCCTTGCGGCGGTCTGCCTTACGGAGCTGGTGGTAATGCTGCACGGCGGATACTCCAAGAGCGCGGACTGCATAGAGGAAAAGATAAAATTCTATATTGATTCAAAGCCGAGAGCAAATGTTACCGTTGCATCCCTTGCGGAAACCTTTCACCTGAGTCAGCCGTACATTATCTCCATATTCCGCAAAAAATTCGGCATAACGCCCAAGCAATACATATTGCAGGGGAGAATAGACGCGGCAAAAAAGCTTCTTACCAAGGGGCACACGGAGATAAAGGAAATATCCGATATACTCGGCTTTTCAAGCCCTTATCATTTTTCCACAGCGTTCAAAAAAATAACGGGAGAAACGCCCTACCAATACCGCAGGGAAAACACGGCGCAAAAAACGGAATAACTCTTTTGTGACTCAGTCACAGATTTTTTCAAAAAAACGGTGTATAATCAAGGTACAAAACAAAAAAACACCGAAAGGATAATAAAATATGTCAGTTATTAAAGTAACGAAAGAAAATTTTGAAGAGGTAAAAGGCAGCGAAAAGACCGTTCTGCTTGACTTCTATGCCGATTGGTGCGGACCCTGCCGTATGGTTTCTCCCCTTGTGGACGAGATCGCAGAGGAGCATCCCGAATATCTCGTTG
Source organism: Oscillospiraceae bacterium (assembly GCA_015064505.1). GTDB lineage: Bacteria > Bacillota > Clostridia > Oscillospirales > CAG-272 > RUG12395. The sequence goes on from SVSB01000048.1 coordinate 12,420, forward strand.
GAAAGATCAACGTAGACGACGATCCCGAGCTTGCCCAGATGTACGGCGTTGCCAGCATTCCGAACCTTGTTGTTCTTAAGAATGGGGAGCTTGTAAATCAGACCGCCGGCGCAAGACCCAAAAACCAGATACTTGCCCTCCTCGAGGACTGATATTCAGGCTCGGCGTTATCCCGCAAGGATAACGCCGAGCCGTTTTTATTAAGTAACGGGCATCTACCTCGCCATACGGCGCAGACGCTCTTTATCAAGTATTCTTATGCCCTTGCGGGATACCTCCACTATTCCCTCGTTTGTAAAATATTTGAGCATACGGGAAACCACCTCTCTTGCGGAGCCCATATACTTTGCTATCTGCTCGTGGGTAAGGGAAATAACCTGCGATCCCGTGCGGGCGCTTTCGTCGCAGAGAAAAATAGCAAGGCGCTTATCCATACTCATAAAAAGTATCTGCTGCATTACCCACATAACGTCGGAGAATCGGCTCACCGCCGTTTCAAGGGTAAATATCTTAATATCCTTGCTATGGTCGGAGGCGGCGGCGTAAGCACAACCGGGAACCACGTAGCATTCGCTGTCCTCCTCCGCATCTACGAAAACGTCGAAAGTAAGAGTATCCAGCACGCAGGAAGCGGAAAGCATACATATCTCCCCCGCGTGAAGACGGTAAAGGGTTATATCCTTTCCTTCATCGGACATAATATAAACGCGCAAACATCCGGAGCGTACCAATATCACGCCGGAGCATTCGCTGCCGTCGTGGATAGTGGTGCCTTTTTTATAGGTAATGGCAAGAGAGCCGCGACAGATATCGTCCTTGTCCTGATCCGATATCTTGTCCCAAAATGGGAATATCTCCTTATAAACCGGTTCAAACATTGCCCGTGCCATCGTGCCCCTCCAAATGCTTTTACTGCGTTTTATACATTTTAACTCTTTTTCAAAATAAAGTCAATAACGGTGTATTGAAGCTATCATCAATTTCTTTCCTTATTTTTTCTGAATAAAAAAAACGCATGGGGCAAAAATATCTACAAAACCGCGAAAGGAAAGAAGACATATGAAAGCCATAGATCCAAAAAGAAAGCTTGAGCAAATAAAAAATGAGCCCGATAAGCTGATCTACGCCACCGTTGCCCTGATGCTTGTTGTTATGGCGGTCATTATCGGCGTTACCGCCGCATATAACCGCGCCAGAAGAGGCAGAGGTGAGCCCGTGATCACCGACGGAACGGTGGATACCGCAACCGCCGATACCACCCGCGCGCCCATTGCGCTGACAGACGAGCCCGCAACGGGCGAGGCCACCGCACCCGTCACCACCGAACCCGCAGAAACAGCCCCCACCGTAAACGACGTTATCGACCGACTGGAGGTGCCCGTCAACGGCGCCGTGATCAAGCCCCACAGCCCCGACGTGCTGCTCCGTTCCCTTACCATGAACGATTACCGCACCCATACGGGCATAGATATCTCCGCGCCCGTGGGCGAGGCGGTGGTCTGCACCGCAGACGGAATCGTCAAAGAGATATGGAGCGATCCTATGATGGGAAGATGCGTGAGCATTGCCCACAGCGGCGGCCTCGTAACAATTATGAAAAACCTTGACAATACCCTTGCAACGGGCATTGAGGTGGGCAAGGAGCTTTCGGCAGGTGATATTGTCGGCGCAATCGGAGAGACCGCCCTCATCGAGATCTCCGAAGTTCCCCACCTGCACTTTGAAACGGAGCTGGACGGCAAAGCCGTCGACCCCATGGGATACTTTGACAGCTCAGTATTCTCCGACGCAAGCGAAAATTACGAAGGATAAAAATATGCCTTCTCCTGAGGGAGAAGGCATATTTTTTATTCTTTTAAGAGGTTATGAGAACAACTCTCATTCAATGGGCATATTCTCGTAGCCGCCCCAGCCGGCGAGGTGGCGCTCGATGATGGCAACGTCGCGGATGTTGACTGTGCCGTTGCCGTCCGTATCTGCGGCGGTAAGGTCAACCAGCTCCTCATATCCGCTCCAGCCTGCAAGATAACGCGTAAGTACGGCGGCGTCCAGTATATTTATGCTTTCGTCGCCGTTGACGTTACCGCAAAGGGGAGTAAAGCGGGCGTAATACACTGCGTCACCGGTGACGGCTTCGGCGGGATCTGCGGCAACGCCGCCCTCCGCCTCCGTAAACCAGCCCTCAAAGCTGTGACCGTCGAGAGATAGCTCGGGGAATGCGCCGGGAACGCTTCCCTTCTCCAACGTAACGGAATCGGGAGCGGGACATTTGCCAAGGGTATCGAAGGTAACGGTGTACTTTGGCAGCTGCCATTTTGCGGTGAGGGTAATATTGCCGCCCTCAAAGGTATCAAAGGGGGTAACAAGCGCTTCGCCGTTATACCATCCCGCAAAAACGTACCCATCCCTTACAGCCTCCGGGAGCTCGCCGTAAGCGTCTCCGCTGTAAGCATAGACGCTTTCCACGGCACATATTCCATCGGCGGGATCAAAATACAGCTTATTGGGCGCGGGCTGTGCGTAAGCGGGCACGCCGTAGCCCTTTATGGAGGCATCGTCCAAAGAATAGGTTTTCTCCTCCACGATTCCTTCCTCTATATCGCCGATCACTACGGTGACGGTACTGCCGTCAGCATCCGTAACTATGGCACAGTTATCCCAATTATAGTCGGTAAAGGGCCAGCTGAAGAACACGATATCTCCGAGCTTTGGATGTCCCTCCCCGTAAGCCGCGTCCCGCTCCAGAAATTCAAGCTTAAGATTATTGGGATTCGGAACGGCGGAGCCGTATATAATCTCGGAGGATATACCCGCCTGACGGGCACACCAGAGCATAAACGCAGTGCCCCAATCCCCCGCATAGGGAAGGGTGCCGTACCATCTGCCGTATTCCGTATACGCGCCAATATCCGAAGAATCGGGAGTACCGTTATATTCAAGACTGCTGTGTCCCGCACGGTACCCAACCTGAGAGCGCGCCACGAGCCCGATATCAAAGGGAGCGCTACCCGTAAGCTCCACCTCGAGAAGCTCCCGGAAATACTCTCCGTCCTCATAAAGATAGCCGCAATTCACGGTGGGGAAAAACTCTACCGGCTCACCCGCGAAATACGCGGAGGTGTAGGCAGGGCGGGCGTATCCGAGCAGATCCACCTGACTGCGGGAAAAGGAGGTTACGGTGCAGAACTCGGCGTAATTGCCGTGAACCACCAGCACCTTATCCGCGCTTACCTTTGCCACGAGACCCACGTGGTCGCTTGAGCCGTCAAGATCCCAATCGAAGAATATAAGATCTCCTATTTTGGGATCGGCTTGAGTTTTTGGCGTGAGAGTAAGGTCAAAGGCAACGGGATTGGCGGCAAGAGTGCCCTTCAGCACGTAATTGGGGATACCCGCCTGACGGGCGCACCAGGTAATGAAGGCGGCACACCAGCCGCGATTGGCAACACCGTCCCACCAATAGCTGTACTCGTTGTAATCATAGCTCCCCGTTTTGTTACCGCCGTGAAGATCCCCATACGAATTGCCCTCTCTGTAGCCGACCTGGGAAAGGGCGACCTTGATGATATCGTAAGCCATATCGCCCGTAAGCTGTACGTCCACGAGGGCATCGTAATACTTGCTTTGGCGGTATGCTTCCGAGGGCTCTGCGGGGGTACCCACGTAAAACGGGTCAAGGGCGCTTACGGGCAAGGAAAGCGCAAAACACAGGCCAAGAAAAAGGCAGAGAAAACGAACGGACCACTTCATCATTGCTGACCTGCCGTAAGACGGATAAGCTTTTTCATATCGTCGTCCTTTGCCGCCTTATTGCGGCGCTCCGCACCGCACTTTTCGCATCTATGTATGATAATGAAGCCCTTCTTTGGATCGGGCTCGCTTCTTACGGGGCGCATTATGCCACCGCAATCCGCCGCCCTGTCTCCGGGCATAACGTCCAGATGAAGAGAGCAAAGGCATTTAGGGCAATGATTGCGTGAGCTGTACCCCAATGGCGGAACCTCGTTTCCGCAGTTTGCGCAAACGAAGCCCGAATCGTTCTTTTTGAATCTTTTATCTTCCATATTTTTTTACCCTATTTATTAAACAGCTTCTCGATATCGGCGGGAGGAGCAAGCCCCTCCCCTACGTTGACTGCGTTCGACCCTGCATCGGCTTTGTTTCCACGGGATTCAAAGCCCGTTGATAGTAAATTCTTTCGTAGACGAGGAAAGGCGCTGTGCTTGGGCGAAGGCGTATTTTCATACGTCGAGCTCAAGTGCGGCGATCTTTCCGAAGTATACGGAAGAATTTTATTTGCCTACGCAGAAATTTGCAAATATGCGCGCAACAACCTCTTCATTCACCGCACGGCCGTCAAGCTCTCCAAGAGCACCGAGTGCCGCCTCCATATCGGTGGTAGCGCAATCGGGGGGAAGCCCCTCTTTAAGCGCGTTTACCGCGCCCTCAAGATACGCTTTTGCCGCAGTTGCGGCACCGTACTGCCGCTCTCCCGTAAGGAAAATATCCCCGTCAAGGTCTATATCCTCATCAATGAAGAGCTTTTCTATACTCGTTTTCAGACTATCTATTCCCTGCCCGTTCTTTGCGGATATTTCAATTACATCACCGAAAACGTCGGCAAGATATTGCCTGTCCGTGCAAGTGGGCATATCTGACTTATTAAGCACGCAAAGGGTCTTTCCCTTGCAGCTTGCGGCACGCTCGGCAAGCTGCTTGTCCTCTTCCGTAAGAGGACGGGATCCGTCGAACACCGCAAGAATAAGTGCCGCTCCCTCCATTGCTTCAAGAGCGCGTTTTACTCCGATGCTCTCCACCTTTCCGTCCGTTTCACGCACGCCTGCGGTATCTGAAAGGCGCAAAAGCACGCCGTTTACCGCAAGCTCTGAGGAAAGAACGTCTCTGGTGGTGCCCGCCTCATCGGTGACTATGGCAAGCTCCTCCCCCGCGAGGGCGTTATAAAGAGAGCTTTTACCCGTGTTCGGCAGTCCGCAGATAACTGCGGGAACACCGTTGCGCACTGCGGCGGTGCCCTCGTAGCCACGAATGAGCTTTTCTATACGGGCAAGGGCCTTTTCTGCAGATAA
>SVSB01000049.1 GCA_015064505.1 Oscillospiraceae bacterium
TTCTTCGCCACAGCTGCGTGACGAAAAATCTCCCCCTGCTGCGCAGCAGGGGGAGATGAAAGAATCTATTCATTTTGTAAATTCTTTTTGTTTTTTAGTCTGTCTACTTGACTGGGGGCACATTAGAGCACCGAGGACGGTATTTTTATGTCTTTTTGTAGCAGTGGCACTCTTTCCCGTGGCCGTTTATGACTCCTGCGGCTTGCAGATAGGAATAGATTATGGTGGAGCCAACGAAGGTCATTCCGCGCTTTTTCAGGTCTTTTGAGATGGCATCCGATAATGGGGAGGTGGTGCGAAGCGTGTATTCCTCGTATACCACCTTACCGTCCGTAAACGCCCACAGATAGCTTGCAAAGGAGCCAAACTCCCGCTGTATCTCCTTGAAAACGGCGCTGTTCTTTACGGCGGCGTTTATCTTCAGACGGTTGCGGATTATTTTGGGGTCGCTAAGCAACCTTTCCTTTTCGGCATCTCCGTAGCTTATTATCTTGTCAATATCAAAGCCGTCAAACGCCTTTCGGAAGCTTTCCCGCTTGTTCAGTACGCATTCCCATGAAAGCCCCGCCTGAAAGGACTCTAAAATAAGCAGCTCGTAGAGTCTTTTATCGTCGTAAAGCGGCACGCCCCACTCCTCGTCGTGATATTTTAAATACAGCTCGTTTTTGGGGTTCGCCCATTTGCATCTGTTTTTGATCTCCATATATTGCCTCAAAAAACAGGGGTAAGTAAAGAAGCGCACTTCTTTACTTACCCCATTTTTTATGCGGTGCGGATGTCTGCGCCGATATTCTTGGTCAGCTTCTTTACAACGCTGTTTGCAACTGCGTCGATCTCCGCGCCCGTAAGGGTCTTTTCGCCGGAGCCGATAACAAGGCGGATGGTAACGGACTTCTTGCCCGCAGGGATCTGCTTACCCTTGTATTCGTCAACGAACAGAACGTCGCGGAGCAGCTCGTTCTTCTTGCCCATTACGCAAGCGTAGATATCATCCCACTTAACCATGGAATCAACCAGGAAGGAAACGTCGTAGTCGTTCATGGGGAATTCGGGAATGTGGGAGAAACGGTTGGTTCTGGAGCGGAAGGGAACAAGCTCGTCCATGTCCAGCTCAACGAGAACGGCGGAAAGCACCTTGATGCCGCAAGCCATAGCCGCCTTGCGGGAAAGGAGAGCAAGATCACCTATCTTCTTGCCGTTAAGGCAGATATTGAGCCAAACGGTCTCGTCTGCCCAATAGGGCTTTTCAAGCTTTTCAAAGGTGAAGCCTTCCATGTGCGTATAGCGGGGCATCATACCGATAACGCCCTTTGCGCGGCGGAACAGCTCGCTTATATTATCAGAAGCACCAACGAAGGCACAGCCAAGATGCTTTCTCTGGGCGGGGAGCTTCTCGCCCTTGTAGTTCTCTGTATAATCTCTGTCAAGGAATACGGAAGCTTCCTCAAAGATATCGAACTCGTCAAAGTTGCGCTCGTTCTTTACTATTGCCTTGCAGATATTGGGAAGGAGAGAGCACTTAACGTACTTTTCCGTGGGGGAGGGAGGAGTTGCCAGAGCAAGGATGCCGTCTGTGGAGGGCATAATTGCGTTTACGAACTCGTCGCTCATCCAGGGGTAGGTAAAGATCTCCTGCATATTGCAGCGGAAGGCAAGATATTCCTTTATCTTGCGCACCAGATCAACCTCAAGCTGATTTACGGCACCGTCAAAGGAGGTGGTGATGGAGGTAGCCTCGAAGTTCTCGTAGCCGTACATACGGGCAACCTCTTCCATAATATCTGCCTTAATGGAAACGTCACCGGTGGAGCGCCAGGTGGGAACAACGATATGCATACCCGTTTCGGTAAAGGTTACCTCGTATCCCATGGTGCCCAGCTTCTTTGCAACTATCTCCTGGGGAATGCGCTTGCCAAGTCGTCTGTCAAGCCAATCGAAGTCAACGTCAATTTCCTTCTTTACCAGCTTAACGGGGTAAACGTCGTTAAAGGCGGTAACCTTCATCTCGGGATAAAGCTCCTTAAAGAGCTTCATTGCAAGAGAAAGAGCCTGATCGCATCTTTCGGGGTCAACTGCCTTCTCGTAGCGGGAGGAGGACTCGGTACGGTTATCGTAGCGGAGAGCGGTCCTGCGCACGCCGCGGCTTTCAAAGTTTGCAACCTCAAGGATAACGCTGTTGGTTTCGGGGAGAACGGAGTCCTTTGCGCCGCCCATAACGCCCGCAAGAGCAACTGCACCCTCGGCATCGGCAATTACAAGATCGTCGGTGGAAAGGTTAAGCTCCTTATCGTTAAGAAGCTGAAGCTTCTCGCCCTCGCTTGCGCGTCTTACCTCAATGTGGTCAATGATGTGGTTGGAGTCGAAAACGTGGGTGGGCTGACCCGTTGCCAGCATTACGTAGTTGGTGATATCAACGAGTGCGTTGATGGGGCGCATACCCACTCTCCAGATGCGGCTCTGCATCTCGAAGGGAGAAGGCTTAACGCCGAGACCTTCGATCTTGGAGCCGATGTATCTGGGGCAACGCTCGGTGTCGATTATTCTTACGTCAACGGTATCGGTGCACTCGGGAACGTACTTATCAAACTCCACGAGGGGGAGATCGTAGAGAGCCGCAAGCTCTCTCGCAATACCGTAGTGACCCCAAAGGTCGGGGCGGTTGGTCATAGACTTGTTGTCTATCTCAAGGATTATATCGTCAAGGTCAAGGGCTTTTGCAAGAGGAGTACCTGCGGGAGCGCCGAAGGAGGTAACGTCCATAATGCCGTGATCGTCCTCGCAGGGGAAGAGATCGTCAAGACCGACCTCAACAGCCGCGCAGATCATACCGAAGCTGGCAACGCCGCGGAGCTTTGCATTCTTGATCTCAACGGGCTCGCCCTCGCCGTGCCAACGCACGAATGCGCCGGGGCAGGCAACCACTACCTTCATACCAACCTCAAGGTTAGAGCCGCCGCAGACGATGTCCTTGATCTCGCCGTCGCCGATATCCACCTTGCAGATGCGGAGCTTGTCCGCGTTGGGGTGGGGAAGTACTTCCTTGATATCTCCGACGATGATCTTGTCAAAGCGCTCTGCAAGACTCTCCGCACCCTCTACCTCAACGGTAGACATGGTGAGATCGTAGGCAAGGCGGGTAAGATCCATATCGTCGGGGAGCTTAACGTAATCCTTTATCCAATTCAGTGATAATTTCATCTTTCTGTCCTCCTTAACGGAACTGCTTCAGGAAGCGGAGGTCGGTGCTGTGGAACAGACGTACGTCGTCAACGCCGTAGCGCATCATAACAAGTCTGTCAAGACCGATGTTAACGTAGAAGCCTGTGTACTCGTCGGGGTCAAGTCCTGCCGCACGGAGTACGTTGGGGTGGGGGGTACCGCCGGGCATGATCTCTATCCAGCCAACGTGCTTGCATACGCTGCAGCCCTTGCCGCCGCAAACGAGGCATCCCATATCTATTTCAAAGCCGGGCTCAACGAAGGGGAAGAAGCCTGCGCGCATTCTTACGGGAACGTCCTGACCGAATACCTTGGAAAGGATGCTCTTTATCATTACCTTACCTGCGGTGTAGGTAAAGTCCTTATCAACTATAAGCGCCTCGTACTGGAAGAACGCGCGCTCGTGGCGGGCGTCGGTGGTTTCGTTTCTGTAAACTCTGCCGGGATATACGAAGCGGTAGGGAGGCTTATGGGTCTGCATATAGCGGACGCTGTCGCCCGTCAGGTGAGGACGGAGGCAAAGCTTATCGTTTGCTTCGCCGCTGTCGTGTCCCTCAAGCCAGTAGGTATCCATGCTTTCTCTTGCAGGATGGTTGGGGGGGAAGTTAAGGTTATCGAACGCATAATATTCGCTTGTGATCTCGGGACCGCTGAAGACCTCAAAGCCCATGGAGCGGAATGCGTCGTTAAGATCGTAGCACATCTGGGTAATGGGGTGCAGACCGCCGATCTTCGGCTCGATGCCGGGGATGGTGCAGTCAAAATCGGGAGATATCTCGGAGGCCTTGAGCTTTATTTCCTCGCGTCTGCCTTCGATCTGCTCCGCAAGCAGATTTTTGACGTTGTTTACGGCCTTACCCATCTCGGGGCGGAGAGCCACGTCAAGCTTGGGGATCTCCTTTAAAAGCTCGGTAATGCTTCCTTGCTTACCGAGAAGCGCGCCCTTGACCTCCTGAAGCTCCGCTTCGGTCTGTGCGCCTTGGATCTTTGCCGCTCCCTCACGGAGCAATGCTTCCAATTTATCTTTCATTTCCAAATTCACTCCAAATCCTTGGTATTTTGAAAACATTTTTCAGATTATCATAGCATAATTGAAGAAAATTGTCAATACGTATCCATATTTATATAAAGAAACACGGGAGGTAAGCGCCGCCCGTGCCGAAAGGAATATGGAATTTTGCGCAAAAAGAAATGACCCCTGACTGCTTTAGCAACACACAGTCAAGGGTCATTTCTGTTCACTCTTGATATCTAACATCTTTTGGTTATCCTCTCTTTCTTTAATTCCCTTTGTTTTCCTTTTCCACACCCGTAAAACCACTTCTTAACTTCTACTTCTCTAATGAGAACACCTTACGTTTCGTCCGTGTGATCCCGGATCAAAGGGTGGAGCTCTTTGACTTTTTGTAAAGGCTTCGTCGGTTGTCTGAACTTACCTGTTTTACTGCTTACCTCAATCTATGTTATAGCATCTATCGCGTTGCTGTGCGTTCATCGCATTTGTTTGCGCTATCGCGGTTCAGACTTTTATTTTCCTTTACTTAAAGTCGGGACTTATTTGTACATTGGTCCGTCCTCCTTTGTTTTTACGTCTTTATTGTAGCACAAAAAAATGGGTTTTGCAATCGGTAATTTGTTAAAAGATAACAAATAATTTTTGTGCAAAAAATAGAAATGGTGAGAAATGCACAAAAAGTATTTACAAACGGATAATTGCTGTGATATAATGAATTTGTTGTTGTGGTGAAAACGGCGGGAGTGTGCCTCTGCCCTACGAAAGACGATTACCGTAGGGCGGGGGGCTTGCTCCCGCCGTATGTTTTTATATATCTGCGTTCAAAAGGGCTCTCAATTCCGCAACGGTGCCCACAAGGTATTCAGCGCCCGCTCCCGCAAGCTCCTCGCGGCTGCCGTAGCCGTAAAGAACTGCGGCACAGGGGGCGCCGTGCTGCTTTGCTCCCAGCACGTCGTGCTCGCGGTCGCCGATCATAAGGGTGGAATCTGCGGGGTCAAAGCCCTCCAGCTCCGCAAGATAAGCAATAACGTCTGCCTTTTTCGTGCGTTCCTCCGTCATGGTGCTTCCCGCAATGCGGTCAAAATATTTCGCAAAGCCGAAATGCTCCGCAATGCGTATTGCGTAGGGCTCGGGCTTTGAGGTCGCCATATATATTTTTCTGCCCTGCTTTTTCATTTCGCAAAGCAACTCGGGAATACCCGTATAAACGGCGTTTTCAAAGATGCCGCGATCACCGAAATACTCGCGGTAAAGCTCAAGGGCTTTCTTGCCTCCATTCTCGTCAAGGCCGTAATGATACATAAGCGACTGCATCAGCGGAGGGCCGATGTGTCTGCAAAGCACCTCGAAGGGAGGAACGGGAATCTCCATCTTGCGCAGTGCGTAAGCAATGGAGTTGGTAATGCCGAGAGCAGGATCGGTAAGTGTGCCGTCAAGGTCGAACATCAGATTTTTGTATTTCATGGTGTGCCTCCGTTATTTTTGGTTTTCTTTGGCGGTATTAATTGACGAGATCAGCATCCTGCGTATGGTACCGCAATTATGTAGAATGCTATTTGCGCTATCGTTAGATATGATTTCTGCTTTCAAAGCTATTTCGATCCAATACTCTGTTTCATAGCATTCTTTAAGAGCTATTTGGAGCTTGGCAATAAAGTCTGCTTTGCTGTGAGCATATTTTGCTTCTCTGATATTGGCGCCAATTGAAGTACCGCTTCGCTCAAGTTGGTTTGAAAGAGAGTAATGCCCTTTGATCTGATCTGTTAAGTTTAGGATATCAATGGCCATCCGGGTAGACATATCTGCAAGTTTGTTTTCTGTCATTGTAAACCTCCCGCTGTTTCGATAAGTAAACAATCTGCTTAAGATAATGAAATCGTTTGCAAGCTCACGATGAAATCCGAGCAGACTCGGATGAAATCCTCAGCCTGCGGCTTCGGATGAAATTAAATCCGCCTTGAAATTTCTTCTGCCGCAAGGCAGATTTCATCGCGAAGCGATTTCATCCACCGAAGGTGGATTTCTTCCGCCATCGGCGGATTTAGTTGAAAAAGCACTTGCAGGAGCAAGTGCTTTTTCTTGGCCTGCCCGACAGGATTCGAACCTGCGACCTTGAGAGTCGGAGTCTCACGCGCTATCCAGCTGTGCCACGGGCAGATGCTCACCGCAGAGCGGTGAGGGCAGGAATATATGTTTATTATATTCTGTAAAAAGGTAAAAATGCTATGCGGTCAGAACGTTTTCGGCTCGTATCCGAGACCGGGATACTTTTTTATTACATAAAGTCTCTGTCTCTTGCTTGCTTTTCCTTCTTCATTCTCACGGCGGTGAAAAATCCGAGGCCGCCCGCAACTGCTACCGCAACGATCAGGAGTATCACCGTTACGGTGTTGCTCTTATCCGCGGGCTTGGGTTCAACGGTGGCGGTATCCGCTTCCGTAGTATCTGCGGTGGTGGCGGCAGGAAGCTTATCAAGGGTCTTTTCATTTGTTTTGCCGCAGAGAGCACAGCTTTGCTCAGCCTTGCCCTCCTCCTTTTCCGTGGGCTCCTTCTTCGTTACCCATTCGCCCCATTGGTGCTCAAGGGCGGCAAGCTCCTCTTCGCCCAGCGAGGCTCCGCAGGCAGAGCATTTTACGGAAACCACGCCCTTCTCATCGCAGGTTGCGGGCTTTACCGTTTCCTTTACCGTTTCGCCGTGAGTGCAGGCGGGAGCGTCGGTAACGGGAGTATCCGTAACGGGAGCATCCGTAACGGGAGCGTCGGTAACGGGAGCATCCGTAACGGGAGCGTCGGTAACGGGAGTATCGGTTGCGGCTCCGCCCGAGGGCATAACGGATCCTGCGTTAAGCTTCAGCTCAACGTCGGTAAGGGAGCGATCCGCTTCCGAATGGAGCACGAAGCCCTTATCTCCCAAGGGGCGTATATTTATCTCCGCGCCCTTGAAGTTGCTTGCAACAACCTCAAAAACGATAGTTGCAACGGTGCCGTTTCCGTCTACGTTATCGGCGTTTGCGGCGTTGAAGATTATTTTTCCCTCGCTAACGTTCACGCGCCTTGATGCGGTTGCAAACATCGTTGAGAAGTCTGCGCTTTTCACCTTAAGTGCGCTTGCGTCGTATACGACCTCAAAGCCCAGAGCGCAAAGTCCGGGGTTGTTCTGTATGCTTACGAGCACTTCCGCCGTTTCTCCCGTTTTTGCTTCCGTACTTGAGGCGGAAAGCTCTGCGGTATAAGCCGCAAACACGCCCGCGCAGGGCAGGGAGAGGATCAGCAGGGCGGCAATGATGAATGTCAAAAGCTTTTTCATATTGCTCCTCCTATGCGATAATACAGACAGTATACCATTCCGTGGGCTTTTTGTCAAGTAAACGGTTGGTGTAAACCCTTTCCGCCAAAGGCAGATACAGGATCATTCCTTCACTGCGTTTTCGATGATATAGTCGATTATCTCGCGCTCGGTCACTATCTGCTTGAGATAGGGCGTGCCGTAGTATTCCTTATAGTCGGTAAGGTCGGTGGTGCCGTAATACTTGCCGAAATATGCAAGCAGATCCGTGTCAGACGCTTCGTATCCTATGGTCTCCGCAACTGCCTGACATACCAGATTGCGCTTTGCAATAAGCTCGCACTGGGGGCGCATCTCGGTCATAAGTGCGTCCTTGGTCGTGCCCATATAGGAAAGGAAGGTATCTATATCCATTCCGTAGCTTTGCGCGTAGCCGTAGTAATAGTCAAGCATCTGCTCAAGCTGATGCTCCACCATAACGGCAGGTGTTTCCTTGACGGTGAACGCCGTACCAAGGTAGCTAAATACGTAATTGTCCGTTGCCTCGGTAACTATGCCCGTCTTTATCTGGCTTAGCAGTTCGTCTGCGGTCTTGCAGCCGTAGGCTGCAAGCTCGGTGCTTACGAATTCGTCCGTAAGCTCGGGGGTATTCAGCACGTAGTTTATCTTGGTAACGAACACTGCGTCTTTGCCGTTAAGCTCTTCCTTGCCGTAATCCTCGGGGAAGGTCACCTCAATATTAACGAGCTCCCCCGCCTTGTGTCCGATCAGCTGGAAAAGGAAATCGTCGATGTAAGAGGTAACGCCAACGGTAACGTTCGTGCCGTTACCCATGGTGTTTCCGCCTTCAAATTCAACGCCGTCGATGCTTCCCACGTAATCGATATTTACGGTGTCGCCAAGGCGTATCTCGCGGTCAAGATGCACGGTGGGGTCGGCAAATTCGGAAAGAATTCCCGCAAGAGCAACGGTAACGTCGTCCTCGCTTGCGGTGTGAACGGATTTCGGCAGCTTTACTCCCTTGATAAGGCTGGAGGTTACGGTAACGTAATCGGTTGCCTTAAGATCGTATCTGCCGTTTTCCTTCAGCATACCGCTGTAGATCTCTGCGCTGTTATAAGCCTCCGAGTTATCGGGCGCGTCGGTAACGGGGGAGTCCGTTACGGGAGCGGTGGTGGTTGGCGTGGTGGTGTTTCCTCCGTTTAATGGGGGCAGCGTCTTACCGGAGCAGCTGCAAAGGAGCAGAGCCGATGCGATGCCTGCAAGAATTTTAATGCTGTTCTTTTTCATAATATATCTCTCTTTTTAAAATCGGTAAGCTATATTCTACACCCTTTTGCCCTTAAATGCAATACAGTTCACAAAAGAAACACATATTAACATTCGGAGCTTTCTTTTTCCTTGCTGTCAACGGTAACCTTTTCTCCCAGCTCCAGAAAATGTCTGCCCGTAAGCTGGATATATCCCGTATTTCGGGAGAATTGGGTTATACTGTTATAGTGGCCGCTCTTTACGGTAACGCGGCTCTCCCTGTGGAAAAGTCCGTATTTTGCGGCAACGTATTCCTCAAGGGTAATGCCTCTTGAGTTTAACACCCTTGCGGCATCCCTTCCAACGTAGCGGAAATGCCACGCCTCATAGATAAATCCCGTAATATCGACCTTGTCTGCGGGATAACGTAGGACAATGCCGTATTTCGCGCCGTTTTCCTTTATCCACGCCCACTCGGGGGTTATGTCGTAGTAATGGTGCTTTTTGCCGCCGAACAGGGTCAGGTCGGGGTCGTGCATATCCATGGCAACACCGTAATAATGCTCGGACGTGCCGGGGAAGGCGCAGGAGCGCAATACTATCTCCTTTGCCTTCTCAAAGCTGTAGCCGTAAACTCGTCTGTGATTTCCGATAAAGCCGGAAAAGAGCGCATACTGCTTATAATACGGACGCTGTGTATCCTGTATAAGGGGTATCTTCAGTCCCTCTGCACGCATTGCGTCAAACATCGCGTCAAAAGCCTCTGCCGCCTCGCGCTGCAGACGCTTTTCGGGAGCGGTACGTAAAAACGTGGGGTTGGGTATATCGTAATCGCGGCTGAGCGGACGTACACGGCAGACGATCTCCAGCATTGGATCGTCTATCTCAAGTCCGTCAAGGTCGGCATATCGGAATTTGTAAAGACCGCCGATGATGTCAAGCTTTGCATTTTCGGGGGTCACGCAATCCTCGCCGATATTAAGCTCGTTATATCTTGCAACAAGGCGCACGTGCGCGCCGTCTGCGGCTTCAATGCGAATGCCGTCAATTTCAAGAGCGCCCGACATACGGTAATCCGTATCGTGCGCGAAATAAAGGCAGGCGCCGTCTTTACGGTAGTCCGTGCCGCCGTAAACGGAGGTGAGGGTGATTTTTTTGGAGTGGATAGGCTCCTGAAAGGCATCTGCCTCTTTGCCGAAGTAATCGGGCAGATTTACGGGTACGGTGCATTTGCCGCTGATAACCACAGTTCCGCCGTCCTTAAGTGCGCGAAATGCGTATTCAAGGTCACCCGTGGGGGTTGCGGCGGTAAGACCGTTCCCCTTTGCGCCGTCACACACGAACATAATATCCGTCTGCGGTACGGTACCGTGGGTAACACCGTTACCGCCGATGGCGGTAATGCTGTCAAAGCCGATAAGATCGGCAATAAGAAGCATTCCGTCAAACACTTTTTCCGCATCGTAGATAAGGTGCTTTTTGCCCTTGACGGCAACAAGCGCAACGGCATCAAAACGGTATACGTCGCCTCCCGTAACGGTAAGGGTCACGTCGTCAAGGAAGTTTTCCTTGCGAGCGCCCGCAAGGTGGACGGCTTCGATAACCGCGTTATCGGCAACGGTCAGGGAAGCGCTTCCCGCCGTTTCGTTTTCGCCCATAGAGCCGCAGACCGCGTATCTGACGTAAGCACTGCCGCCGATGAACAAAGATGCGTGACCTCCGTCCTTCCTGCCCGAGCAATAGCGGGAGAAGCCCACCACGCGGCTGAAAGAACCGCTTTCAAGGCGGATATCCGTATTCTTTTGGCATTCGCCGCCCTCTGCGCGGTTAAGTCCGCCAACGAGATACAGTCCGTTTTCCTCGATGCTCATATCGCATTCCACCTCAACTGCCGTACCGAAGTGCAGTGCGTGGTATGCTGCGGCAATGACGCCCGTGGTGTTTATCTTTATTTTAATATTTTCAAAGAGAACGTCACCGCCGAGGGTAAGCGTGTGAGAGCCTTCAAAGCACAGCGTCCCCTCTCCCTCTCCCGTAACTCTCACCGTTCCGTGAGGGGGCAGAACCGTGCTTGGAACGGAAATCGGTGCCGTCACCGTAACGGTGCCGCCAAGGGTAAGCTCTTTAAAAGCGTTTATAAAGCCTTCCGTGCTGTTTACGTATATGTTTTTCATAACGTCACTCCTTGCTTTCGTTAGTTCAATTTTATCATTGCGTTCCTTTGTTTTCAATATATATCTTTCACTTTACATTTAAAAAAAGCTGTGCTAAAATCATAAGGTACGGATAATTCCGAAAAAATGCGGGAGGTGTACCGTGGAAAAATTCAAATTACATTCCGAATACAAGCCCACGGGCGACCAGCCCGAGGCAATAGCAAGGCTTACGGAGGGTATACTGCGTGGAGATAAGATGCAGACCCTTCTGGGCGTTACGGGATCGGGCAAGACCTTTACTATGGCAAACGTAATTGCAAACGTAAACCGTCCTACCCTCGTGCTCGCCCATAACAAGACTCTTGCGGCACAGCTTTGCTCCGAGTTTAAGGAATTCTTCCCCGAGAACGCGGTGGAATACTTCGTTTCCTATTACGATTATTATCAGCCGGAGGCGTATATCCCCGGCAAGGACGTCTATATAGAAAAGGACGCAATGATAAACGACGAGATAGACCGTCTACGCCACAGCGCAACGTCCTCGCTTTTCGAGCGGCGCGACGTTATCATCGTGTCAAGCGTTTCCTGCATATACAGCCTTGGAGATCCTACCGAATATCTCAATCAGCTTATAGGACTCAGGCGGGATATGGCAATTTCCCGTGAGGAGTTTATTTACCGCCTCGTTTCCATCGGATACGAGCGCAACGATATCTCCCCCGAGCGCGATAAGTTCCGCGTTAAGGGGGACGTTGTTGAGGTAGTGCCCGCCCGTACGGCGGAAAAGGCAATAAGGGTAGAGTTCTTCGGCGATTGCATAGACAGAATATCGGAAGTGAATACCCTGACGGGCGAGATGCTCCGCGAGCTTACCTACGTGGGCATATTCCCCGCAACTCACTACGCAATATCGGAGAACAAGCGGGAGAAGGCTTTTGCGGAGATAGAGGCGGAGCTGCTTGAAAGGGAAGAATACTTCCGCTCCCAAAATATGCTTATCGAGGCACAGCGCATCGGCGAGAGAACCCGCTACGATCTTGAGATGCTCCGTGAGGTGGGATTTTGCAGCGGAGTGGAGAATTACTCCCGCGTGCTTTCGGGCAGAGAGCCCGGCTCCACGCCCTATACGCTGCTTGACTATTTTCCCAAGGACTATCTGCTTTTTATCGACGAGAGCCACGTGACCGTGCCCCAGGTGCGGGGTATGAGCGGAGGCGACACGGCAAGAAAGAAAAACCTGATAGATTACGGCTTCCGTCTGCCCTCTGCCTACGATAACCGCCCTCTTAAATTCCACGAATTTGAGGAAAGACTGAATCAGGTGGTTTTCGTTTCCGCAACCCCCGCGGAGTACGAAAAGGAGCATTCCGTCCAAACTGCGGAGCAGATAATCCGCCCCACGGGTCTTATGGATCCCAAGGTGGAGATCCGCCCCATCAAGGGTCAGGTGGACGATCTTATGGGAGAGATAAAAAAGACCGTTGCCGAGGGAAACCGCGTGCTGGTTACCACCCTTACCAAAAAGATGGCGGAGGATCTTGCGGAATATCTGGATCAGAACGGCATCAAGGTAAAATATATTCACCACAGCATCGATACTATGGAGAGAACGGAGATCATCCGCGATCTGCGCCTGGGCACCTTTGACGTGCTGGTGGGCATCAACCTGCTCCGCGAGGGACTTGATATTCCCGAGGTTGCCCTCGTCGGCGTGCTTGACGCTGACAAGGAGGGTCTGCTCCGCAGTGAAACCTCGCTTATTCAGACCATCGGTCGCGCCGCAAGAAACGTTGACGGCAGAGTTATCCTTTACGCGGACGTAATGACCAGAAGCATCAAGGCGGCGGTGAGCGAAACGGAAAGACGCCGCAAGATACAGCAAAAATATAATGAAGAGAACGGCATAACCCCTCAAACGGTAAGAAAAGCGGTGCGTGAGCTTATCGATACCTCCGCTCCGAAAAGGGACGAAAAGAAGCCCGCGGCAAAGAAAAAGCTTTCCGCCTCGGAGCGGGAGAACCTTATCAGGGAGCTTACTGCGGAGATGCGACGCTGTGCATCCCAGCTTGAATTTGAGCGTGCGGCGTATCTGCGCGACCGCATAAAAAAACTGCGTGAAGAGAAGTAATATGAAAGAACGAAAGATAGTTATAAAGGGCGCAAGGGAAAACAACCTTAAAAATATCGACGTTACGGTTCCAAGGGATACCCTTACGGTATTTACGGGACTTTCGGGCTCGGGCAAATCCTCCCTTGCCTTTGACACTCTGTATGCGGAGGGACACCGCCGCTTCGTTGAGTCCCTTTCCTCATACGCCCGTATGTTCCTCGGTCAGCTTGATAAGCCGGACGTTGATTCCATAGACGGGCTTTCCCCCGCCGTTTCCATAGATCAGAAGACCACCTCAAAGAACCCCCGTTCCACCGTGGGTACCGTAACGGAGATATACGATTACCTCCGCTTGCTGTACGCCCGTATCGGCGTGCCTCATTGTCCCGTTTGCGGCAAGGAGATCTCCATGCAGACCACGGATACCATTATCGACAGGATAATGTCGCTTGAGGAGGGGACGAGGTTTGTGGTGCTTTCCCCCGTGGTGCGCGGAGAGAAGGGAAGGCACGAAAAGGTCCTTGCGGACGCCAAGAAGAACGGCTACGCCCGCGTAAAGGTTGACGGGAATATGTACGAGCTTACGGAGGAGATAAAGCTCGAAAAGAATAAAAAGCATCATATAGATATAGTGGTTGACCGCCTTGTGATGAAGGAGGGGCTCCGTCCCCGCCTTTCCGATTCCGTGGAAACGGCTCTGCGCTATGCGGGCGGCAATCTTAAGATAGAAACCGTGCCCCGCGAGGGCGACGGGGAGATCATGGAATTTTCCCAGAACTACGCCTGCGAGGAGCATAATATCAGCTTCGGAGAATTGGAACCGAGAATGTTCTCCTTCAACAATCCCGTTGGTGCCTGCGAAGGATGCTCGGGTCTTGGTGAGCTTTCCCACGTATCCCCCGATAAGCTGATACCCGATAAGAGCCTTTCTCTCTCGGAGGGTGCTATCGTTGCAAACGGCTTCAAGAGCACGGGCGAGGATACCTGGAGCGGTCCCCTTATTGCCGCCGTGGGCAAAAGCCACGGCTTTACCATGGATATGCCCGTTTCCGAGTTTTCCGAAGAGGCTTGGAACGCGCTGATGTACGGCACCGGTGACGAGGAGTACGACGTTGTGCGTACCTTCGGCAAAAGAAGCACCCGCACCATTGCAAAGTTTGAAGGACTCGTAAATACCGTTTCCCGCCGACTTGCCACCTTCCCCGGAGATAATTATTCCCAATTTCTTGAGGAGAGCGAATGCCCCGAATGCCACGGAATGCGCCTTAATCCCTCTGCTCTTGCGGTAACGGTGGGCGATCTTTCCATCAGTGAGCTTTGCTCCAACACGGTTGAGAATCTCGTTCGGTTCTTTTCGGAGCTTTCTCCCGAAGGGGAAAAGGCGGTCATCGCCAAGGAGATATTAAAGGAGATACGTTCCCGCCTCAGCTTTTTGCAGAGCGTTGGTCTTTCGTATCTGACCCTTTCAAGAAAATCGGGATCCCTTTCGGGCGGTGAGGCACAGCGCATCCGCCTGGCAACGCAGATGGGTTCTGCTCTTACGGGCGTTATGTACGTGCTTGACGAGCCCAGCATAGGTCTGCACCAGAGAGATAACGGCAAGCTGATAGCCACCATGAAGAAGCTCCGCGATCTGGGGAACACCGTTATCGTGGTGGAGCACGACGAGGAAACTATGCTTGCGGCTGATTATATCGTGGATATAGGTCCCGGGGCGGGCGTCCACGGCGGCAAGCTGGTTACCTGCGGCACTCCCGAGGAGGTGCTTAAGTGCACCGAGTCCGTTACCGCAGACTACCTTTCGGGCAGGAAGTATATCCCTATTCCCGAAAAAAGACGCGGCGGCAACGGCAAATTCCTTACCGTTCGCGGCGCAAAGCAAAATAATCTGAAAAATATCGACGTTACGATCCCCCTCGGTACCTTTACTTGCGTTACGGGAGTTTCGGGCTCGGGAAAATCCTCCCTCGTCAATATGATAATCCACCGTGCGCTGGCGGCAAAGCTGAACAGAGCCTTTACACAGCCGGGTAAGTACGACAGTATGGAGGGAGTGGAGCATCTTGATAAGATAATCTGCATAGACCAGAGTCCAATAGGAAGAACGCCCCGCTCCAATCCCGCAACTTATACGGGCGTTTTCAACGATATCCGCGCGCTGTTTGCCCAGACCAAGGATGCAAAGCAGAGGGGCTATACCCAGGGGCGCTTCTCCTTTAACGTTTCAGGCGGCAGGTGCGAAGCCTGCCAGGGCGACGGAGTCAAGTGCATAGAGATGCATTTTCTTCCGGACGTTTACGTAAAATGCGACGTCTGCGGCGGTAAAAGATATAACCGCGATACGTTGGAGGTTAAATTCAAGGGCAAGAATATCAGCGACGTGCTTGATATGACCATTGAGGAAGGACTTGCGTTCTTCTCCGATATTCCCGCCATATCCCGCAAGCTGGCAACTCTTTGCGACGTGGGCCTCGGGTACGTAAAAATAGGTCAGAGCGCCACCACCTTCTCGGGCGGTGAAGCACAGCGCGTGAAGCTTGCATACGAGCTTGCAAAGCGCAGCACGGGCAAGACCATCTACGTGCTTGACGAACCCACAACGGGTCTTGCGGCGGCAGACGTAAAGCATCTGCTTGAAGTGCTTGAAAGACTTGTGGAGGCGGGCAACACCGTGCTGGTCATAGAGCACAATCTGGACGTTATAAAATGCGCCGACTACGTTATCGACCTTGGCCCCGAGGGGGGCGACGGAGGCGGAACGGTGGTCTGCACGGGAACCCCCGAGCAGGTTGCAAAGTGCGATAAGTCCTACACGGGGCAGTATTTGAAGCTTGCCCTTGAAAAGACCCGCCAGTGGATGGGGGAATAAATTCCGTTGGGATCTATTCCTACGCGACCGACGGGCGAACGTTGACGGGCGAACACTGACGGGCGAACGCAGTTCGCCCCTACGTTGTTTTTGGGTCGATATGGATAGGAGGATATCCTATCCGCGAAAAAATAAGAGCGTTGCCGCGGCAACGCTCTTATTCTGTGTAGGGGAGGGGCTTGCTCCTCCCGCCGTTCTTTTGAAATTTAACTGCATTAATCCTCTTCCAGTAATTTGGAAGGAGTTGTTTTTAATACCTGAGCTATCTTGAATAAGGTTTCAAGTGATACGCCGCGGACCGTGCCCGTTCCCTCGACTTGACCGACAAAGCTGACACTTTTGCCGATAAGCTCGGCAAAATATTCTTGCGTATATCCGGCTTTTCTTCTGTAATATGCAATCTTTAATCCAAGCGTAATATACTTGTCCGGAAATTCTGTCCTCATTTTTTCGCCTTTCCTTTCTTTATGTGTATATTTTATCGAAAAAATGAGCGGAATATTATAAACAATAATTGCAGATATATTTACTTGAAGTGAATAATAATGTATACTAAGTAAAAATGCATTTGCTTTGGAGAAAAATATATGCAAGAATACACCTGTTGCTTTTTCGGTCACAGAAGTATGTCCGTAACTGAGGAACTAAGAGAAAAGCTGAATTTTGAAATTGAAAAACTTATCCTTAACAAAGGGGTGAACACCTTTTTGTTTGGCGGAAAAGGCTGTTTTGACCGCTTGTGCCTTGAGACCGTGACGAAGTTAAAGGAAAAGCACCCTCATATACAGCGCATATACGTGAGGGCAGAATATCCGTATATCAACGATTGGTATGAGAGATCGTTGCTTAATATTTATGACGTAACCTATTATCCCGAAAATATAATAGGTGCAGGAAAAGTCGTGTACGTGGAGCGGAATATCGAAATGATAAAGAGAAGCAGGTATTGTGTTGTGTATTACAACGAAGAAGAAGCACCAAAAAAACGCAAGAGCGGAACGAAAATTGCAATGGAGTATGCCAAAAGATACGGAAAAGAGATAGTGTTCGTAAAAGGTCAGCGGGAATAGGGAATTATTCTGCAGTTTTGACTACTCATCCACCGCTATCGCGGTCCCCCTTGTCTCCCTGCGGGTCGGTCCTTTCGCGGCTCTTGATGTCCCCCGGACATCAATTCACTACCGCGAAACCCTCAAGGGGAAGGCTCTCGTTAGCCTCCCTGCGGAGGGAGGTGGATTTGCCGTAGGCAAAGACGGAAGGAGTTGCGTAAAGAGACGGCAGAGATGGTAATTGTTTCTGTGCGCGTACTCCTTCAGTCTGCTTCGC
>SVSB01000003.1 GCA_015064505.1 Oscillospiraceae bacterium
ATAACTTGAATTCCACACTGTATTTCTTATTTTTTCCTTTTCTTCTTGGCATAAAATTAACCCCCTTAAAGTAGTCTTGAAAACTTTTTTGTTTTTTCAAGTGTCTACTTTAAGGGGATTATATCACCTCGTCCCGGCGGTGTTTTTTCTGTTTATATCAGTATTTTTGCAGATCGCAACGTTGATAGTGCATTACAGCGCGGCTTTGCAGACCGTAACAGGCTTGATACACAAAAAATAATATGATATTATTTTTATATAGGCGAATCCGGGCTTTGATCCTGCAACTGATAAGCAAAGGCACGGGAAAGGAAAAAGAAGTGGAATTATACGGAGAAAGATTTGAAAGGCACTGTGAGGAGATGCTTGCTTACCTTTACGAGCTTGCATACGGCAAATACGGCTCCTCCTCCGATATCGACGGTCTTGTACAGGATGCAATAATCGCGTATATTATTAAGCTGCGCAAGGGAGAAGCTGTGGAGCATCCAAAGGCCTTTCTTGCCGCTTGCGTGAAGAATCTGCACAATATGCAATTAAGACGTAAATACAAGAGCGATCACGTATCCTTTGAAGACGCCTGCGGGGCGATCGGTGAAGACCCCTATGAGGAAATAGCGGAAAAAGAATCCCTTTCCGCCGAATACGAGGCGGTGCGCAGGGAGATAGGCAGACTTATGGAGATCTATCGCAGCGTGACCGTGAAATACTACGTACACGGCAAGACCGTTGATACCATTGCGGCTGAGCTGAACGTTCCGAGGGGTACGGTGCTTTCCCGTCTTTCTTTTGCCCGTGAGCAGATCAAGGAAAGGTTTACGGATATGGAAAAATACTCAAGCATCAGCTTTGAACCGAAAAAAGCCACAATAGGAATATGGGGATACGGCGGTATGCACGGCGAACCGTTCTCTCTGATCCATTCGGACATCGAGAGCAATATTCTTGCTCTGGCTTACGAAAATCCCGTTTCCGTCCGCGCCATTGCGGACACTATGGGTATGCCCACGGTATTCATTGAGCAAGCAGTGGAAAGCCTCGTGAACGGCGAGCTGATGGGAAGAACGGAACGGGGACTCGTATACACGAGATGCTTCGTTTGTCACTATTCCGACTCATTTGGAAATATTTCCCTCCAGGAAAGCCTTGCAAAGGAGAACGCGCAAAAGATATGGGATGCGGCAGAAAAGCTCCTGTCACCCCTTATAGACCGTCCCCAATTTGCGGAAATGACGGAAAAGCAAAAGGGCACGATGGTGCTGTTTGTGCTTTTGCAAGCGTTGATATCCTCCATACACAACGCCTGCCCCGTGACCCACGATAATTCCGCTCTCCCCGAAAGACCCAACGGCGGCAAATGGTACGCGACCGTGACCTTATCGGAATACGATGAAAAAAGGGACAGCAAGTATATGTCCTCCGGCCCCGTGCACGTTGGCTACGGAAAAAACTACACAATGTATGATTTTCAGTCCGTATTCGGAGATGCCCACTGGGCGTACGGCAAAATGAAATACACCGTAAACGTACGTCAGGCGTTGAGCCTTTACGCTTATCTGCACTGCGGCAAAGAAAAACCCGAAAGCACCGTACTCCCCGAGCTGATACCCGAATTTGAAAAGCTATTTATCATAAAAAAGGACGAAAGCGGCAAGGCTTGCCTTGACGTACCCGTGCTCTCCTTTGGGGAATATAACGGCTATTGGAGACCTGCCATAAAAAAGCTGACCAAAGAGCTTGACGATATGATAGGAGAAAAGCTGAAGGAAATATGGCTCGCAACGAAAAACCGCGTACCCAAGCACGTTGACGGCAGAGAGCATTTTCTGCACGACGGAGCCCTTGGGGCTTACATCGTTGCGCAGTTATTGGAGATTACGGAGCAGGGGCTTCTTCCCTACCGTATCACCGTGGGAAAAACGCCCATAATTATGGTGGCATACAGAGATATATGAAAGCTTTTATTGTTCTTTTGGCGGTTATTTTTGCGATTGCGGCATTGCCTTACGCACGGTGCCTTATAAAAAGGATAATTCTTGCAATAAAGCTTACTGCGGTATGCAAGCGTTGCGGATATAAGCTGCGCAGGGCTCATCCCCTTTGGTTTTTAGGGAGTAAGCACGGCGCGGAGTACGATCTGTATATTGAGAAGGGCAGATATTTATTTGCCGTAAAGCTTTTCGGCACTCAAAGATATACCTCCGAGCTTGTGTTCACCTCCGAGGGAGATTACTTCGTGCGCAATTTTATCGCCGTGTTTGCCGCCGGCGGCGCAGTACGTATGCCCGTTGAATCAAAGCCGCGCAAAATGAAGCATTATTCACTTTCGCGCCGTAAGATCCCCTCATTGCAGGTAAAGCTCCTCAGGCGCGTGCTGATAGTGAATCCCGTTTGCTACCAGCTGAAATACAGAGAAAAAAACGGCGCGGAACGAATAGTTGATTCGGGAGAGAGCATAAACGGAAACGAGATATACAGCCTTTCCCGTTTTGCCGATGAGCTGGAGAGAATACATGACCGTACCTATACTTATTGATATAAACTTCGCAAAACGGCTCCCGCGGGAGCTGTTTTGCGATCTGCGCTTTACGGAGCTTTTAAGCGAAAACGCCATAAGCGTGCTTTCCCATCCCTGCGATAAAAACGAAATACGGCGCAGACAGGAGATTTTCGCTTTTTTTGAAGATGACGGAGGCAATCTGCTTTCGGATTGTATTAACGGCATTAAACGCCATAAAAAGCTTTACTACCTGCTATGCGAATCAAAAACCGAGCTTGAGCGCCTCTCTCTGCGCACGGCAGGACTGCGCCAATACGCAGTTTTACGCGGCTGTCTTTTCCGCCTTTCTTCTTGCACTGCACTAAAGGAGTTTGATACCTTCAAAAACGGAGAAAATGAACAAAAAACGGCGGAGGAGGCTGAAAAGATTCTTTCCGATATGGGCGGCGCAATAATATCCTTCCGGGAGAAATGCAGGCTTTTTGAAAGAAAAGACGGAGAAGAAGAAAACGAACGAATAAAGAGATGTGCAAGTGCTCTCGGCATACCAATCGGAGAAAGACAAGTAAGCAGCTTGAAGCTGCCGCCCTCCGTTGCAAGCGGCGTTCTTGAGCTATTTCCCGAGGCGGTTCAAAGGCTTTACGGTATTCTTGAAGCATACCCCGCGGATCACGGCAAGGAGCTTTGGTCTTATCTCCCACAGCTTGAGTTTTTGCGGGAGATGATCGCTATGAAGAGAAAAGCCCAAGGAAAAGGACTTCCCTGCTGTTTTGCAAAGATAAGCGAACGGCGAAAGTACGAGGCGGAGGATATTTACGATATTGCGGTATTATTGATAAAGGAGGAGCTGCCCGTAGGAAACCCCGCTCACTTTTTTGAAGCGGAGCGCGTCTTCTTCCTGACGGGAACCAACGGAGGCGGCAAGACCACCTATCTGCGCACCCTTGCCTCCAATCTCGTTTTTTTCCTTGGGGGATGCGCAGTTTTCGGGAAAAGCGCAAGCATCTATCCCTTTGATACGGTGATCACTCACTTTCCTGCAGACGAGCGCTTTGAAAACACGGGAAGGCTTGACGATGAGAAGCAAAGAGCCGAAAAAATGCTTGCGGAAGCTGAGGGAAAGAACGCATTTTTATTTCTGAACGAAGTCTACAGCGGCACGAACGAAGAAAACGGCTGTGAGCTTTTAAAAGCACTCGCCTTGTCCATATCCGAACAAGGACATTTCTGCCTTTGCGTGACCCATTTTTACCGGGTAAGCGAGCTTTCCTTCCCGGTGCTTTCGCCTGCAGGAGGCTATAGAATAGAAAGAACCGATGAAAAAGCTTTCTCCCACGCCCAAAGAATACTGAAAAAATACGGACTTGACAAAAGCTCCCTTGACTTAAGGAGGAAGAATAATGCAATTAAGTCTGCTGAACCGTGAAAAAGCCAAAGCCGCCGTAAGTAACAGTGCCATATACCACTTTTCCCTTGACAGGGTTTTTTCTGAGGTCTGCGCGGATGCTGAGAAGCGTGATTATTTTCTATCCGTAATAGCAGCTCCCCTTGACAGCGATAAAGAGATAAATTACAGAAGGGACGTGCTTCGGGAGCTTTATGAGAACAGACACGTTCTGCAAAGCCTTTCTTCCCTGCTTTTCGAGCTTTGCTCCCTGCGCGACCAAAAGAAAAAGGCGGCACGGGTGCACTTTGGAGTGCAAGCCCAAAAGAATACTTCTCCCGAATCCGCAAGGAACGCTCTGCAAGGGGAGGCGGCACTGTTAAAAAGAATACTTCTGGCACTCCTGTCCATCGACGATATCCTCGGGGAAGATATCAGCTCCGAGGGTCTTTTATGCCTTAAGAGCGCAATATGCGAAATTACTCGCAAGCCTCAATTCACGGAGCTACTTAACGCTTGCACGGATTACGAGGATCTTTCCCTTTCCCGCTGTACGGAATTTGCTTTTCACATAGAAAATGAACGAAGTGGGGTAAAATACAGTCTTATGCGGGAGATGACCGTCCCCGTACCCGAGGAAAGACGCGGCATTTTCCGCGCGAAGAAAGAGAAGACCGCAGATAAATGCATAATTATCGAACCTGAAAGCAAAGAAGATCGCAAGTCCGTCACCGTTTCAGCATTAAGCGATATTACCTATTCCCTTTCTTCGATCGCTCGTGAATTGCTTGAGCGCTTTTGCCCCATATACCGCCAGCTGGATTTTTACGCCGTTGCCATAGAATATACGGATCGTTGCCGCCATAAGGGGCTGCCGCTGTGCTACGGCAAGCATTCGGATGAAAAGCTTTTTGAGATAACGGAGCTTTACGATCCGTTGCTTGCTTTTACTGCACCCGATAGCCGTAATATAGTTCCCCATAGCTTCAAGACCGAAAATGGATGCAATGGCATACTGATCCTCGGAGATAGCGGAAGCGGAAAGACAGTACTGCTCCGCTCCATCGGTTGCGCACAGCTTTTGCATCAGGCGGGGCTGCCCGTAACCGCAAAGGAAGCGTCTTTTCCCGATTTCTCCGCCATTATATCTCATTTTGCTGAAGCCGAAAAAAATTTCACTGCGGGAAACAGTGCAGGGCGCTTTGAGCAGGAGGTGGCAGAGCTTGCAAAAACGGTGGATACGGTATGCAACGGCAGTGCCGTATTTCTGAACGAGATATTCCAAAGCACGGATCACAAAGAAGGCGCCGCCGCCCTTTTTGATATTCTTGATTACGTGAACGACACGGGAGCTATATGGCTTTTAGTTACGCATCTTGCCGATGCGGCCGGATTATTTGCGAATAAAAGCATAAAAATTCTGCATATAAACGAAGAACATCAAATAGATTATAAATAAAGAATGAATAATATGCACTCAAATGCATAAAAATGCAAAAATAATGAAACTTTTTTCAAAAATCCCTTGACAAACGGTGTATTCTGCCATATAATAAGCCGTGTTATTAAAAATTCGCGGCAATGCCGCTATGGAGGAAATTATGAAAAAGATCATATCCCTTTTACTTTGCGCACTGTTCATCCTTACCTCTACCGCACTCTTCTCCGCTTGCGGTGCTAAGGACACCCTTATCGTTCAGACCAACGCATACTTCGCACCCTTTGAGTACTACGAGGGCACCGTTATTACCGGCGTTGACGTAGAGATCATGCAGAAGGTTGCAGATAAGCTCGGCAAGGAGCTTGAGTTCATCAACGTTGAGTTCTCCGCCATCATCGATAACGTAGCCGCAGGCAAGATCTGCGATGCAGGTGCCGCAGGCATCACCGTTACCGACGAGCGTCTTGAGAAGGTTGACTTCTCCAACACCTACTTCACCTCCGTTCAGTACGTAGTTTACAAGAACGGCGCTCTCACCCCCGCAGGCAAGACCGCTGACGGCGACGATTACGTTACCTGGGATCAGCTTGCAGGTCTTAAGATCGGCGTTCAGCAGGATACCACCGGTGACTTCTACGTAAGCGACGAGATCGCCGCTAAGGAAGGCGTTGACGACTACGATTGGACCGGCGTTCTTAACGGTTCCGGTGCAGAGGTTGCCCGCTTTGACAGCGCACAGCTTGCTGTTGACGCCATCAGCGCCAACACCTGCGACGTTGCAGTCTGCGATATGCTTCCCGCTGAATACATAGTAAGCAAGAACACCCAGTACTCCTGCGCGGCTCTTTACTACAAGGGTACCGACGGAGAGGCTGACTACCCCACCGCAGAGGATTACGCTATCTGCGTTGCAAAGGGCAACAAGGAGCTTCTTGATGCCATCAACGCCGTACTTGCAGAGCTTGGCACCGAGGGCATCAACGCACTGGTTCTCAAGCACATGGGTATAGACGAGAAGTAAAATCAATACAAAGGGGCTGCACGGAAACGCGCAGCCCCATTTGACGAGGATAGGAAATGTTTTTAAAAAACCTTGTGGAGATATTTACCTCCCCGAAATATCTCGACATATTCTTTAACGGCTTGAAGCTTACGCTGATAATCTCCGTGGGTGCCGCAGTTCTTGGTCTTTTCCTTGGCGTTATCGTAGCTCTTATAAAGCTCACCCCCAAGGAAAACAAGGCAATGGCTTTTCCCCGCCTTATCTGCGATATCTACATAACCATAGTACGCGGAACTCCTATGGCGCTTCAGCTGTTCATTATGGCGTTCGTAATTCTTACGATACGCGGCTTTCCCCAGGCAATTACCGCCATTATCGCCTTCGGCATCAACTCCGGCGCGTACGTTGCGGAAAATATCCGTGCGGGAATCCTTTCCGTTGATATAGGGCAGACGGAGGCAGGTCTTTCCCTCGGACTTTCCCAGAAGACCACTATGATGCGCATCGTTATTCCCCAGGCAATAAAGAACGTTATCCCCGCTATCGGTAACGAGCTTATCGCCCTTATCAAGGAAACTTCCATCGTTACCATGATAGGTATGCAGGATCTTACCGCCGCCGCAAAGAACGTTGGTGCGGGTAATAACCTTGCAAGTTATTTTGCACCTATGGTAGTTGCGGCTATATTCTATCTCGCGATAGTTTACGCACTTACCTTTGCTATCAAGATCATTGAAAGGAGGTTGAGGGCAAGTGATAAGCGTTAAAAGCGTATCAAAGAACTTTGGCGATATTAAGGTACTGAAGAACGTATCCTGCGATATCAAGAAGGGCGAGCGAGTCGTTATCATCGGTCCCTCGGGAAGCGGAAAAAGCACACTTCTCCGCTGTATGAACCTTCTTGAAAAGCCCACGGGCGGCGAAGTCTGGATGGCGGATAAGATGATAACCTCCGCAGATCCTTATCTTCACCCCGATATGATCGCCGTAAGCGCCACCGCAAGCAAACTTATTTCCTCCGGTATGGAGAGCGGTGCTGCCGTGGACAAGATCATTTGCGAGCGTCTGCTGAAAAAGAACGAGGGTGCGGCATTCAACTCCGCCCTTAAGGCTTATAATGCAGAGCACGCCATTCCCCTTAATATTGCGCGCCAGCGTATGGGTATGGTATTCCAGCACTTCAACCTGTTCAATAATCTGACCATAATGGATAACCTGACCCTTGCTCCCGTTGAGCTTAAGCTCAAAACCAAGGAGGAGGCAACGGAAAAGGCAATGGAGCTGCTTGGGCGCATCGGTCTTACCGATAAGGCAAACGAGTATCCCAGCCGTCTTTCCGGAGGTCAGAAGCAACGTATCGCCATTATCCGCGCTCTTGCAATGGAGCCCGAGGTAATGCTGTTTGACGAGCCCACCTCCGCCCTTGACCCCGAGCTTGTTGGCGAGGTGCTCTCCGTTATGCGCTCTCTTGCAGACGAGGGAATGACCATGGTAGTGGTTACCCACGAGATGAACTTTGCAAGAAACGTTGCAAACCGCGTGCTGTTCATGGCAGACGGCATCATCGCGGAGGAAGGCGCTCCCGATCAGATCTTCAACGATCCCGTAAATCCCAGAACCCGCCAGTTCCTCCACTCCGTGCTTAATAAGGATTAACAAACGCAAAAAGCCCATCGCTAACTATCAGCAGGTAGATCCTGTAAATTGAATAGCACGAAAACAAAAAGCTAAACAAAGGTAAATAAAACAAGCCTCCGATGAAAAACTTCTCGTCGGAGGCTTGTTCTTTATAAAAATATGATGCCATTCGGTGGTGAGTAAGTGCGCATTTGCAGGTGTACTATATAAGCCTTCCTCCGGGAGGAAGGGGGACCACGAAGTGGTGGAAGGAGCCCGCGTCACTTAAAATCCGCAAGAGTTTTACGGTAACGCACTCTCCCTCACCCGACTCCGTCGGGAGCTCCCTCTCGGAGGGAGCCTCCGGTTATAGCTGTTCGTTCGTTTTTATCCCGTATGATTAAAACTTTCTATAGGACCCGGAGCCTTGTTTGCGGGCATTATTTCGTTTTCGCTTATCTTACTTCAGGCTTACCTTATAGTAGGTATCCTTATCGTTTTCATCAATTCCGGGGAAGCCGTCGGTTACGCAGTTATCGCCGCAATAATCCTTCAGCTTTGCATAAATTCCTATGGTGTCAGCATCACCGATATACTTGCGGGGGATCTTTATCTCCGTAACTGCGCCGTTATCGGAGAAAGCGGGGCCGTCCAGCTTGCCGTACAAGGTGGTGGAGATAGCGATATCCTTTACCTTGCGCGCGTTATAGGTGCAGTAATCCTCTCCCTCAAGGGAATAATCGCAGGTGATAAAACCATCTCCGCAGGAGATAAATATCTTCTCTCCGTCGCGGTGCTCAAGTACGTCGTCCACGCGGTCAACGCGCACGTAAAGATTATCCTCATCGTAAGCAACGCGCAAGGATATCTGCGCGCGGCACTTTCCGCCCGCAAACAGCGCGTCGCCGCATCTGTCCCAAGCCTTGCCGCCTTCGTACTTCTCCGCACGGATATCGTGGTTCAGATAATAGCGCTCGATCATCATATCGTTATCACAGCCGATTATTCTGCCGCGCTCGTCCTTGGTTTCTCTTACGTTGGGCATTGCAACGAGCAGGGAGTGGGAGCTGTCCGTAAGGATACTTCCCCAGTATCCGTGCTTTTCATCAAAGGCGATAAACATTCTGTCTTCCGTAAAGTTTCTCGCACAGCCGTCGCCCATACGGATATGGTACATATCAAGCGTGTTATAGGCAAGCACCGTTTCGCCCGATTCAAACTGCGCAAGATAAGGACCCGCGCCGTAAGCAAACGCCGCCTGCTTGTCCTTGGGTCCGTCCTCGTCAATATCAAGAGGGCGCGCCCAATTATCGTTTGAATAAGACATAGTCAGCATAAATCTGCCCACAGCCATATCGGATTCCGTGGCAAGGGCAATATCTCCGTTGTTAAGAGCAAGAGCAACGGGCATCTGATTGGTAAATATCTTCGTACCGTTCTCCATGGTCTCCACGTAATTCTGCGTTACGCGGTGGGCGGCGTAAGGGGGCGCCATAACGTATGGCTCCCAGCTTTCTCCCTCGTCAAGGGAGCGGAGCATTGCAGAACCGCTGGAGGTGTGTATCTTGCTGTCCGTGCGGACGGTCTTGTCAAGATAGAATTTTGGCGCCGTATGGCTGAAATATACCTGAACCTCTCCGCTTTCAAGCTGGATGGCGTGGGGCTCCCAGTTACGTCCCAGATAGATAAGCTTTTCCTTTGACCAGGTAGAGCCGTTGTCCTCGGATACCTTCATAAGCAGACCGCTGTACTTTGCGTCCAGCACGTAGCCTTTATTATATCTGTAGGAGGCAAAGGCAAGTATCTTGCCGCTTTTAAGTACTATAGCATCGCAGGAGGCATAGCAAAGCTTATCCTCTTCCCCATCGTCGCGCACCGTAAGGCTTGCGTTGAAGAGGGGCTGTCTGTTGCTGTAATAAAGCCCGTCGTAGCTTTTTGCGTAATATACGCACGCGCTGACACGGGAATCCTGATTGAACATAATATAGGTTCCGTCGGCGCACTTTTTAATACGGGGATAGTACACCTTGTAGGATACGGCGGGGCACTTTGCGCCCACCATAGTGACTTTCTCTCTGAAATTACGGGAAAGACGGCTGTTTACCGCCTCTGCGTGGCTGTCACGCGCCTGAGATATTTTATTAAGCTGACTGATCTTTTTAAGGCTCATGGCAATTCTCCTTAAAATATTATTACCTTTATTCTATCACGTATGATATTATTTTTCAACCGATTTCCTTTCTGTATTTTGCTGACATATAGGAAAATTTTCACGCATAGATTATAGCAAGTAAAAAAAGAAAGGACAATCCAATGGAGAACAACGTAACACACAGATATTACCCCGAGGGGGAGCTGATGCACCGCACGGAGAACCGCCTTTGCCTTGCAAACGCGGAAAGTCTGCGCCGCGCTATGCACAGAGGCACGGTGCTTGAAGCGCCTGCGGTTTCCGCTACGGCGGATCTATCTCTTGAAGTTGATCTCGGTAACGCCGCAACGGGCATAATCCCCGTGGAAGAGGCGGTGCTTCTCTCCGAAGGAGAAAAATTCAAGGAGATAAGCGTTATCGGCAGAGTTGGCAAGGCAGTTTCCTTCAAAATAATCGGAGAGGAGCAGAGCCCCACGGGAAAGCCGCGTTTTATCCTTTCCCGCCGTGCCGCACAGCTTGAATGTAAGCGTTATTTCACGGAATGCCTTGAACCCGGTGATATTATCGACTGCAAAATAACTCACACGGAGCGCTACGGAGCTTTTTGCGATATCGGTTGCGGGTGCTTTGCACTGCTTCCCGTAGACTGCATCTCCGTTTCCCGCATCCCTCACCCGGGCGAAAGATTCTCTGCGGGAGATCTGATACGCGCCGTGGTAAAATACAGAGACAGCGCCGGAAGAATATTCGTATCCCGCAAGGAGCTTTGCGGAACTTGGGAAGAAAACGCCGCCGGGTTTTCCGTGGGACAGACCGTTACGGGCGTGGTACGAAGTATTGAAAGCTACGGCACCTTCATTGAGCTTGCCCCGAATCTTGCGGGACTTGCGGAGCCCTGCGACACCCTTGAGGAGGGGCAGTACGTTGCGGTGTACATAAAAAGTATGATACCCGAAAAGATGAAGGTGAAGCTGGTAGTGATAGATAAATGCCCCGCAGTTACGGCACCGCGTCCAACTCCCTCCTTCCCCATCGAATTTTCCGAGCATATAGACCGCTGGCGTTACAGTCCCGCAGGCTGCAGAAAAACAGTGGAAACCGTCTTTGACGGCAACGGAAGCCGCCTTTAAATTTCCTCTTTACTTTTTTTGCCTTATGTGGTAAAATAACAGCATAAAGGAGGTGCTTTTATGCCGTTTTTCAGTATTTGCTTCGGACGCCAGCTTGGCAGCGGCGGAGGTGAGATCGCCCGCTTGGTTGCAAAAGAGCTTGGGTTCCGTTATCTTGATAAGGAGATAATCGAGCTTGCCGCAGAGCGCGGAAATCTCAGCAAGGACGCAGTGGAAAGCATCGATGAGAAGCCCACCGCAAGTCTGCTTTACTCCGTGGTTACCAACACTGCCCATTACACCGCAGGCGGTCTTGGCTATAACGTTCCCATAAACGATAAGCTGTATATCGCCCAGACCGAAGTGATCAAGGATATTGCAAGCAAGGAAAACGCGGTGTTCGTTGGACGGTGCTCCGATCACGTTCTTGCAAAGGAGCCGAACGCCTTCAGCGTTTTCATTTACGCGGATGCGGACGACAGAGCGGATCGCATTGCAAAAAAAGAAAACTGCGATATAAAGAAAGCGCAGGATATAATTGCAAAAGGCGATAAGAAGCGTGCTTCCTATTATAATTTCTACACGGGCAAAAAATGGGGCGCTATGCCCTACTACGATCTTTGCGTGAACTCCTCCCTCCTTGGAATTGAGGGCACGGCAAAGCTTATTGCCGAGTTTGCACGCAATTTTATGAATAAATGAACAAATTGTAAATATTGAAGATCGGAGTCAAAAACGGCTCCGATCTTCCTTTTTTCCTATTGACAAGCGCGCAAACACTGTGTATAATTTAACTGTACCAACACAAATAGTACAGTTGGTGCAGTGCAGAAGAAAGGAGAGAATGGGTTGAGTAAAATTACCATAGACGTAAAATCGCGCACGCCCATATTCGAGCAGCTGCGGCACAACATACGCGAGCTTGCCCTGACGGGTGTTCTTGCACCCGACGAGCAGTTACCCAGCGTTCGTGCCCTTGCGTGCGAGCTTGCCATCAATCCAAACACCATCCAAAAGGCATACGCCGAGCTTGAGAGAGACGGAATAATCTATTCCCTGCCCGCAAGGGGAAGCTTTATATCCTCCGATCTTTCCTCCGCAAGCAAGGCGGCAAAAGATGAAGTGTGCAATTCCGTGACCGACGCCATAAGGCGGGCAAGACTTGTGGGCGTTACGCGTGAAGAGCTTCGAGAAATACTTGAGCGGGAATGGAGGTAATATCTTGATAGAGATCAAAAATCTTACGAAAACATACGGCAGCATTAAATCCGTTGATTCGCTTTCCGCAAGCATTAAGGAAGGCTCCATCTTCGGTCTTGTTGGCTCAAACGGCTCCGGCAAGTCCACGCTGCTACGTATGATGGCGGGCATTCTTGCGCCCGACGAAGGCATCATAAACGCAGACGGCGCTCCCGTTTGGGAGAACCCCGAGGCAAAGGGCAGGATCTTCTATCTGTCCGACGACCATTATTTTATTCAGCATTCCACAATAAGAGAAAACGCGGCGTTCCTCTCCTCCGTATATCCCCGCTTTGACAGGAAGAAGGCGGAGGAGCTTGCGGGCAAGTTCGGTCTTTCCCCCACAAGAAAAATAAACACCTTTTCCAAGGGTATGCAGAAGCAGGCGTCCGTAATCCTTGCCCTTGCGGCACATCCCGATTATCTGCTGTGCGACGAGACCTTTGACGGTCTTGACCCCGTGGTTCGCCAGCTTGTTAAGGGTCTTATTGCCGCAGAAGTGGCGGAAAGAGGTATGACGGTTATCCTTGCCTCCCATAACCTGCGTGAGCTTGAGGATATCTGCGACCGTCTTGCTCTGCTCCACAAGGGCGAGCTGCTTTTTGAAAGCGAGATAGACACCCTGAAGGATAACGTGCGCACGGTTCAGGCAATGTTCCGCACCGAAATGCCCCAAAAGCTTGAGTGCGAGGGTCTGCGCTTTGGCGAGCCCGCCATACGCGGCAGTATGCTTAACTGCGTTGTAAGCGGCGAGGAAGGGCTCTGCAGAGAATATTTTGAATCTTTGGGCGCTGAATTTTACGAGTTTATTCCTCTGACGCTTGAGGAGATATTTATTACGGAAATGGAGGAAAGAGGCTATGATGCAAACCACCTTATCGGCTAACGGAAAAGGCAACCGTCTGTCCTTCTTCCTTCGGGAGCTTATAAACGGAAAAATTCAGTTTTTGCTTTGGACCGTTGCATTCTTTATGGTCCTCCCCGTTATATCTATCCACGAGATAACCGGCTTTCCCGATACCGTAAAGACTGACGGACTTGATAAGCTGCGCTCCGTTATAGTTCCCCTTAACGCGGCAATGTGGGTGATGATAGCGGCGGGTCTTATTGCGGGAATTGCGGCTTTCAGCATTTTCTACGATAAGAAAAAGGCGTATTTCTATCTGGGGCTTCCCGTAACCCGCGATTTTCTGTTCTTGACCCGCGCCGTAACGGGTGCGATACCCGCCATTGCGGCGTATATCGTCAACGCATTCATTTCAATCCTTATATTCGCATCAAATCCCCACTTCGGATTTTTTGAGCTGTTCCCCGCCTTTATTAAGCTTGGCGGACAGACTCTTCTCCTCTTTGCGTGGACGTATACGGTCACGGTCTTCGCCGCAAGCGTTACCTCCCGTGCGGGAGCAAACGTGCTGTTTGCGGTTTGGTGCTTTGCTATACTGCCCATATATCACGCGTGTGCCGCTCTCATTTTGGAGCTTTCCGCTCCCAACGCCTATCTGCCAAAGTATGATGCAGAGATCGTATATCTGTACTTCAATCCCATAGGGCGCGCAGGCGTACTGCAATCGGATATGGGAGACGCGTACGGCAGACCGTACCCCTCCTATCTTGATCTGACGAATCTGGATTTTTACGGCTCCTTTGCCTGGTACGAGGTAGTGCTTATACTGCTTGCCTGCGCACTGGTCATTGCCGCCGCGCTGTTTATACTGCGCAAGCGCCCTGCCGAAAACGCGGGAGAAAGTGCCGCATTCCCCAAGGTGGGCGAGGCGATCAAGCTTTCCGCACTTATCCCTGCGGGAATACTCTTCGGCGTGTTCTTTAACGAGCTTTTCGGCATTTTCGGATTTTTCTTCGGAATTATCTGGGGAGTATTCGTTATCTTCCTGCTGCTCAATCTCCTGCTCTACCGCTCGGGCAAAAAGCTTTTCGTGGGTCTTAAGCCCGCTATTATCGTAACCGTTTTGCTCGTTGTGCTTATCATTCTTTCCCTCATCATCGGCAACAATATAGAGAACAGAGTTTACACCGTTGAAAACACCAAGAGCATAACGGTAGACGTTGACCCCTTCGGCGAGGTTAAGCTTGATCCCGAAAAATGCGGAGAGCTGCTTGCTTATCTTGAAAGCGTAAAGAGCGACTTTTACATCGGAACCACCTCCATCGGCTACGGCGGAGTTGCCGTGGAGGACGTGCAGATCATCGATTACACCATGGTCTACAGCAAACATTACCGATTCAAGCTGGTTCCCAAATTCGGCATCGGCATTGAAAAAGGATTCCGTTTTGACACGGAAGCGGAAAAGATGCTCTTTGACGCCATCAGAGCTTCCTCAGGCGACGGACTTGATCTTTTTGCAAATCTCTTCCCCGCCGACGAGAAGCAGTACGAAATGTACGGAAGCTCCGTAGATTTCCACTACGGCGATCCTCTGCTGCCAAAGGATTATTACGTAAACAAATACAAGGAGCTGGACCGCAACGCGGCGGCAAAGCTTGCAGAGCGCAGAGTGAACGATTTTATGAACGGAAATATGGACGGCTTCAGAGTCGGAACCGCTCATTACAACGCTGCGGATAATTACGTTATGCTTCCCATTTATATTACGGACGGAGATATCTTCGGCACCGAATTCTGCACGGAAGAGGAGTTTTTATCCTACGTTACGGAAATGGAGCTCTTTGCATATGTCTCCTACGATTACGCAAACGCGCTGGTTGATAAGTACGGCGAAGAGGTATACAAATACGCCCGCAACGATTTCAGAGTTGGAACAATAATCGACAAGGCGCAAATAAAGGAATGCTTTGATTGCTCCGCGGGAGATCCCAGCGGATACGGCATTTATGCTAATGAAAACGGTTATATCTCATTTATCTTCAAAGGCGTTTATAACGGCACACCCTTTACCGTAAATACCCATCCCAACAGAGACGAGTGTCCCGAGTTCGTGCGTGAGCTTATAAAGAACAAAACGGAAGAATTGCTTGAATCCATCAAGTAAAAAAAACGCCCATCGGCTTCACAGCCGATGGGCATTTTTTAATCAAACAAAAGATCCGAAAGATCGGAAAATTCCTTGCAGGAAAGTCTTTCTCCCCTCACGTCGGGGGAAAGGCCGAGCTTTTCTATGGACTGCGCGATCCGCTCCTTGGGGATGGCGGGATATGCGGAGGAGATGGCGTTTGAAAGCTTTTTGCGGCGCTGAGCAAAGGCGGCACGAACCACTCCGCGGAAGTTTTCCGCGCTCTTCGGCGTGCACAGGGGCGTTTCGTGAGGCGTTATCTGAATAACCGCACTATCCACCTTCGGCGCGGGATAGAAATTCCCCGCAGGCACGTGAAGTATCTTTTTGACTGTGCCGTATGCGGCAACGGCAACGGTAACGGCGCCGTATTCCGCACTGCCGGGCTTTGAAGCAAGGCGCTGTGCAACCTCGTTCTGCACCATTACCGTAATTCCCGAAAGGTTAAGACCGCTTTCAATAAGATACATAAGTATGGGAGTGGTTATATAATAAGGGAGATTTGCGCAAACCGCCACCCTGCCCTTATCCGCAAGAAGTGCATGAAGATCCACCTTCAGCACGTCGTCGTTTATTACGGTAACGTTACCGTATTCCGCAAGGGTCTCCCCAAGGACGGGAATAAGACCTCTGTCAAGCTCTATGGCGATAACGCACGGGGCAACCTCGCACAGCTCCTTGGTAAGACAGCCGATACCTGGACCGACCTCCAGCACCGTATCCGCATTCTCCACGGACGCGGCTATTTTATAGGGCACGTCGGGATTTATAAGAAAATTCTGCCCAAGGGACTTTTGCATCTTAAGTCCGTGGTGCTCCAGAATCATTTTTATGGTGGAAATATTGCAAAGCTCCATAATTACTCCAAACCGTTTTGCGCTTTAGCCTTGACAAAACGCAATAAACAATGTATAATACCAATGTTCCGAAAAAATATGCTGGTGTAGCACAGTCGGTAGTGCAGCTGATTCGTAATCAGCAGGTCGCGTGTTCAAGTCACGTCACCAGCTCCAAAAAGCGGCGAGCTTCTGAAGAAGCTTGCCGCTTTTTACTTATTACCTCTTCACTATTACTTCTTACTTAAAACTCTTGCGGCATCTTCAGCGAAAAGCGAAGAGCGAACAGGTAATAAGTAAAAATTCTCGGACGCTTTGCTCCCGAGAATTTTTGGTGGAGCATACGGGATTCGAACCCGTGACCCCAACACTGCCAGTGTTGTGCGCTCCCAACTGCGCTAATGCCCCTTGCAATCAGTATAACAAACATCACGCGCTTTGTCAACATCTTTTTTAAACAAGAAGTACACGCATTTTGCCAACGCAAACGATGTCGGAATTTTTCCTGTTTTCTCCCACTATTCGCGTTGACAATCATACCGCAAGGTATTATAATAAGCTCGTAAAGCACAATTTTTCAATGGATTTTTGTGTTTTTTTCACCCATTTACACAATTCGGCACTGCTTTTTAAAGCTTATTTTTCTTCAAAAATAGGAGAAATTATATGAAAAAAAGGAATAATCACGGCATTTTGGTCAAAAAAACCGCTTGTATCGCACTTGCCTCTTCGATGCTTTTGCTTACCTGCGGATGCGGCGGCACCCCCTCCGTTACCACGGGGCCCGTTACGGACGTTCCCGTTACCCTTGACCCCAACGCGCCCGACCCCGCGTATCCCACGTCCGATTATAACGTAATATCAAAGGAAGACTATCTATCCCGCACCACCGCAGGCTTTATTGCACAGCTGGTGGGCATGGTAAGCGGATACGAGTTTGCAACCCTTTCAAACGGCAGGTGCAGAGTTGCAATGCCCGACTCGTGGTTTGACTTCTGCAACGGCCCCTACGCCGGCAACACCACCTTTATGAAGCACGTTGACAAGCTCCGCAAAAATTCCGAAACGGGAATTACCGAAGTCTGGATGGACGATGACTTCAGCGTTGACGTCTTTAACCAGTACAGTCTGGAGCAGTCCTATAAGACCTACGGCACCGTCAGTGCCAAGGTGGTAAGCGACGGCTGGATAGATTACGATATCTGGGATATGGGCGGCGGTCAGAAAAAGGTCGGCGCTTACGGACTTATAAACCGCAAGGGTTATCTGCCCCAATTTGCAGGCAACACCGAATACGGCAACTGGTACAGCTACAACACCGAAGCGTACCTCGCCACCGACACCATGGGAATGGCTGCGGCGGGAATGCCGGAGGTTGCCGCTTCTCTTGCAAAGACCTTCGGCCAGGTTACGGGCGACCGTGACAATCTCGGCTTTGCGCAGATGTTTGCCGCAATGGTTGCAATGGCGTATTTTGAAAGCGATATAGACACTCTTATAAAGGAAAGCTCCAAGGTGTTCCCCGAGGGCTCTTGGCAGCTTGATCTTATCGACGAGCTTTACGCACTGCACGAAAAATATCCCGACGACTGGCGCAAAGCATTCAAAGAACACGAAAACAAGTATTACGTTGAAGGCGATACCCGCAGCTCCAACACCACCATAAACTGCGGATTTATGATACTCGACCTGCTTTACGGCGAGGGTGATTATATGAAGACCTGCCAGATCGCATCTCTTGCGGGATACGACTGCGAGAGCACCTGCGGAATTGCGCTGACGATACTCAGCGTTATGAAGGGAATGGACATTCTCCCCGAGGTTGCGAACGAAAGGATATGGCAAAACGGCGAAGGTGTGCTTGTGAACCGTCCTCTTGCCGAGATGGACGAGGGCGTTTATATGCACGCGGGCAAGCTTGAAGAGAGGATGAAGATCGTCGATATCGTTGATAAGTACGTCCGCAATTTTGAAAGCGTGCTTACCGAAAGAGGCGGTCACATAGACGATAAATACTATTACATCCCCGTGGAAAAGCTCGGAACTCCCGAGGGAATCACCATTAAAAACGCAGGCTTTGAAAGCGGCACGCTTGACGGCTTTACCGTAAAGGGCACGGCAGAGATCAGCCCCCTTGCAACGATGGGTCTGAAGGCTGCAAAGCTTACGGGCGACACGGAGCTTTACACCACCGTAAGCGGTCTTAAGGTGGGAAGCACCTACAAGCTTACCCTTTACGTTAATTCCACGGAAACCGCCTCCACATATATCTTTGCAAGAAAAGCGGGAGGCGAGGGCACCTGCGTTTCCGTACACAAAACTGCAGGCACGTCCGTATACGAAGCGCAGAAGTCCGTAAGACGCGAGCTTGTTTTTGAAGCAACGGCAGAGACCATGGAGATCGGAGTTATCTTCAAGCAGCTTGCAAGAACGGATTACGCGATCGTGGATCAGTTCCTGCTGAACCGCATAGAGGAAACTCCCGTCGGAACCGTAACCGTTAAAAATAAATCCGAAGACAACACATACAAGGACGTTATCAGCTTCGCGATCGAATCGGAGGTTGCGGGCGAGGTCTTCGTGAAGCTTAAATTCGCAAATACCACAAGTAATATCGTAAACGCAGACCTGACCCTTAACAGAAAAGCTTACCGAACTACTGCGTTCTATAAGACAGGAGCGGCTCCCGAGGGTCTTACGGGAAGCGATTTCCTGCTTATTCCCGTGGTACTTAAGAAGGGCAGTAATTCCCTTTCCGTCCAATTCAGCGGCAACAAGCTGGATATTTACGAAGCCACGGTAATAACCGTCGATGAAAGATGGTAATATTAAGAAAGGATAAAGCTATGAGAAACTACCGTATTATCGCCCTTTTACTTGCAGTTATTTGCCTTTCCGGTTCTCTTGTTGCCTGCGGAGGTGCAGGCGGAGGAGAGACGACTCCCGCGGTTACAGACCCTGCAGACACCACCGTTCCCGAGGAAACGGAGCCTCCCGTAACCGAGGAAAGACCCGATCTTCCAGAGAATCTTGACTACGACGATTACGAATTTATGATCCTTTCCGCAGGTAACGTTGCTTACAAGGATTTCGGATTCACCGAGGAGGCGGGTACCGTCGTTGAGGCGGCACAGCATCAGCGCCAGCTTATGGCCGAGGAAAAGCTTGGTATCGTTATCCACGAGGACGTTCAG
This sequence comes from Oscillospiraceae bacterium, assembly GCA_015064505.1. Lineage (GTDB taxonomy): Bacteria > Bacillota > Clostridia > Oscillospirales > CAG-272 > RUG12395. The sequence goes on from SVSB01000003.1 coordinate 19,508, forward strand.
GTAAGTAAGTCCTACGGAAACGGCACGGGCTACAACAAGATCAGAAGCGCCGTGGTTGCAAACGAGCAGATCTACGATCTGGGCATTATTGCGGGCTACGACGTTACGGAGCTTGCAAGCGGCAACTATCTTTTCGATCTTAATTCCCTTCCCAACGTAAACACCCAGAAGTCCTGGTGGGACCAGAACGCCAATAACGACCTTGCGGTAAACGGACTGCTGTTCTTTACAAACGGTGAGCTTTCCGGCGCCAGAGCAGAGGCAACCTTCGTTATTTACTATAACAAGGCAATAGGAGAGACCAAGGGACTTACCGCCCCCTATCAGCTTGTTGAGGACGGCAAGTGGACCGTTGACGTGCTTGCGGAGATGGCACGCACCGTATCCGAGGATCTGAACGGCGACGACGTTATCGACACGAGCGACCGCTTCGGTATCTACGTATGGAAGGACGCCATCCTTGGTATGATCGCAGCGGCAGGATCCAAGTGCGCTACCATTCAGGAGGACGGCACCATCGCCCTCACCCTTTATAACGATAACAGCCTTGCAATGTTTGAAAAGTTCACCTCTATCGCTTACGACAAGAACTACGCTTGTCAGTATCAGAATTTTTCCGGCTTTGACGTTAAAAAGGCTTGGGTAAACGATCAGGCGCTCTTCTGGGCGACCTCCACTATCAACACCGCCCTTATGCGCTCCATGGACTCCGATTTTGGTATTCTCCCCTTCCCCAAGCTCAGCGAGGAGCAGGACAGATACTACAGCACCATCGGTCCCTTCAACTCCCAGTTTATCTGCGCTCCCCTTATTCTTGACGATGAGGAACGCACGGGAGCCATCATAGAGACTCTTGCATATCTTGGCCAGACCACCCTCACACCCGCACTTTACGAAAAGAATCTTAAGGGTATCTCCGTCCGCGATGAGGACAGCGCCGCAATGCTTGATATCATCTTTGATTCTTATATCTACGACGTTGGCTACTATTACCAGATCGGTAATTACAACGAGAACATAATGAACGTTTTCCGTGCTTACGGCAATCACTTTACCTCCATGTACAATCAATTTGAGAGATCCGCAAACCTGAAGCTTAAGCTGGTAAATCAGAACTTTGCAGAGGTTCTTGACGATTGGAAGAAGTAAATCCCTGAAACACCAATAAAAAAATCAGCAAACCGTGAAATATTCATAAAAATTTCACGGTTTGCTATTTTTTTCTTCAAAATAATGGTATATAATATGTAGCATAAAATGGATAAGTGTTTATTTGGAGGCATAATGGACGTTGAAAACGCGGTGATATCAACCGCCGAAACAGATATGGAAATGCGCAAAAAGCTTGAAGCCATAATAGACGAGGACGCGCTTAACTGGATATTCGAGAAGCGGGATTCCTTTCTTGATCTTATCTCCTATTACCGATGCGCCATGATGGAGGTGCAGACCAAGCTGAACGTGCTGAACGAGGAATACTCAATCCGCTTTGCGCGTAATCCCATAATGAGCATAAAAAGCCGAATAAAGACCATTGGCAGTATTCAAAATAAATTAAAGCGCAAAGGTCTTCCCTTTACTCTTGAATCCCTTCAGAACAATATATACGACGTGGCGGGTCTGAGAGTAATATGCGCGTTTACGGAGGACGTTTATTCCATTGCCGCGTCACTTCTCGCCCAGGATGACGTTACCCTTATAGAAAAACGCGACTACATAGAAAATCCCAAGGCAAACGGCTATCGCAGTCTGCATCTTATTATCGAGGTTCCGATCTTCCTTGCCAGCGAAAAGCGCAAGATGAAGGTGGAGATACAGCTTCGCACCGTGGCAATGGACTGCTGGGCAAGTCTTGAGCATCAGCTCCGCTACAAGAAAAACAGAGAGTTTACCGAGGAAATGGCAAACGAGCTTATGCGCTGTGCAATTATAAGCGCTGAGCTTGACGAAAGAATGAATAATTTAAGGCGCACGGTGGACGCGCTCCCCGTTGCCGATGATAAATAACGAAAGGAAAAGTATGCTTGAACTGAAAAACATCAAAAAGGAATACCCCGCAGGCAATGGCAAGGTAGAGGCTCTGCGCGGCGTAAGCCTTGCATTCCGCGACAGTGAGTTCGTGTCCATTCTCGGTCCCTCAGGTTGCGGAAAGACGACTATGCTCAACATCATCGGCGGACTTGACAAGTACACAACGGGAGATCTTATTATTAACGGGCGCTCCACAAAGGACTTTAAGGACAGGGATTGGGACGGATACCGCAACCATTCCGTTGGTTTCGTATTCCAGAGCTACAATCTTATTCCCCATCAATCCGTACTGCAAAACGTGGAGCTTGCGCTTTCCCTCTCCGGCGTTTCCAAGGCGGAAAGAAAGAAGCGCGCAGTTGCCGCCCTTGAAAAAGTGGGACTTGGCGATCAGCTAAAGAAACGCCCCGGTGAAATGTCCGGCGGTCAGATGCAGCGCGTTGCCATTGCAAGAGCCATCGTAAACGATCCCGATATTATTCTTGCGGATGAGCCCACGGGCGCTCTTGACAGCGAGACCAGCGTGCAGGTAATGGAGATACTGAAGGAGATATCAGCAGATCGCCTCGTTGTTATGGTAACTCATAACCCCGAGCTTGCGGAAAAATACTCCACCCGCATCGTTAGAATGCTTGACGGTGAGATAAAAAGCGACAGCGCTCCAATTACAGATGAAGAACTGAAAAAGAGCGAAAAAGCCGAAGAGACCGCAAATAAGAAAAAGGAAAAGAAGCCTTCCCTTTCCTTCTTTACCTCCTTCGGTCTTTCCCTCAACAATCTGTTCACCAAGAAGGGACGCACCGCCCTTACCTCCTTTGCGGGAAGCATAGGCATCATCGGTATTGCGCTTATCTATGCCGTTTCCCAGGGTATGACCACCTATATCAACACGGTGCAGGAGGATACCCTTTCATCCTATCCCCTCACCCTTGAGGCACAGCACACGGATCTCGGTTCCCTTATGGAGTCTTTTATGAAGGCCGCAACGGCTTCCGGCGATCACGAGAAGGATGCGGTCTATCAAAAGACCGCTCTTTACGACCTTGTAAACGCCATGACCAGTATGGAGACCAAGGAAAACGATCTTGGCGCCTTCAAGGCTTATCTTGAAAACAAGCTGAAATCCGAAAGCGAAGAAGATGCAAAGCTGAAGGAAGCCGTAAGCGGCGTTCAGTACACTTATAATACAGATCTTATCGTTTATACCGAAAGCCCCGATGGGGATATAATCCTCTCCGACTCCCAGGAGCTTATCCGCAAGATACTTGCAAAATCCTTCAGCAGTATGGGTATGGCGGATATGACTGCCGTCTCCGCATCCCCCATGTCGTCAATGATGGGCGGAGGCGGAACCAGCTTTATTATGTGGCAGGAGATGCTTACGGGTACGGACGGAAGCCTTATAAACCCCGTGCTTGAAAAGCAGTACGAGCTTGTATACGGCTCCTGGCCAAACGGCTACGACGAGATCGTTCTTGTGCTTGACGAAAACAACGAGCTTGACGATATGACCCTTTACGCCCTCGGTCTTAAATCCGAGGCGGAGATCGACGAGATCGTTGAAGCGGCAATGAACCGCACGGAGCTTAAAAACGTGCAAAAGCATTGGAGCTATGAAGAGATCTGTGCAATGGAATTCTGCACGGTAATCGGCGCTGATTGCTACAAATACGACGAAAAGACGGGTACCTATTCCGATCTGCGGGCAACGGAAGCGGGACTTCGTTATCTTTACGATAACGGGCTTAAGCTGAAGGTGGTCGGTATAATCCGACCGAACGAGGACGCGGTATCCTCCATGCTTACCGGCTCCATCGGTTACACCAAGGCACTTACCGAGTATATCATCGAAAAAACGTCCGACGCACCCGCCGTGCTTTCACAGCTCAAGGACAAAGGCACGGATATCTTTACGGGTCTTCCCTTCCGCGATAACAGCGCTCTTTCCGCAGAAAAGAAGGCAGACGACTTCAAAAACTACGTGTCTACCCTTTCCGAGCAGGAAAAAGCGGATGCGTATATCAGCATTATGTCCATCCCCTCCAAAGAACAGCTTGACGGAGCAGTTAGCGGTGCTATGCAAAGCATGACCCGCAAGGATATGGAAAGTGCTCTGCTGATGGGTCTTACGGAGCAAACGGGAATGAGCGAGAGCGAGCTTAGCGAATACGTTACCGAAATGACTGACGAGGATCTCACAGAGCTCTTTGAGCAGATCATTGCAGAGCAGGTAAAGGCGCAATTCGCCGCCGCCGCACAGGCACAGCTCAGCGCAATGCCCACGGTACAGCTTGCAATGGCTCTTGATATGGCAATTCCCACCTATACCGTTGAGCAGTGCGCAGAATATTACGACGCGGTACTGGAGTTCTCTCCCTCGTCATACGAAGTAAACGTGCGCAAGCTGGGTTACGTTGACGTCAACGTTCCTTCCTCCGTAAACCTCTTTGCATCCACCTTTGAGCAAAAGGACGATATTGAAGCCGCCATTGCCGATTATAACGACGGCGTTGAGGAAACCCAAAAAATAAGCTACACCGACTACGTGGGACTTATGATGTCCTCCGTTACCACCATTATAAACGCAATTACCTACGTGCTTATTGCCTTTGTGGCGGTCTCCCTTATCGTATCGTCTATTATGATAGGCGTTGTTACCCTTATCTCCGTTCAGGAAAGAACCAAGGAGATAGGAATCCTCCGCGCCATCGGAGCGTCCAAGAAGAACGTTTCCGGTATGTTCAACGCGGAAACGGTAATAATAGGCTTTACTTCGGGTCTTATCGGCGTGCTTACCACCTATCTGCTGTGCATACCCATAAATCTGATACTGCACCACCTTACGGGAATAAATAACTTAAGCGCACAGCTTCCCATCCCTGTGGCCGCAATACTCGTTGCCATCAGCGTGCTTCTTACGCTCATAAGCGGTATAATTCCCTCCCGCAGTGCCGCAAAGAAGGATCCCGTGGTGGCTCTCCGAACCGAATAAGAGGATCTTATGACGAATATCAGTACTAAAAAGACATTGGATTTCGCACCCGTTTCCATTGAGCACAAGGAAGAGTACGACAAGCTGCTTTCAGAATGCGGCGAGGTGGGATGCGAGTTCTCCTTTGCAAATCTTTATCTGTGGGGAAGGCAGAGCATTGCCTTCCACTGCGGATGTGCATTGCTTTTCTCTCAATTCAACAGAAAAAGCGTATATCCCTTCCCCGTTGGTAACGGCGATACCAAAGCCGCCATTGACGCGATAATCGACGACGCGGAGGCAAGAGGCATTACCTGCCGCATAACCGGAATGACCGCAAAAAGAAAAGAGCTGCTTGAAGCGCTGTACCCCGGCAAATTTTCCTTTCATTGCGATGAGGGCTCCTTTGACTACGTGTACGCGATCGACGATCTTGCGGACCTTGCGGGCAAAAAATACCACTCCAAGCGCAACCATTACAACCGCTTTGCGGAGATCTACGAGGGCTTTGCCGTTGAACCCATAACGGAAGGCAACGCAGAAAAGATCAAGCTCGCGGCGGAAAAATGGTACAAGGAGCGATTGGAGGCCGACCCCAACGCGGATCTGGAGATGGAGAGAGTCGCTCTTATGCGGGCACTCAGGCATATGCACGCGCTTGAGATGGACGGCATTGCCCTTACCCTTGATGGGGAGGTTATGGCGTTCACCCTTGGAAGCTTTCTTTCCGAAAATACCTTTGACGTGCAATTTGAGAAGGCGCTTTCCGCTTATAACGGGGCTTACGCCGCAGTAAATTGCGAGTTTGCACGATACCTGCGTGATAAATACCCCTCGCTCCTGTATCTGGATCGCGAGGAGGATATGGGACTTGAGGGTCTGCGCAAGGCAAAAAAGAGCTATCACCCACACCATCAGATCGAAAAATGCTGGGCGCATTTAAAAAGCGAAGAGTACGAATATTAAAAAAACGGTCCCAAATGCCTTTGAGCGTTTGAGACCGATTTTTTGATTTTAAAGACCTTTCGAAGGCGCTTATTTATCGGTTTTTGGTACTATTGGATAAAGCTGAGCGGAGTTGCCCCCGTCAACCACAAGTTCTGCGCCCGTGGTATTGCGGGCATGCGCCGCAAAATACCATACTGCGTCCGCAACGTCCCTGCCCGTGGCAACGTCGCCGAGAGGAGTATACCTGGAGGGAACGTTTTTGTAAAAATCGGGATTTTTCTCCCAACGGTCGGTTCTTATCATACCGGGAAGAACCGCGTTTACTCTGATGTTATACTTGCCCAGATCAAGCGCCATTGCGCGCATCATACCAAGCTGTCCGCCCTTTGAAGCAGAATAAGCCACCCTGTCGGGAATAGCTCTGTACGCAGTATTGGAGTTTACGAAAACTATGTTTCCGCCGCCGTTATTCCTCATACGTCTGCCCGCGTGCTCGCAAAGGCAGTAATTCCAGACAACGTTTGTGTTCAAAACCCTGATAAAATCTGAAAGCGGATTTTCAAAGAGCTTGATGCCGAGCCCCTGATCCGCCGCGTTCAGCACGAGGGTTTCAACGAACAGGCCCTTTTTATCAATATCCTCGAACATTTTTATCACGGAGGTCTCGTCAACAGTACCGTCCTCGCAGATTGAACCAAGAGCATATCCCACCACCGTAACGCCCGGGAATGCGCTTTTGTATTCCTGCTCCTTGACGGCAACCTGATCGGACTTTCTGCCCGTAAATATTACGTTATATCCTTCTTCCGCAAACTTTTCCACAATATCGACTCCGGTGTTGATGCAAGCACCGGTGATTAAAGCCGCTTTTCTCATTTCGTCCTCGTTAAAAATAGAATTCGGTCTTTGCCGGGCGGATATCCGTCAGCGCGCCCGTATAATGGCGAAGATTGCGTTCCATATATGGATGCTCAAGACACGCCTCCTCGTTTATCTCAATACCAAGACCCGGCTTATCGCCGATCTTAATTCTGCCGTTTTCGTAAACGAGCGCTTCGTTCGTAACGTCTTTTCGCCATTCCACGTCGCTGTACATAATTTCCAGAATGCAGAAATTGGGACAGCAAGCGGCAAGCTCCAAAGTTGCCGCGTTGGCAACGGGCCCCGAAGGATTATGGGGCGCAAAGGGTACGTAATTTGCCTCCGCTATAGCCGCGACTTTTTTCAGCTCCATAATTCCTCCCGCGTGAGAGATATCGGGTTGAATATAATCGCAGGCACGTCGGCGGAAAAGCTCGTTATAATCAAAGCGGGTGTAAAGTCTTTCCCCTGCAGCTATGGCAACCGGAGATTTTGCACGCACGGCTTCAAGAGCCTCAAGATTGTTTGGAGGCACCGGCTCCTCAAGGAACATAGGCTTGAACTGCTCCACCTCTTTGGCTATCTTGATGCCCGTGGGAACGTCAAAGCGACCGTGCGCCTCAATAAGCAGATCCACCTTATCGCCCACCGCCTCACGCACCGCTCCGATACAACGCAGAGCCTTATCAAGATCTGCGTTAGAGATCTGCAGATAGCTTTTTCCGAAGGGATCCCATTTCATTGCGGTAACGCCTCGCTTCACCGCCTCCTTTGCTTTAGCAGCAAATTCCTCGGGCTCCCTTGCACCTGCAAACCAGCCGTTTACGTAAATGCGGCAATCCTCGTTCACCTTACCGCCCAGCAGCTGATAAACGGGCACTCCGAGGGATTTTCCGAGAATATCCCAAAGTGCCATCTCAACGGCGGACAGTGCGGACATAAGCACGGCACCGCCGCGCCAATACGCATCGCGGTAGATATCGTGATAATGCTTTTCTATCTGCCTTGGATCCTTGCCCACAAGATAACTTTTGATATGCTCCACGGCGCCCGCAAGCGCCTTTTCCTTATATTCGAGAGTGCCTTCGCCCACGCCCGTGATCCCCTCGTCGGTGTAGACCTTCACGAAGACCCAGTTGGTGCGAAAGCAATCCACCACAAAGGTTTTTACGTCCGTTACCTTCATTTTACTTCTCTTTTCATTTACAAATATTCGGCACCCGTACGCTCTTGCAAAAATCCTTTTATTTATGATCGTACGCACCCATTACATTATATATTTAAATAACCGTTCAATAATATAAGATTATTGCCGCGTTTTTTAGAAATATTATCTTTTCGACCTTCGCACCGTTTTTTCAAAAGAGTACCGTCATCGTCCCATTGGCAAAAACGAAAAAGGGCGACCCCAATGCCAAACGGCATTTGAGTCACCCTTTTCCTTAAGACACTTTAAGCTCAATTCCCTTGCTCGTATTTTTCTACGGCGGTTCTTGCGTATTCTCTCGGGGATACGCCCATACAGCGCTTGAAGGCGTAGCTGAAATATGATTGGGAAGAAAAACCGCACTCGTACGCGATATCCGTAACGGTCATATCCGTGGAAACAAGCAGCTCCGTCGATCTTTTGATCCTTTGATACTCGATGTAATCCCGCAAAGTCTTTCCCGTTGAAGCTTTGAAAAGCTTATGGAAATACGCGGGGGTGAATTTTGCATTATTTGCAAGCTTCTCAAGGGTAAGATCCGACGAGAGATTGCTTCTTATATAATCTATCGTCTGCTCTATTACTCTTCGGTTGCTGTTCTTTTCTCTGTGTCTTCTGCCGCAGACCTCCGCATTCTTTGAGATCAGATAGATCAGCTCAAGGATAAGGCTTTGAAGCATCAACTCACCGTCAGCGGTTTCAAGACTGTAATACTCGCACATACCGATAAATATATCACGGACACGCTTGTTATCCGATAATTCAATAAAATCGGGGAGCTTCATAAGCGTATCGTAAAGCTTACCCTCTTTGATTATAAGATGAATATAATAACACTTGAACGGAAGTCTCGTGTGGCGCATTTGCCCCGGCTTTGCGCAGATAACGCAGCTATCGTCTATCCTGTGCTCCCCGTCGTCAATATATGACGTGCCTCCGCATTCAGTGGGGATCTCGATCTCAAACATCGTGGTCTTTCTGTTTTTTGTAACGGAACGGTTCTTTACGGCAAGCTGTGCGTTAAATATCCCCGCCGAAATGACCTGTGGTAATACCAAATTTTCCATACTGCCTCAAAAATAACAATATTTCTAACAAACTTATTAGTTTTTCTGTATTTATCAAGCAAGATATATTATATAATGAAAACACAAGCTTGTCAATGGAAAGGAGCTAAAAATGAAAAAATTTGAAGTAAAGGACCACGAACCGTCTTATCTTCCCGAGGGAGAATGGGAGCTTGTGTGGGCGGATGAATTCGACGGAACGGAGCTTGACACAACGAAGTGGGATTACAGAGCAAACTTCTGGGGCAGACCCTTTGAGGCGTATACCGATCAAGGCGTAATTCTTGACGGTAACAGCCACGTGGAGCTGCACAGAACGGAGCGCGACGGATTCTACGTTTCTCCTCAGCTTCAGACGGGAACCAACTCCTTCGATATACCTAAATCAGATAACTCCAGACCCCCAAGCGGCAACGATGCTTTCTGGCCTCTTGCAAATCTTGAGGCTCCCAAATTCGTTCACCGCTACGGATATTACGAGTGCAGATGCAAATTCCAGAAGTATCCCGAGCAGATGTGGAGCGCATTCTGGACCCAGTCCCCTTCCATCGGTACCCGTTTTGAGCCCGAGTGGTGCGGAGTTGAATCCGACATAATGGAGTGCTTCCACGCAGGCAAAGCTACCACGGGCAATATTATGGGCGGTTACGGCTCCCAGTGCAGGCAGGAAGGCAGAGTAAAATACGAGCTTGAAGAAACGGAGGACGGCTGGCATTATTTCGGTATGGACTGGGAGCCCGACGGTTACGTATTCTATTGCGACGGCAAGGAGGTATCCCGCTGTAACGGTCACGTTTCCCACGTTCCGCAGTTTCTGCTTCTTACCACCGAGGTGCGCGGCTACAGACGCATCCGCCAGATGAAGGAAAAGGGCGAGAATCTGACACAGGCAAAGTTCGCAGTAAAGGGCGAATTTGTGGACGATGCGTTCATAGTTGACTTCGTAAGAGTATTCGATAAAATCGGTTAATAACCAAAAATCGGCTGTGCAAGCTTGCACAGCCGATTTTTTTACTTTGTTACCATAATGATCTCGGAAAAAGCGGCGTAATCGTTGCCGTCAGCAAGATGCGCAACGATCTTGATGCTCTCCACGAGAGTGCCCTCAGGCAGATAACGGAGATTTGCCACAACGGGGTTACCGGCGTCTCCGCGGAACTTGAGCCCCTCAATAACGTACTGACCGTTGATGATAACGTCAACGGAATCGGGACGGTATCCCTCATACGAGGAAGGATATACCCACACGGAAACTATATTCTCGGGCTTATCGGTCTTGATCTCCACGTATCCGCCCTCGTCAAGAGAGTAGATATCCGTAAGACGGGAATTTGCAATGCCGTCAAAGAGGTATTTTATATCGCTCTTGGAGGCAAACTCCGCCTTTTCTCCGCTTCCGACGTAGGTAAAGCCGCTGTTAAGATGGAAATATCCGTTTGCACCGGAAGGCAGAGGACGCTTTACTTCGCTTGGTCCGTCAACGGCAAGAGTACCGTCCTCACGCACGACGAGTCTGTCGATCGCAAGGCTGCGTCCCTTATCCGTGTTCGGAGGAACGGTGTGAACGTGGTACACCACGTAGATCTCCGTGCCGTCGGGAGAACGGAGTATGTTACAGTGACCGGGACCCGTTACCGTATCGCCGTTACCGGAAAGTATACGGGAATCCTTGGTCTTATCAAAGAATCTGAGGGGAGTATCGGAGGTTGCGTAGCCAACGGAATAATACTGGGAAACGTAGTAGTTTGCGCTGTAAAGCAGATAATAGGTACCGTTCTGCTTGAAAACAACGGGACCCTCGTTCCAAAGGGTGTTACCGCTTTTGAGCTCCCAATCGTATTCGGGAGTGGAGATAAGTATGGGCTCACCGATAATGCCGCTGAAGTCGGGCTTCACCTCAACGCCCCAGGTCTGGCTTGTCTTTTTGCCGTTAACGATATTGGTGGAGCAATCCTTGGAATAATAGAAATATATCCTTCCGTCGTCATCAAAGAAGAGGCTTGCGTCTATAACGCTGAAGTCGGGAGAAAAGAAGGGCTTGCCGTAGTTAAGGGTCTTGAAAACGCCGTTGGGAGTATCGCATACGGCGATATCAATGGAATGATACTTTTCTCCCTTTGCGGAAAAGATAAAGTAGAACTTACCGTTATACTCGTACATTTCGGGCGCCCATCCCTTTTCCTTTGCCCATCCGGTATCGGAAAGCTTAAGAATGGGGGTGTTTTGAACCGTCCAATGGACAAGGTCCTTAGAGGTGCGAACCTTGTACTGGGAGCCGCCTGTACAATAGAGATAATAGGTATCTCCGTGCTTAAGAATAAAGGGGTCTGCAGTGCCATCTGTAAGATTATTGGTATAATAAGAATTATTGAACATCATACCGTTATCGATGGTCGTCAATGGAATTACCTCCTCCGTTGTGTCTGCCGCGGTGGTCTCTTCCGAGGGATCCGTCTGCGCGGTGGTATCTGCAGGGGGATTTGCCGAGCAGGAGCAAAGCGTTAGCACAATCAGCGCCCCCGCTCCAAGTCTTTTGATCAGTCCTTTCATCGTTTCTCCTTTATTATTTTATAATTTTTATGGGAAGCTCGGTAACGGAATAGTGCTGCCCCTCGCTATCGTACAAATAAGCAGTAAGCACTATGCTGTCCACCTTGTAAGCCTCAGCGCCCCCCGTAAGCTTAACGGAGGTAATTATCGTTTCGTCCTTCATCTGCCATTGGAGCAGATGGGAATACCACTGGCCGTCTATCTGATTCACGTCGTCGTAAATATAGACCTCAAGATACTTGTTATATGCGGCTTCCGTATCCTCGGGACACAGGATGTCAACGGTTACCTTTTCTCCGCCCGTCAGGTAAAATTCAAGCAAATATCCAAGCTTCATGCCCTCAAGCTCGGGATAATCTTCCCATCCCTTGCCCCAGAAGGATTTATAGCTCTTTTCGCTGACTCCGTCAACGGCGGGGATGATCCCGAAGCAACCAACGTCTCTTCCCTGCACGCAAGTGCCTTTATAGCTATCGATCACAGCAAAGGTATCGCTTAGATCGTCAAGAAAGAAGGAAAGCTTTGGAAGCACGGGGGCGGGCGGCTCTGTAACGGGTGGTTCCGTAACAGGAGCTTCCGTACTGATTCCCGTTGTAACCGCAGGCTCGCTTACGGAATCCGCAATATCCCCCATATCGGGAAGCGGATCGGTAGTAACGGGAATGGGCCCTCCACCGGAAGAGCAGGAGCAGAGTATTACGATTAAAAATACAGCAAAAAACCTTTTCATATCTTCACTCCGATCCATTCACAGTATAGTTTAATATTATCACAGATCACGCAACAAATCAAGGCATTTAAAGAAAACCACAAAAAAAGGCGGTACCCGCAGGTACCGCCCTTTAAGATAAGCTTAGTTTTCTTTTCTCTTGATTACTACTACTGCACCAAGGCAAACGGCTGCCGCTGCCGCAAACACGGCAAGAAGGCTTCCGTCACCGGTGGGAGGAGTAACCTCACCCGTTGCCGCGGTGGTATCAACTACTGCCGCGGTAGTATCAACGGTTGCAGCAGTGGTGTCAACTACTGCGGCGGTAGTCACAACAGCCTCTGTGGTAACTACTGCCTCTGTAGTAACTACAGGCTCCGTGGTAACGGGGGTCTCGCCTGCGAGAGGTCCGTACTTTACGTTAGCCTCTGCAACGGAAGCGTCGATAACTACCTTATCGGACTTTTCCGTTACGTTAACGAAGGTGTTAACGCCATCCTTGCCGAGAACGGTAAGAACGGGAACGGCGCCCTCAAGGGTGATCTTGGAAGCGTCGATATTGAAGTTTACTGCGGATTTTGCGCCGTAGGTAAGGTTAGCAAAGCTGCCGGGAGCAAACTGAGAAGCAACCAGCTGGGGACCCTTTGCATCACGGTCACGGTAGAACGTACCGCCGAGAACGTTAACGTTGATAACGCCGTTCTGGGTGCAATCGCCGTTGGGCTTGCCTGCGGTTCCTACGTTACCGAAAGCAGAGATCTCGCCGTAGAAGTCACCGCCGGTAATATTGATGTTACCAACGAACTTTTCGCCTGTGCTGATCTGGTAAGTACCCATAACGCTTAAGTTGGTTGCACTGCCGTTATTGTAGTTGCCGGTCCAGTATGCGTAGCTACCGCCGCTGATATTAAGGGTTACGTTGCAATCAACGGTGTTGCGCATAACTATATCACGGTCACCGATACGAACGGACATCCAGTCGCCGCCTGCGAAGTTGAGAACCACGTCGTCGGTAATAACGTAATCACCCTCAATACCGATATTGGAGGAGTTCTGTCCTGCGATATAATAAGGAGCGTAGTTGCGCTTATTAGTGTCAACGTAGTCGTTGAAGCTTCTGTCAAACCATTCAACTCCGTCAATTCCCTCGTATACGGTCTTAATGTTGGCACCGAAGGTTGCGTTGTTCCAATAGCCTGCAATAGCAGGGCTCTTCTTTGCAGCGGAGGGAACGCAGAAATCAATGTAATCAAATACGTAGTCGCCCTGGAAAGCAAATGCGTTTGCACTTCCCTGATTGAAGATAAGGCGTGCACAGGTAGCATCGGAGCCGTAACGCTGTGCGCGGTAGTCAACGCCGTCGTAGAAGGAAGTAACGGTGATAACGCCGCTGTGAGTGGGCATTACGTTGGTGGTGGGCTCAATGGTAACCTGACCCATAACAACGATAACACCGCCGTTTGCGGCAAGCTTTTCAACTGCCTTCTGAAGAGTTGCAACGGGGGCGTCTGCGGTTCCCGCATTGGAATCGTTACCTGCATTGGCAACGAAAACAACGTTATCGCTCTTTGCAATTCCGTCAGCGGCGGAAACGCCGATAACAAGAGTGGAAAGAGCCAAAACCAGTGCGAGAACAAAAGAAAATACGTTGAGCTTTTTCATATTTGTACCTCTTTAAATCGGTCTTAACGACCTTATTTTGCCTTATTGTAGCACGAGAAAATAACGTTACGCAACCGATTTTCCGACTCGTTTGTATTTTTCCGCATAGTTTTTAAACAAAAGCGGACCGCTCCTTCCGAAGCGGTCCGCTTATTAAGTTCAGTTAAAGATCAAGGACAATTATGCCTTTTTCTTCTTGATGATGATCACAACCACAACTGCGATCACAACAACTGCCGCAACGATGGCAATGATAACGGGAAGGGCGGAGCCGCCGTCATCTACGGGTGCGGGAGTGCTGGGAGCCTGAGTTGCGGGAGCGTTGGTCTCGGGAGCCTTGGTGGTGGGCTCGGTAACGGGCTCGGTCTTGGGAGCGTCGGTTACGGGCTCGGTTGCGGGGGGCTCGGTTGCGGGAGCCTCAGTGGTTACGGGGGGCTCGGTCTCTGCGGGCTTCTCACCTGCGGGAACGCCTGCATAGGTGATGCACCAGAGAGGAATGGTCTCCTCAACGTATACGAGATCGTTCTTAGCGTCGAGGTTAACGTTTACGTTAACGAGCTCGTCGCGGCCGATGATCTGAATGAAAGGAACTGCAGAGTCAACGGTGATCTTGGAGGTATCGATGTTGACGTTTACAGCGTGCTTCTCGCCGAACATAAGGTTAGCGTAACCAAAGGGGAGATACTGGGAAGGCTGAATGATGGGGCCCTGTCCGCCGTAATCGCGCTTGAAAGTACCGCCGTTGATGTTGATGTTGATAACGCCCTCTTCAAGAGCATCGCCGTAGGAAGCGGGGCCGTAAGTACCGAAGCCGCCGATCTCACCGTGGAAAATACCGCCGGTGATGTTTACGTTACCAACGAAGTTCTCGGTGGTGCAAACCTGATAGTGAGCCATTACGCAGAGGTTGGTATTGGAATTGTCATACTTACCGGTCCACTGAGTAAAGGTACCGCCCTCAATGTTGAGGTTAACGGTGGTATCGATGGTGTTACGGAAGGGAACGTCGCGGTCGCCGATACGGAAGGACTGCCAGGTACCGCTCTTAACGGTGATGGTGCAGGGCTCGGTAACGGTGATGGGCTCTGCTACGGTGCCAACGCCGGTAGCGTCCTCTATGTTCTTACCTGCAAGAACGATCGGGGGATAGAGACGGGGGTCAACGGTAGGATACTCGGAGCAAGCGAAGTCGCCCTCGTACCAAGGAAGACCGGCTGCATCCTCAAATACCATCTTGATATTCTCGCCGAAGGTAACGTCGTTGTAGTTACAAGCGATGATGGGCTGCTTCTTTGCGGCTGCGGGAATGCAGATGTCCACGTAGTCGAAGAGGTAGTCGCCCTGGAGGTTGAAGGAAACGGCAGTGCTGTTGTTAAGGATGATGCGGGCGCCGGTAGCATCGGAGCCGTTCATCTTTGCACGGTAGTCAACGCCGTCGTAGTAAGAAGTAACGGTGATAAGGCCGGTGTGAGCGGGCATTACGGAGTTACCGGCGATCATACCGGTCTCATCCTTGTAACCCTCGATGGTTACCTGACCCATAATAACTGCAACACCGCCGGTAGCAGCGAGCTTTTCAACTGCCTTTGCAAGTGTAGCAACGGGAGCGTCTACTGTTCCTGCCGCATCGTCGCTACCGGAGTTAGCAACGAAAACAACGTTGTCGCTCTTTGCGATTCCGTCAGCAGCGGCAACGCCGATAACGAAGGTGGAAAGAGCCATGAGAACAGCAAGAACGAAGCTAAAGATTCTTGTCTTCTTCATATTGGTTTCCTCTCTGAATTTTTAAGTCTTCCGACTTTGTTTAGTATATATTAACACATAACGCACTTACGTGTCAATAACTGAATGAGCATTACCTCAATTTGACTCTATAATTTTACCACATAAACCCATTTTGGTCAATGCCGTTTTGTGCAAATCGCCCTCCAAAAAAGACAAGAAAATTTCCAAACATTTTCAAGAGGCACTGTTCGAGACAAAAAAACAGAGTGCAAATACGGCGTTTTTATTGACAGCCTTTAAAATAATTGGTAATATAATAATGGATATTTATGTATATATCACTCTATTCTGACAGGGAGAAAAAATGAACGCAAAAAACACTTACACCAATCCTCTTGCCGTTGGCGCCGATCCTTATATTCTTCAGCACGACGGAAAATACTACCTTTATTCCACTAACGCCGTAAACGACGGTTACATAGTTTACGAATCCACGGATCTTGCAAATTGGGAGGACAAGGGCCTTTGCCTCAGAAAGGAAGACGTATATATGCCCGCAAGGGACGGCGGCGGCTTCTGGGCGCCCGAGGTATATCTTATAGACGGAAGATTCTATCTTTTCTACACGGTGCGCGAGAATATCGGCGTTGCCGTAGCGGATTCGCCTCTCGGACCCTTCAAGAAGTATTCCGAAGGATTTCTCTTCCCCGATCATAAGGCAATAGACGCCAATCTCTTTATTGACGACGACGGCAAGATGTACCTCTACTACGTCAAGGTAGAGCACGGAAACCACATTTACGGAGCGGAATTCGATCTCAAAACCCTTAAGGTGGGAGAACCCGTGCATCTGATTTCCGCTGAGAGAAACACATGGGAGGATAAGGACTGCCTCGTTTCCGAGGGGCCTTGCACCCTCAAGCACAACGGCGTATATTATCTTACCTTCTCCTGCAATCACTACAGATGCCAGGACTACGGCGTTGGATACGCGGTATCCGATTCCCCTCTGGGTCCCTTCAAGAGATACGAAAATAACCCCATTCTCTTCAAAAAGCCGGAGGAAGGTATCTTCGGTACCGGTCACCACACGCTGATGACATCTGCGGGCGGCGAGATGTTTATAGTATATCACCGTCACCAAAGTCAAACGGAGATACACCCCCGTATGGTATGTATGGACAGATGCGAATTCGTAAAACAGGAAAACGGATGTGACGTTCTCGTGGTTCATGGACCTACCTCAACGCCTCAACCTCTTCCCCTTTGATACAGGAGGTCGCAATGAAAATATTTTACAGAACCACAGCCGCACTGCTTGCCTTGCTTGCGGCAAGCGCCGTTATCACGTCCTGCGGCGAAAAAGATCCGCCTGCCGAAACCACCGACAGCGCGGTAACGACGGAGACCGCAATAACCGAGCCCGCCGACGGCAAGGTAGCATTCGGAGATCTGCGCTTTACTCTTGCGGGTGGCGCAAAGATTGAAAACGGCATCTTAAGCGGCGATCGATCCGCAAGCACCAACAACGCGCTCTGCGAGGATATAGGAAGCCTTGAGGGTTGCCTTGATATAAAGGTGAAGCTAACGGGCTCTACCTCCGGCGGCATTTCCTTTAAATACAAAAACGATGAGCGCAGAATCTTCATCGGCTTTGATAAACGCACAAACAACGTGCGCATCTCCAATTATACCAAGGACGGCGTTTCCATCGTTAAATCCCTTTACTGCCCTATGGAGAACGATGCCGAGATAACCGTACGCATCGCCTTCCGCAACTCTATTGCAAGATTCTTTATTAACGATATTTCCGATACGGCTATTCCTCTTGCGGAGATCACCGTTTCTTCCTCATCCGGCAAGGGCCTTATGCTTGACTGCGGAAGCGGATCTCTGCAATTCCTTTCCCTCTCACTTTCCGATTACACTTACGCCACTGATGAAGGAAAGACCTACGTTAATCCCGTTGCCCCCGGCGCCGACCCCTTCATCCTTCCCTGGGAGGGCAAGTATTATCTTTACTCAACCAACGCAGGCTCCACAGGCTTTAAGGTATACGAGTCCGACAATCTCTCCAAATGGACGGAAAAGGGCTACTGCCTGAAGAAAGGCGAAGCGAACAGCCCCGTTGGAGACAGAAACTTCTGGGCGCCCGAGGTATATTACATAGACGGACATTTCTATATGTTCTACGTTACGAACGAGAATATCGGCGTTGCGATCTCCGATTCCCCTCTCGGTCCCTTTACAAAGTATTCAAGCGACGTTCTTTTCAAGAACACCAAGGCAATAGATCCCCACCTCTTTATAGACGACGACGGTCAGATGTATCTGTACTACGTTAAATTCGGAGGCGGCAATCACATTTACGGAGCAAAATTCGATCTCAAGACCTGCAGAGTGACGAACGAAAAGCGTCTTATCTCCGCAGAAGCAGGCTGGGAAACGATAATGGGCAGCATAGCCGAAGGCCCCTTTATGCTGAAAAGAAACGGAGTTTATTATCTGACCTACTCCGCAAACCACTTTGAATCCCAGGGCTACGCCGTTGGCTGTGCCACCTCCTCCACTCCCCTCGGTAATTACGAAAAATGCGAATACAATCCCATTCTTTCCAAGAACGAGACCATCAAGGCGGTAGGCACGGGACACCACAGCTTCTTTACCGCCGAAAACGGAGAGCTGTTCATCGTTTACCACAGACACAACAGCCTTACCGAGATACAGACAAGACAGACCTGCATTGACCGCTGCGGCTTTGTAAAAGACCCCGACGGCACCGAAAGACTCGTTGTTTACGGACCTACGTCCACACAGCAAAAGCTTCCCGAATAACGCAAAACTTTCCCAAATAAGGAGATCGTTATGAAAGTGTTCAAAAAAGCGCTGTCAATACTCTGCCTCTGCGCTATGCTTCTTGCCATTGCGTGCATAGCTCCCTTCTCTGCGGATGTTTCAGTTGCCTCTGCCGCAGAATCCACGCTTACCTACGAGGGATCCACCTATATTAACCCCGTTGCGGCAGGTGCGGACCCCTACGTGCTGAAGCATGACGGCACGTACTACATGTACTGCACCAACGCCCCGAACACCGGCTACGTGGTATATTACAGCGACGATCTTGTGAACTGGCACAGCGGCGGCTACTGCCTCCGTAAGGAGGACATAGCCGTGCAGCCCACCGCAAGCTTCGGTCTTTGGGCGCCCGAGGTATACGAATACAACGGCACCTTCTATATGCTGTATACCTCAAACGAGAGTCTTGCATTTGCCACCTCAAGCTCTCCCCTCGGCCCCTTCACGGGAACGCAGACTGCCATGTTCCCCGGAATGCGCACTATCGACGGTCATCTGTTCTTTGATGACGACGGCAAGGTATACTTCTACTACGTTATCACAAAGCAGTGGGAAAACGGAAGAACGGGCAACCGCATATACGGTGCGGAGTTCGATATGAGCACCCTTTCCCTCAAAACCACTCCCGTTGAGCTTATCGCTCCCAAGGCGGGCACTTGGGAATGGGCGGGAGGCGCTTACGTTGCGGAAGGCCCTGAGATGCTGAAGCATAACGGCAAATATTACCTTTCCTACAGCTGTAACGGCTATGCCGACCATACTTACGCAATCGGCTACGCCACCTCCTCTTCCCCTCTCGGCACCTATACCAGATACTCGGGAAACCCCATTCTTAAGCAAAGCTCCTCCACGGGTGGAGAAAAGGTATACGGTCCCGGACATCACTGCTTTACCACCTCCCCGGACGGCAACGAGCTTTTCATCGTATATCACCGCCACGCAAGCAACGACGTGGTGGATCGCAATATATGCATTGATCGCGCAAGCTTTGATGCAAACGGCGTGCTCTCGGTAACGGGCCCTACCGCAACTCCTCAGGCTATGCCGAGCGGCGCCTCCACCGAAGACTACACCGTTACCCTTACGGGTGAGTTTGCCGCACTAACGGATCTGCCCGAGGTGTTCGTGCACGAGCAGGCGGGAAGCGACGGTAACGCGGGCACCATGGCGGCACCCCTTGAAACCATCACCGCAGCGTACAACAAGCTGAAGAACACGGGAGGAACCATCACCCTTCTCTCCCATTATACGGCAACCCACGAAACAGACACCAACTATTGGTGCGTTCCCAAGGTAAACGGCCCCATACTTTTGCGCGGAATCAACCCCGGCATCCGCCTTTCCCACGGATTCGTTTCGCTGAACTCTCCTCATTATATCGACAATATTTTCCTTCGCCAGATGACCTCCACGGGTCTTATTGAGGCGCGCTTCAATTCCCTTATTATCGGAGAAAGAGTCTCTACCTCCCCATCCACGACAAGCGAGAGATACACCTTTATCGTTGGCGGACATATGCAGTACGACGATTCGGACTCTGCGGCAAATTCATCCCCGTACAAGTACTTTTTGACCGACGCCAAGACCGACGACGCGGTGGATCTTCATAAGGACTACACCCTTGAGGTATACGGCGGCACCTGGCGCTCCATCCGTGCGGGCAACTGGAGAATGCGCAGTAAGGCGTACGTTGGCGTCATCGATGCCGATATCACCCTTAAGATCGGCGGAACCGCCAAGGTAATTCCCTATAAGGATCTCTCCACCCCCGAGAACTACGCCGTGTCGGTAACGGGCAACTGCTCCCTTAAGAAGGGTAATACCGCAAGACTTATCATCACGGGAGGAACCTTTGAATGCTCCGTTTTCGTTGCGGGGCGTCTTGGCGGAGTTCCCACGGATACAACCGTAGGATATGAAAAGTTCATAGACGGCAACCTTGAATTCTATGCAAGCAACGCCACCTTCAAGCCCTACGTCTACAACGGCGGCTCAAAGCTTGCTCACCTGCTTGCAAAGCAGGAGGACGTGCCCGAGGATATGATAACGGGCGACTATCTCCTTGAACTGAGCGGAAACGTTACTTTCCCCTCAACTCCCGTAATAACCGCAACGGGCGTGCTTGGAAACAGCGTTGCAATAAGAACGAAGGCGCACAAGAGCTACACCTACAAGAATTTCAAGGAAACCTATTACGCAAACTTCGTTGATTACGTAAACGGTGATGACTCAAACGACGGAACCTGCCCCGAAAAGGCGTTAAAAAATATTTCAAAGGCATTTACCGACCTTCCCTACCACGGCAGTCACACGGTGCTGTGCGACCTTACGATGACCAATTCTCTGGGATACGCAAGCAGCTACGAACGCGTTTTCCGAAGCAGCTTTGCGGGTATTGATCATAAAGGAATCAGCCTCACCAAGAACAATAATATTGCCCTGTCGCTTAAATGCCCCCTCACCCTTGATAAGCTGCGCATTGATTCACAGGTAAAGAACGCATCCATCAGTCTTTGCATGTCGAACGCAACGGTCACGGAGGACGTTATCTGTACCGTAAGCGGCAACGGCGATTACCCGATCCTCGTAGGCGGCAGATCCGTATTCAACGTGCACGAGGACGTAATATCCGATAAATATAACATAGGAAGCAAGGATGCGCTCCACAAGCGCACCGTCAACGTAAACGGCGGCACCTGGAGCTTATTCATCGGCGGCAACTACCGCATAGGCACGGAATCCTCCGTTGGAACCCTTTGGGAGGATCTTACCGTTAATATCGGCGGCAATGCCAGATTCACACGAACGGTAAAGCCCGACGATATCGCGTCAACAACCTTCGCTATCGGAGGAATGAACATCCAGAAGGGATCCGTAACGCTGAATATCACCGGCGGAACCTTCGAAACTCCCGTATACGGCCTTACCCGAATGGGAGAGCTTGCAAGCAACCGCAAGCAGCTTATTCCCGCAGGCCTTTGGGGAGAGGGCGTTGAGCTTACCTACGATCTCGATATGACATTGAACATCTCGGGAGGAGACTTTACCAAGGCGGGCAAAATAGGCTTTGCCTCCTTCCCGGGAGAAACTCCCATTCACGGAAATGCCACGCTCAATATCACGGGCGGCACATTCGCCGGCAACACCATCTTCAGCGGTGCGGGAGTTGCAAAGGGTAATGCCTCCGTTACGGGTCTTACGGCAGAGCAAAAAGCATACGCCACGGGCTTTGATACCGTAAACGGAGTAGCCACCGATGATGACGAGCTGAGAATTCTCTGCATCGGTGACAGCATCACCTTCGGAACCTGCTCCACCGCAGTTACCTCGGGCGGTTATACCTACCCCAAGGAAAACTTCAATTACCCCACGATGCTTGAAAAGCTTTATGCTGAAAACGGCGTGCGTGCAGAGGTGGTTAACTGCGGCTTTGGCGGATCTATCGCCTCCCTGCAGGATACTAACCTTACCTACCGCTTCTCCGGTGCTTATAACCGTTCCCTTGCTTCGGAGCCCGATATCATCGTTATCGCTCTCGGCACCAACAACTACTCCCGTGCCGCCTTTGATAACGGCAGAACGGAGTACGAGGAGGGTATGGCGGACCTGATTGAAACCTATCACGCCAAATTCCCCGAAGCAAAGATATATATCACCACCGCAATGCCCCGCTTCAATCAGAGCGCCAGAGCCTCAAGCGTTGTGGCAAACATCATACCCCTCCAGAAGAAGCTTGCAAGCGCATATCCCTACTGCGAGCTTATAGACCTTTATACCGCCATGTTCGACCGCGCGGATCTTGACCATTATGCAAGCGACAAGCTCCATCCCAACAATAAGGGATACGCCGCAATGGCATCGGAGATCTACAAGGGTCTTAACGGCAAGGCGCTTTCGGGTTCTTCCCTGCTTTCCGACAAGCTCTCCACCGTTTACGTTTCCGCAAACGGCACGGGAGACGGTTCAAGTGCCGGTAACGCCACCTATAACATTTCACTGGCGATGGGCAGACTCCCCGACAGAGGCGGCACGATAGTGGTCGTGGACTCCATCACGCTTACCGAGTATTTCTTCACCGATCCCCGTCTTAAGGCACTGACAGTTAAGGGACTTACCGCAGACTCCGAGATACATCTGAACGGCACTGCAATGCTGCAGACCATCCCCTCCGTTACTTTTGAGGATATAACTTTTGTAAGCAACGTGTCCATGCCCTATATCTTTGCCGCAGGATACAACGACCTTACCTTCGGCGAGGGCGTTACCTGCGTTCGCGGTACTTACACCACCACCGACTCAAGCGGCGCAAGCGTAGTAAAGAACGCAGTTTACGATCCGCTGATCTGCGCAGGACATTACGTGGTTACGGGCGACAGTGCAGAATTTGCATCCTCCGATAAGGATTGCCGCATTACCGTTAACGGCGGCTCCTGGAATCTCGTGCGCGGCGGCAACACCCGTTCCGCAAGCTCCTCAAAGAAGACCGCACCTATGGGCGTTTACAGCGGCGATCTTACAGTAAGAATCGGCGGCAACGCACTTCTTACCTCCTCAAGCTATCAGGATTACGCAACCTACGTAAGCTGTGCAACGGGTATGAATTACCATCAGGGCTCCGCAACGATGATCCTTGACGGTATCACCGCTTACGGCGGCATCTACGGAATATGCAGACCCAATTATACGGACGCGGCAACCACCCCCGGATACGGTATTTCCTCGTCCTACAGCGGCTCCGTTACGATCATTCTTAACAATGCAACCGTAGCCTCAAAGGTATCCGCATCTGCAAGCGGCGCCGCAGGAGTTATGGCTGTACAGGATATTACCGCTTCGGATTTCACGGGAGATTACACCCTTGTGCTTATCAACAGCAAGATAAGCAATTCCATTGCATCGGGTAATTCCGCGAATAACGTATCCACCCTCAAGACCCACGGCACCAACGTTTGCACCCCCACCGGCTTTACAAGCTCCCTCGTGCTCCCCAAGGGAGACGCGGGCATGGACGGAAAGGCTGATATCAGAGACGTTGCTCTGGTTGAAAGGCATCTTGCAGGCTGGAAGGGCTACGAGGACTACGATCTCATCGGCATCTCCGATCTTAACCTTGACGGAACCGTAAACATTGCGGACGCCGCAGTGCTCACCCGCCACCTTGCAGGCTGGGAGGATTACAAGGAGATTCCTCTCTCCTGATTGGAATTAACAAAAAAAGCTGAAAAGAAGCCTCGCTTCTTTTCAGCTTTTCCTTTGCCCGTTATTACCAAGGCATGGATTTTAACGGAAGGGGATCCACGATAAGCGCCTGACGGTTGCAATACTTTTCAAGCATTCTCATTTTTATATCCGCATATTCGGGGTCGTTATAGCGATTATACCTCTCTTCGGGATCGTTCTTCATATCGTAAAGCTCCCCAAGGGTATCTCTCGGAAAGGAGGGGGCAAGATCGTGAACGAGGGATATTTTGTAATCCCCGTCGCAAAGCATACTTGCGTAGGCAATAAGATCGCCGCTCAGCTTGGTCTTGAAGTACTCGCAGAACACGTCATCGCGGAATTTATCAAGAGGCGCTTCCCCCAAAAGCATAGGCAACAGGGAGCGCCCCTGCATACCGGGATGCACGGGAATGCCGCACACGTCAAGGAGGGTGGGAGCTATGTCGATAAGCTCCACGAGAGCGTCTGACACCACACCGCTTTGGAATCTTCCCTTCCAATGGAATATAAGCGGCACGCGCACGCTTGCCTCGTAGAAATAACAGCCCTTAAGATACATTCCGTGATCGCCGAGGCTCTCGCCGTGATCTGCCTGGAAGATTATGAGCGTATCCTCCAGCTGTCCGCTTTCCTCAAGATAGTCAAGCACGCGTCCGATCTGCTCGTCCACAAGATCGCAAAGGGCGTAGGAAGCGGCGCGAACGAGGCGGTGATCGTACTCCGTCATCTCGTCGTACGGAAAATGACCCTTAACGCCGTAAGCGCCGCGATGCTCCTTGCGCTGGGGAGGAGTTTTGCCTTCAAGCTCACCCTCGTAATAGTCGGGAAGCGGGATCTTATCCAGCATCGGGATATAACGCTCAAGATAATCCGCAGGGGGATCAAAGGGATGATGCGGATCAAAGCAGTTAAAGGAGAAGAACCAGGGCTTCTCGCTTATCCGCGCGCTCTTTATGAACTCTATGGTGCGATCAGCACACCATTTTGCCTGACTGTATTCGGCGGGCATACCGTTAAACACGTAGGGTGAATCCGCTCTTGCCTCGCGCTTGTTTTCAATACCCATAGTGCGGAGCCATTGTGTATATCCGTTCATAGCCCAATCGTATTTCGGCTCGTTATCGTGGCTCCAGGCAAAATAATCGTAGCCGTCGTTTATGCGTCTTTCGTGAACCTTGCAGGCGGCGGGAGCACAACCGGAAAGATGAAGCTTTCCCGCAAGACCGCCCATATATCCCGCATCGTGCAGAATACGGGTAACGAGCGTCTCCTCCTCGGGAATGTCCTGTCCGTTCTGGCGGACGCGGCAAACGCGGGCGTATCTGCCCGTAAGGAAGGACGCGCGGCTGGGCGCACAAACGGGCGCCTGACAGTACGCGTGAGTAAAGCGTACGCCGTTTGCCGCAAGACGGTCAATATTGGGTGTTCGCACAAGCTCGTTTCCGTAACAGCCAAGCATATCAAGCCTTTGCTGATCGGTGCAAAGCCATAAAATATTAGGGCGCTTAACGGTATCCATAAACATCCTCCGCAACTTTTCTTACCACAATTATATTAAAGTAATTGCAAATTGTCAATTGCCGTGTAAAATTTATAAAACCAGCAAGCTTGCAAAAAGCTTTAAAACACAAAAAATGCTGTTGACCGCAGTCAACAGCATTTTTATTTACTTTATCTCGGAGCTGTCGCAGAGGACGAGAGAGCTGTAAAGGAACAGCACGTCTGCATCGTTAAAGTCAACGAACATACCAAGCACCATGGGATTAACTCTGCGGGTGTCTATTACGGTTATCTCGGAATATGCCCCCGTAAGCAGAGGCGCTATTGCGCTTCCGTAGGAATCGCGGAAAATAACGAGCTTACGGTCGGTCTGTGCATCGGGATCGGTGATCTTCAGAAGTCCAAGGTTACCGCCGCCGATGAAGAATTCGTAGCCGTCCTTGCCGTCAAGCTTCGTTTCGTCGTACATAGGCATCTCCTCGCCCGTGGTCTTGTTATCGTAAAGAGTGACCACTGCGCGGTCGATAGCCGCGGAGGTAAGATACTTGATAGTATCGGGCTTTACGGGAAGCGCCGCCTGACCGACGTACACACCGTTGAAGCTCTCGGAAGCCGTATGCTCCGTAAAATCGCCGGAAAGCTGAACGCCCATAGCGGCGGCAAGCTTCTCTGCGACGGGAACGAGCGCTTCCTGCTTCCAGTGGGTATCGGTCTTATAGTAATCGTCTATCTCCAGCACGGAGAAGAGATCAATATATTCCGCATAGCTCATTCCGTCCTTTACGGTATTTACCATTGCCTCGTAATCGGGCTTAAGTCGGAAATCGTCCGCAAAATAGTTCTTATCGGGAACGATGGAAAGGTATATCTTGGAGTTTGAATCCTTAAGATACTTGTCGTAAACTGCGTTAAGCTTATTTACGGCGTTCTCAACGCTTCCCTCGTTGGGGAACTGTATCTTTACGATATATCCGTCCTTATCAATATACAGATCGTTGTTCTCAAGCTGCATAAGGAGATACTTGGAGGCAAAAGCCTTGATACCGCGGAAACCGTCGCGGAAGGGGAAATTTTCAACGGTGTAAGTATCGAATTTGCCCATGAACTTGCCGCTTACGATGGAATCAAAGCTCACCTCGGGAAATTTTTCAAGGGGTCTGCGCTCGCTGTCCGAATATCCGCTCTTGGGCAATACCACGAAGAGGAAAGAAAGCGCGAACAGAAGCACGGCGGAGGTGATGACTATTATACGGTTTTTGATCTTAACAGACATTTTTTACCTCCTTAAAATCTGAAATACAGGAACGAGCTGAAGGAGCCGTCCACAAGCCAAGCGGTAACGAGAACGAGCATCGCAACCACGAACAGCGTCTCAAGCACAGCAGAGACCGCTATCCACGTGCGGCTCTTTCCTTCCGCGTTTGCTCCGTCGGTAGCAAAGAGCTTTCTTGCGGTGGTTGCAACGATGGGCGTTGCGCCAACGATACCGCAAACGAACAGAACTGCAAAGTTACGCAGATAGTAGACCGCTTCCTTTGAAACGAGGGGAAGTCCGCCCGCACCGAAAAGACTTCCGATATCGGACACAGCGGTCTTCATATCCGCCGCGTTAAAGAGCACGAAGCTGATAAGCACGAAGAACAGCGTATATACGTGTGCAAGAACCTTGCTCTTCTTCAGGAACTTGCCGAGGAAGAATTTCTCCACGGTAAGAAGCACCGCAAAGTAAAGTCCCCAGATAATAAAGTTCCACGCCGCACCGTGCCAGAAGCCCGTAAACATCCAAACCACGAGAATGTTGAAGATGTGGCGACCCGCGCTTACGCGGTTACCGCCCAGGGGAATATACACGTAATCGCGGAACCAGGTGCCGAGTGACATATGCCAACGGCGCCAGAACTCGGTGATACTGCGGCTGATATAGGGATAATTGAAGTTCTCAATAAAGTCAAAGGCAAATATCTTGCCAAGACCGATAGCCATATCGCTGTATCCCGAGAAATCGAAGTACAGCTGGAGCATAAACGCGATGGCGTACATCCACACGAAGAGAACGGATTTATCGTCCGAAGCGCGGAAAATAGCAACCAGCTCACCGAAGGAATCCGCAATCAGCACCTTTTTTGCAAAGCCGACGGCAAATCTGCGGATACCGTAGGCGGTCTTTTCAAAGGTGTGCTTTCTTTCCTTGAGCTGTGCCGCAACGTCCACGTATCTTACGATAGGACCTGCAATAAGCTGGGGGAACATTGCAATATAGCAGGCAAGGTCAAGGGGATTTCTCTGAGCCGGAGTACCGCGGTATACGTCAACGGTATAGCTGATTATCTGGAAGGTATAAAAGCTTATACCAACGGGAAGAGCTATCTCCTTGAAGGGGATATCCACCCCGGGAATAAGATTCAAATTATCGATAAAGAAGTTCGTATACTTGTAATATACGAGGAAGGACGCGCTTATGATAACGGAAATTATCATAAAAAGACGGCGCAGCTTGATATTCTCCCTGTATTTTTCCATAAGAAGTCCGAAGACGTATCCGCAGGCAACGGAAACTATCATCAGCACCACGAGCTTCGGCTCGCCCCAGGAATAGAACACAAGGCTGAATGCAAGCAGGACTATATTCTTTAAATATATTTTCGGCATAACGGCGTACAGCACGAGCGTAGCCGCCAAAAATACGTATAAAAATGTGATACTTGAAAACAGCAAGGCGATTCTCCGTTCAAAAAGACTTATTTACAAATATATCGGCCGACTCGCATCGGCCGATATAAATTAACGCAGTATTATATTAGCCAATGGGGGACTCAAGGACAAGCTTTGCGCCCTCTATGGTGCTAAGAGTGGTGGTCTTGAATGCCTCAACTACCTGACCGTTACCGAAAGCGGAAAGAAGAGTGTTGCCGCCGAGGTCAACGATGATGAGAGTCTCGGGGAAGCCGCACATCCACTGTCTTGCAAGGATGTTGGACTTGATGGTCTCAACGGAAGCGTCCTTGTCTGCGGCGTCAACGAAGTGGTAAGCGCCTGCAGTGAAGGTGTTTGCGTTCATCATGTGCATAAGGGAAGCGGCGCTGTCGATCTTGGAAACGAGGTCTGCGGGGAAGCCGAGCATTGCGTTGATGTTCTCGCCTGCCTCAGCAGCGGTAAGACCAAACTTTCCGGGGCCGTCCATTACCATGTTCTCATAATCTCCGCCGCCTGCTGCGAACTTGAAGTCCTCAGGCATAGCAGCCCAGATCTTGGTGAAAGCATCAAGGGGATCAACTGCCTGAACGACGGGAGCGTCGGTTACGGGCTCGGTGGTAACTGCGGGGTCGGTGGTAACTTCGTCATTTCCCTTGTCGGAATTGCCGCAAGCAGCAAAGGAAAGCATCATAACGAGGGTAAGGGTAAGTGCAAGGATCTTTTTCATTTTCTTTTCTCCTGATTTTATGTTTGTTTTTTTATTTTTGATCTTTATGCTTCGGGTCTTTTTCAAAAGCAACAGCCCTATAGACGAGGCACGTTTCCATAAGGTTCCCGCTTTTTAAAAATTTTTTTGTTTTTTTTGATGAATTTTTATATTCCCTTCAGCCGAATATCGCATCGTAAAAAGCGCGGGCAACAACGGCGCTTCCCTCGGCGGACGGATGGCTTCCGTCGGGATGATACACTTCCGTTCCCTCCGCATAAGCCGCGCGGAACGCATCTCCCGCAAGAACTACCCGAGCAGAATTTTCCTCACCTGCGCGAAGATAAGCTTCCTTTAAAAGAAGGTGCATCTCTCCGTGAGTCCAGCCGTTCTTTTCAAGGACCTCACTTCCCTCTCTTCTGCCCCAGGTCTGATAGAACAGAGGTGTGGCACCGTTCTCACGCACAAGCTTGCACATACGGGCTGCGTCAGCAAGGAATGACTCCGTGTGTGCCGCAGGGCGCACGCTCTGCTCCTGCAAAACGATATAGTCGTACTTATTCTCTGCAAGCTTTGCGCGCAGTTCCGCAGCCTTATCGTTTCCGTCGGAAAGATAATGGGCAAAGGAGTAGCCGCCGCGGGTCACGGAATCTGTCTCCACAGTCTTTCCATGCTCCTTGCAAAGGTCAAGAAATAGCTGCAGCATATCATTAAAATAAGTGTAAGAATTGCCAACAAAAAGAATTTTCATAACTCTTCCTTATTATAAACATACGTTTCCATTTTCAATCGGATTATACCAAACATTTCCACCTTTGTCAATGGATTTTGACCATAAGGCGGTTTTGCGCATATCCTATTATTGAAATGTCGAATTATGCAATTCAATATTTCCCGCAAAGTGAGTTTTTTGCGGTTAAAACATGTCCCATGGCGGGAAAAATATAGTACCGCCATGAAAGGATGAGATAATGAACACCATTAAAAGAGGAGATATATTTTACGCAGACCTCAGTCCCGTCGTAGGATCGGAGCAGGGTGGACTCCGCCCCGTGCTTATCGTGCAGAACGACGTAGGCAACCGCTACAGCCCCACCGTGATCGCGGCAGCCATAACCAGCCGTATGACCAAGACCCGTCTCCCCACTCACATTGATATATACGCAACGGATGCGGGGCTTGCAAAGGACTCCGTAGTTCTTCTGGAGCAGATAAGAACCATAGACAAGCAAAGGCTTAAAGAAAAAATGGGGCATCTTTCCGAGAGGATGATGGCAGAAGTGGACGAAGCGCTGTACGTCAGCTTCGGGCTTACGGCACAGCCATCCGCCACACAGAGGTATTCACAAAGGAACGAGGGAGCGGTGGCATCCGCAGGCAACGGGGCGATACAGGCAACGAAAAATCACGGCACCACCCTTTGATCGCTGTTAAAAAAATAACATTTTCCGCTATTTTTCTTTTATTCTATTGATTTCTTGTCAATAGGGTGCTAAAATATATCTATTAACAATTTTAGGATGTTAAGGAGAATAAACATGGCACTTGTTTCCACAAAAGAAATGTTTGAGAAGGCGTACAAGGGCGGCTACGCTGTCGGCGCTTTCAACATAAACAATATGGAGATCATTCAGGCTATCACCGAGGCGGCAGCCGAGGAGAAGTCCCCCGTTATCCTTCAGGTAAGCGCAGGCGCACGTAAGTACGCAAAGCACGCGTACCTTATGGGACTTGCAAAGGCAGCAGTTGAGGACAGCGGCGTTGACCTTGCTCTCCACCTTGACCACGGCGCAGACTTTGAGATCTGCAAGGCCTGCATCGACGGCGGCTTTACCTCCGTTATGATCGACGGTTCCCACCACGCATACGAGGACAATATCGCACTTACCAAGAAGGTAGTTGAATACGCTCACGCTCACGGCGTTGTCGTAGAGGGCGAGCTTGGCGTTCTTGCGGGCGTTGAGGACGACGTTGTTGCAGAGCAGTCCTCCTACACCCGCCCCGAGGAGGTTGAGGACTTCGTTACCAGAACGGGCGTTGACTCCCTCGCCATCTCCATCGGTACCTCCCACGGCGCTTACAAGTTCACCCCCAAGCAGTGCACCAGA
This sequence comes from Oscillospiraceae bacterium, assembly GCA_015064505.1. Classification (GTDB taxonomy): domain Bacteria; phylum Bacillota; class Clostridia; order Oscillospirales; family CAG-272; genus RUG12395. Next base: position 50,320 of record SVSB01000003.1, read on the forward strand.
AACGAGCAGGGCATCCTTATTCCCCCTCCGCTCCGTTTTGATATCCTTGAAGAGATCGAAAAGCGTCTCCCCGGCTTCCCCATCGTGCTTCACGGTGCTTCCTCCGTTCCCCAGGAGTTCGTACATGAGATAAACGCACTGGGCGGCAAGCTTCCCGATGCAGTGGGCATCCCGGAGGAGCAGCTTCGCAAGGCAGCCTCTATGGCAGTTTGCAAGATCAATATCGACTCCGATATCCGTCTTGCAATGACCGCAGGCATCCGCCGCGTATTCTCCGAGACCCCCGATATATTCGACCCCAGAGGATACCTCTCCGTTGCCCGTACCGAGGTAAAGAAAATGGTTCAGCATAAGATCCGCAACGTGCTCGGATCCTCCGGAAAGGCGTAAAAAGTATTTTATGTCGGGCAGCCGCGGCTGCCCGACACTTTTTTAAGGAATTATGAAACACACGAGAAATTTCAAGGTCAATTTTCACGATACCTATCCAAACGGACTTCTCCGCCCCTCCGCCGTTATCAAGGAGATGCAGGAGGCGGTGAACCTATGCTCCGAGGAGCACGGCCCTTCCGGGGACGAGCTTCGCAAAATGGGCTACGCCTTCGTTGTCAGCCGTATGACCGTCAGCATTTACGGAGATATGCGCAAATACGAGGATCTTACCGCAAGCACTTGGGCAACCGATGCGGGCGGCGCCTTCAGCTATATCCGTTGCTTTGAGATAAGAAGCGGTGAAAGACTTCTTGCCGAGGGCATTGCCACCTTTGCTATGATAGATATTGAAAGAGGCAGACCCGTAAAGAAGGGCACGGTTGAGCTTCACTACTGCGCAGACGAAATATCCATGCTTGACGCACCCACCCGTCTGCATATGCCCGATCAGGAATTTTTCGCCCTTGCGGGAGAGCATACCGTTGCTCTTTCCGAATGCGATGAGAACGGGCATATGAACAACACCCGCTATGCGGATATGCTTTGCGATTTTATTCCCAATATGAACGGCAGAAGAGTGCTTACCTTCAGCATAGCCTATCTGGCGGAAGCAAAGTTCGGCGAGGAGCTTAAGGTGTACCGCTGCGAGAGCGACGACGGTGTGTTCTCCATGCGCACCGTGCGCGGCGACGGAAGGACCAACGTTGAAGCGGAAATAGTTACAGAGGATATCTGATATGTATAAATACGAAACTCACTGCCATACGAAGGAAGCAAGCAAATGCGCCCGCTGGTATGCGGAGGATTGCGTAAAGCACTACAAAAAGCTTGGCTACGACGGCATTTTTATCACCGATCATTTCTTCAACGGAAGCAGCTGTATCTCTAAGGACATTCCGTGGAGCGAGATGGTGGAGCAGTATATGTCCGGATATGAGAACGCCAAAAAAACGGGCGACGAGCTCGGCGTTGACGTTTTCTTTGGAATTGAATTCAATTACGGACAAACGGAGTTTCTTATCTACGGTATAGACAAGGAATTTCTTCTGGCGCATCCCGATTGCCACAAGATGGAAATGCGCGAATTTATAGAGCTTTGCCACGAGCAGGGATATTTCTGCGTGCACGCTCACCCATTCCGCCAGCGCGGATACATAAAATGCCTGCGCCTGTACCCCGAGGTAACGGACGCCGTGGAGGTAATAAATTCCGCCCACCCCGGCTCCCCCGAGGAAGGCTGGCTGTTTGACGACAGAGCAAGAGAATACGCCCGCTCCTTCAACTTTCCCGTTACGGGAGCCTCCGATTGCCATTACGATGCGGAGCCATGGATGGGCGGCGTATATACCGAGGAAAAAATAACCTGCTGGCAGGATTATGCGGATATGGTAAAGGGCTTCCGAGTTGCCCCCTTCCGCACGCCAAACCCCTTTGTTCCGAAAACCGAAGAATAAGCAAAAGACGGCGGGAGCACGCTCCCGCCGTTTTTGTGTCTTTTATTTCTTATCCGCAAACTTTTTGTCCGCCATAGACGCGTACATGGAGAACTTTTTGATCTCCTCGGGGTCATAGGGGCGGTAATTCTGGCGGAGCAGATCGTGCTGCCATTTGTATATATCCAGTTTTTCGCCTCTTGTATAACGTATCCAGCAAGCCTCCCACGGCTCGTGCCCTCTGAACTTGCCGTTTACGAATCCCCAGTTGAACACACCGATATTATTGTTATAGTAAAGGGGCAGATGGGTCGCCACGTTGTTATGCTGAACTCTGTGGAGCCACTCGGTATTAAGCATAGGTCTGTTATACCGGCGAAGGAAATCGATAACTCTTACGGAGTGATCGAGAGAGCCGTAATCGTGATAGCTTATAATATCGGAAAGCTCAATGGCTATAGTTTCTTCCTCCGTAAGGATATTGGTCTTGGGCATTCTCCAAACGTCGGCGCAAAGAGGCTGAATGGGATCGTAAGAGCGGAATATCTCAAAGGCGCGCTTCATATGGGGAACGCTTAAGGTGCCTCTTGAGCTGTTACCGGGCTCGTTCCAGATATTCCAGACGATAACTCTCTCGTCCTTTGCGTATCGGCTTGCGAGATCGTCTACGTATTGATAGAACTTTTCCGCAAGCTCGGGCTCGTCAACGGGGCTGTAAAGAGGCTCGTGCTTTACACCGGGAACGGGAGGTGACGGGGGCTCCGTGGAGGGGAATATACCGGGGATCATTTTATAATCATTGGTGAATGAGCCGTGGAACAGCCCGTTATTTATCTCTCCGAACTGCGGTTCTCTCTTGGGTCTGCCTCCGTCACTGATAAGAACGAACAGAACGCCAAGTCCGTTTTCCGCGGCAATGGAAAGAAACTCCTCCACGTTTTTAAGAAAGCTCTCGCGCTGATACATCCAGACGTCGAACGCAAGGAACTGACGTACGGCGTTAAAGCCGATCTGCTTTGCAAGAGCAAGCTCGCGGCGGATGGTCTGCACCTTTTCCGCGTGGTTATATTCCTGCCACATCTCCACCCATCCGGAGCAATCGGAGGGCACGAAGTTAAAGCCGCGTATCCAAGGACGAGAGTTATACCATTCCCACGCCTTTTCATTTGACCATTTTTCCATTTTTCTTCCCTTTCCTTTGTTGATATAGATTGGTAAGTGCTTGTTTACAAGTACAGTATACCAAACAGCTTGGTAAATGTCTATGGATTTTTCCATAATTGGGGTTTCAAAAAAACCGTAAAAATTCTTGTTAAAATACAACAAAACGGCGGGAGCAAGCCCCCGTCCTACCACATTATCGCAGAGCCGGACTTGCTCCCGCCGAAGGTTTCGCCTTACTTTTTGCCGTATTTTCTTCTGTGAATAATGAAGAAAACGAGCCCTGCAACGAATATAAGTGCGCCGATAATCATACCGATAACGGGCACGCCCGATACGGTGCTCGTCATACCGCCAACAACGTCGGCATAACCACCGTATCCAAATCCGCCGTCAAACATATCGAACATATTTTCTGCCGTTTTTCCCATATTCACGAACGCGACCGTACCCACCGCCGCAACCAGAAACGTTCCCGCACCGCCTATCATCATAATAACGCCCATAAGCCAGCCGTACGCGCGCCACATTTTTGCGATGATGCTCATAACCCCGTCGGAGATCTCGTCGGCAACGCGGGGCGCGCTTTCGTTCTGCTCCGTTTCCTTCGCTTCGGGCTCGCTGTCGTCATCGCATAAAAGCCAATCCGTGGTAACGTTAAAGAGCTTTGCGATAGCGCCGAACTTTGCAAGCTCGGGAAGCGCCTCACCCGTTTCCCATTTACTTACCGCCTGCCTGGAAACGCCGAGCTTTTCCGCCATTTCCTCTTGAGAATATCCCGCCTTTTTGCGGCAGTAATAGATCTTTTCGTGTAGCTTCATAGCAACCTCCGTGAAGTGTTTTCTACCCAATGATACAACAAAGCAATAAAAAACACTACCAACAACGGCTTGAAAATGCGCAACCGACGGTTGCAAAAGCACTTTCAAGCCGTTTTTTGTTATTTACTGTGCGGGATCTGCGGGTGCGGTGTTACCGTCCGTGGGAAGATTGCCGAGAATGGGAAGCACTCCCTCGGTGCCTGAAACGAAGTACTCGGGAAGCTTACCGTCCCAACGCTGTATCTCGTAATACTTTATAAGCACCTCGGTAAGGGTATCCCCAAGCGCCTTGTTGATGGCGGCATCGCGCTGACCTGCGTACTCTGCGGCGTCTGCCTGGATCTTCATTACCTCTGCGTCCGCCTCTGCCTGAATACGTGCAACCTCTGCTGCTGCCTTTGCGGCGATCTCATCGCGCTCTGCAGTGGCCTCCTGCTCCATTATCTTCTGTTCCTGCTCGGTCTGAGCCTTAAGATAATTCTGCTGTGCAACCTGCTTTTCCTCTACTGCGTTTGTGAACGCATCGGAGAAGTCAAGATCCTCAATGGCGGTATTTACAACGACGATATTATAAGCGCCCAGCTCCTTAACAAGTATCTCCGTAATGCGAACGGAAAGCTGGTCACGGCTTTCTATAAGATTTTCCGCGCTGTATTTGGAAATAACGCTTCTTACCGCCTCGTGGATACGGGGCTCCATAACTACCTCGTAGTATTTTGTGCCGATGGTCTTATAGATGGTCTGTGCGTTTTCTTTTTCGATCTGATAGTTGATGGAATAGTTTACGGATACCTCCTGAATATCGCTTGAGAAGCACTTAAGCTGCAAAAGCGCCTTCTGGGTACGGTTATCCATAACCACTACGTCCTGAATGGGAAGCTTGAAATGAATGCCCGCTTCGTAGGTAGTATCTTCAACTGCACCGAAGGTAACGAGTATACCCGTGTGACCCGTGGGTACCTTTGCAATAGAACCCGCAAGAAGCCAGAGAATACCCAAAAGAGCTATCCACTGCTTTTTGTTCTTGCGCCAGGTCTTACCCGTAAAGCCGAGAACGACGAACAGCACCAGCATCGTGACAACGCTTAAAATTATCCAAGTCATAATAGTATCCTTTCTGCCTTAAGGCTTATCCTTTTATCTGTTTTTCTACCAATCTGCCTCCGCAGTATATCTCGCGGAGCTTGGGTTTTTCGATCTTACCCGTGGGATTGCGGGGAACCTCCGCAAAGATGATCTTGCGGGGTCTTTTATAGCGGGGCATACCGAGGCAGAACTCGTTTATCTCTTCCTCGGTGGCACTTTCGCCTTCCTTTATTTCTATAATAGCGGCGGCGATCTCACCAAGTCGCTCGTCGGGAAGACCTATGACCGCAACGTCCTTGATTTTTTCATTGGCACGGAGGAAATCCTCTATCTGTACGGGATAAAGGTTCTCGCCGCCTGTGATGATAACGTCCTTTTTGCGGTCAACAAGGTAGATAAAGCCGTCCTCGTCGATCTTTGCCATATCGCCCGTATAGAGCCAACCGTCCTTAAGTATCTCGTTTGTTGCGGCGGCGTTCTTGTAATAGCATTTCATAACGCCGGGACCCTTAACGGCAAGCTCACCGACCTCGCCGTCGGTTACCTCCTCGCCGCGTTCGTTTACCACCTTTGTTTCCCAAAGATATCCCGCCTTACCGATAGCGCCGACCTTATGTATGTTCTCCACGCCAAGGTGTACGCAACCGGGTCCGATAGACTCGGAAAGACCGTAGTTGGTATCGTACTGATGCTTTGGGAACACGCCGAGCCAACGGGTGATAAGGCTTGGGGGAACGGGCTGTGCGCCTATGTGCATCAGGCGCCAACGCTCAAGATCGTACTCGTTAAGGGTGATAGTGCCCGCATCAAGTGCGTCAAGTATATCCTGCACCCACGGCACGAGAAGCCATACTATGGTTGCTCCCTCGTCGCTTGCACAGCGCATTACCCATTCGGGCTTTACGCCGCGCAACAGCACCGCACGGCTGCCCGAAAGCAGACTGCCGAACCAGTGCATCTTTGCGCCCGTGTGATAGAGGGGCGGAATGCAGAGGAAAACGTCGTCCTTGGTCTGACCGTGGTGCGCCTGCTCCGTCTTTGCAGAGGAAACGAGAGCGCGGTGGGAATGGAGTATAGCCTTGGGGAAGCCCGTGGTTCCGGATGAGAAATAAATTGCGGCGTCGTCCTCGTCGGTGATCTCCACGGCGGGAGCAACGGAGGAGCAGTAATTTACCATCTCGCTGTAATTATCCGCAAAGGGAGGAACGTCGTTTCCGACATAGAACATATGCTTGATGTCCGTAAGCTGGTCCACTATCGCCTCAACTCTTCCCGTAAACTCGGGGCCGAAGACCAGCACCGATGAATCGGAAAGATCAAGGCAGTACTTTATCTCGTCGGAAGCGTAGCGGTAATTCATGGGCACCGCAAGCGCTCCCATTTTGAGAATACCGAAGTATATGGGAAGCCATTCAAGGCAGTTCATAAGAAGCACTGCCACCTTATCCCCCTTCTTTACTCCGCGTGTGAGAAGAAGATTGGCAAAGCGGTTTGCTTTGGTATCAAAATCGCGCCAGGTCATCTCGCGTCGGTATTTTCCGCCGGGGGCGGACTCGATAAGGCTGTATTCGCGCCAAGTAGCGGGGCGCTTCTGGCTAATTTCCGGATTTACCTCAACAAGCGCAACGTCGTTGGGGTAAAGTCTTGCGTTTTTTTCAAGAAACTCTGTAATGGGCATTTTGGGATCCTCGGTATAAATTATATAGATAGTTAAAGCTATAGTAACACTTTTTTGTCGCTTTGTCAATCATTTTGCAAGAACAAGCGCAAGAAATTGCGTTTTTTCTCTTCTCTACCTTTCGTGGATATTTCGGCAGACTCAAGCCGAAAAATATCAAATAAGCGTTTGTTGCAAAAAAACGATAAGTATGCTACAATAAAATCACAACGAACGGAGGTATGAAAAATGAGTATGGAAAAATTCGGTGCAAGACTTGCAGATTTAAGAAAAAGAGCCGAGCTTACACAGGCAGCACTTGCGGAAAAACTCGGCGTTTCCGACAGGGCCATAAGCAAATGGGAAAACGCGGGCGGATACCCCGATATTACTCTGCTGCCTCAAATTGCCGATATCTTCGGCGTTACCACCGACTATCTCCTGCGCGGTACGCCCGTAAAACGCCAGCGTTTTTGCATGGGCTGGGGCGATAACAAATTCAAAGACGCAGTTAACACAAAGTATCTTGAAAAGGGTTGGCTCGTTAAGGAAATGGAGATTGCAGGCGATGGTGAAGGAGGTTGCAGCTGCGCTCTCGTGCTTGAAAAGGAAGATTATTACGCACAATAATAATGATAAAATAAAGTTTTCCGCGCCTTATGGCTTTGTTTCGTTATGAACACAAAACCATAGGGCGCGGATCTTTTATACTTTTAATTGCTTTCCTTCGGGCGACGGCGGGGCATTTTTATCTTATATATCTCCTCTTGAGCAAGGCGCGCCTTGGCAACGGACTCGCCGTTTTTGGGGAAGCAGTAGTAAAGCCTTCTGCTGTCACCGATAGATATAACGTCGCCGATCTCGTAGAAGAAAAACTCGGAATTAAGGGTATAGGAGCAGATAGGACTTTGCTCGTAATGAAGCTTACCGTCGCAGCCGTCAAGCACGAAGCCGTCTGAGGAGTGCTTAAGCCTTCCCTCGCCCACCATATAAATGCCCTTGTAATCGGTAAGAATGCCGATATCCACGGCGCAATCCAGGAGATATTCGCCGTTTTCCACTTCTTTTCTTACCTCTTCCCTTTCCCAATCGAACCAATGGGGAATATGGTCTATTACGGTATTGCCGTCCTTAGCTTCAAGTCTTCCAAGATTTGTAAGCTCGTATGTCTTGCCGCAGGCGTGGCAGATAAATTCCGTGCCCTTGCCCTCGGTCTTTCCCTCGGCGCCGCAGGAAGCACATTTGTAAAGTATTCGCTCAAGGCCGTCAGCGCGGAAGGGTTCGTTTACCTCAACGCCCTTTTCCTGCTGCCATTTGAAGTAGTCAAAGCCGAAGGCCTCGTCAAGCACTTCGTCAATTTCGGAAACGGACTTACTTTCGATCTCCTCCGCAGTAAGCAAACAGCTTACCTCCGCAGACACCTTTACCTTGCGCTTCTGCAGAAGGTTATAGAGCGGATCGCGGGTAAAAGCTCCCTCCGTTTTCACGAACACGACGGGAACTGCAAGCTTTTTAAGAAGGACTCCCATCTTTCTCGGCAGGGGAGTTGCCCGTCCGTCAAGACTGTAGCCCGCCTCGGGGAACATCAGAACGTTCGTCTTCTTCTCTTTCAAGGCGTAAGATATATCCTTTATAAGAGTCATATCGCTTACAAACTTCTGTGTGGGTATACAGCCGATCTGACGCATAAGCCAGCTTTTACCCACGAAGCTGTCAAAGGTGCTTACTATGCAGTGAGCCTTGGGATAAAAAACGTAGGAGGCTATCTCAAGATCTATAAAGCTTGAGTGATTCATAAGAATAAGCCAGGGCCCCTTACCCGCCGCCTCCATACGTTTGCGTGTAAAGGAAAAGCGCGTTGCAATAAGATCGGGGATGGACGCAATAAGCATTATCGTGCGAAAAAGAATATTGGGTCTTTTAGGATCCTTGTGCTTCGGTAACGGGATCGCGCAAGCCTTCTCCAAGGTGGTGTTTATCTTTTTTATCTTCATATCTGTCCCCTACGGCTGTTTTCTTCATTTTATCACAATAAACATCCGCAGGCAATAGGAATTAAGCTCTTTTGGTTTGGTTTTTTCGGTAAATCGGGCATATTTTTTGAAAAAAACACTTGAATAGTATGCAACATATATGATAGAATCAAACCGTAAGGGTATTTGCCCATATCAAGTACATATGAAAGGAATAATCAAAATGGGAAAGTTTGTTGTTAGAGAGACCGCAACCGGATTTAAGTTCGATCTGAAGGCAGGTAACGGCGAGGTCATCGCTACCTCCGAGGTATACACCACCGAGGCTGCTTGCATGAACGGCATCAACAGCGTAAAGAACAACTGCGTAGGCGAAGTTGAGGATCAGACCGCAGATCCCGTAGTTACCGTTAAGCATCCCAAGTTTGAGGTATATCAGGATAAAGCCGGTGAGTTCAGATTCAGACTCAAGGCAAAGAACGGCGAGGTTATCGCAACCTCCGAGGGATATAAGGCTAAAGCAAGCTGCCTTAACGGAGTTGAGAGCGTTAAGAAGAACGCCCCCGATGCAGATACCGTAAAAGAGTAATTACTCCGCGGAGGTGTAAAGAAGCGTTTTCTTTACACCTCCTTCTCTTTTTTGTTGAATTTTTGCGTTCGGTGTGTTATTATAAAGAAAATAAAACCTTTTGGAGAAAAATATGGAATTACTTATATCCGGCTACGGAAAAAAAGGAAACGTTAATATCGTAAAATGCGACGAAACGGGCAATGTCACCTGGTCCGATACCGTTGAGGCTCCCAGCTTCGTTATAGTAAGCGGCAACCGTATGTTTACCGTAACGGAGATCCCCACCGAATCCTATATCCATTCCTATATAAAAGACGGAGAGGGATATAAGCTTATAGACAGTGCCCGCTTTGAGGGCACCGACCTTTGCCACATCTGCTTTTCCGAAAAGAATATGATGGTATTCGGCGCTTGCTGGGGCAGCGGACATCTGCTTTATGCAACCATTGACGAAAGCGGCAAGTTCATCAAGACCGCCTCTATATATCAGGAGCCCGAAAACGACGATCCCGAAATAAAGAGCCGCGTGCATTTCGTGCACGTAAATAAGGCAGAGGACACCCTGCTTGCCACCAACGTTGGACTTGATATTATATATTTCTATTCCATCAAGGACGGCGAGATCACCCTGAAGGATAAGATATATACCGAAAAGGGTCAGCACCCCCGCCACGTTGTTTACACCAAGGACGAAAGCGTGCTTTACGTAATTACGGAGCTTTCAAACGAGGTGCTGGTTTACAAGATGCCCGAAAAGAAGCTTCTTCAGCGCATATCCACCCTGCCCGCAGGCTTTGAAGGAAAGAGCCACTGCTCCGCCATTTGCCTTTCTCCCGATGAAAAGACCGTATACGGCGCAAACCGCTACAGCGAGTCCCTTATTTTCTTTGGCGTTGACGAAAAGGGTACGCTTTACGAAAGGCTCCGCCTCCCCTGCGACGGCGAAAAGCCGCGCCATATGGAGCTTACGGCAGACGGAAAGAACCTGATCGTTTGCTATCAGGTTTCGGGGGAGGTATGCATAATGCCTCTGGACGACAGCGGTCTTCCCGTGCCGGGCGCACAGAAGAAGTTCCCCTTCCACGATGCAGCAGGTATCGCGGAACTCTAAAATGCAATATCGCAAACAAAAACTTGCAAAAACGCCTGTTTTTTTGCCCAAAGCTACTTGACAGCGATGCAAGCTTATGCTATACTTGCATTCAAGGATAGGTGAACGATATGAACCGTGTATCTTACTTTGCAGCATACTACTTTTACTTTTACTTTACGAACCGAAACAAGTAAAAGTTTTTTGCTGCGCTATCTGAAGATTTGATGATTTTTGGTGCCACAGTAAAAAGCTGTGGCACCTTTCGTTTTACACGGAGGCAACATGAAAATTGCAATATGCGGTCTCGGTCTTATCGGAGGCTCTATGGCAAGGACGTATAAAGCCGCGGGCCACACGGTGCTCGGCATCGACACGAATAAGGAAACGATGGGCTTTGCTCTTGAAAACGGTATCTGCGACGGCGTGCTGAAGACCGAGGATATAAAGACCTGCGATCTGCTTATCATTGCCATCTGCCCCAACGCCGCAATAAAATATCTTCATTCCATCGCACCGTATATCGGAAGCGGCTGCACGGTCATCGACATTTGCGGCACGAAGCGCGATATCTGCAGAGAGGGTTTTGCCCTTGCAAAGGAGCACGGCTTCCGCTTCTGCGGAACTCACCCTATGGCGGGATTGCATTTTTCGGGCATTCATTACAGCCGTGCAGATCTTTTCAAGGGAGCTTCCATGGTGCTGGTACCTCCCGAGGATGCGGAGGAAAGCTTTACGGAGCTTATAAAGGAATTACTCGCACCCGCAAGATTCGGCAGATTTACCGTATGCGACCCCTACGGGCACGACAGAATGATAGCATACACCTCACAGCTTGCCCACGTGGTTTCAAACGCTTATATGAAAAGCCCCACGGCACGCGCACATCACGGCTTTTCCGCAGGCTCCTACAGGGATCTTACACGCGTTGCAAAGCTGGACGAAAATATGTGGACGGAGCTGTTTCTTGCAAATTCCGATTGCCTTCTTACGGAGCTTGATTCTATTATAAACTCCCTTACGGAATACAAAAAAGCTATTGAAGAAAACGACGCAAAGGAGCTTTGCCGCCTTTTGCGCGAAGGCAGAATTATCAAAGAGGAGACCGACGGCTGATGGCATACACAGTAACCGTAAATACATCAAAGCAATATGAGGTTCTTATAGAAAAGGGCGGAATTGACAAATGCGGAAAGACGATGCTTGAATATTTCTCCCCCTGCACCGTATGTATCGTAAGCGACTCTAACGTTGCTCCGCTGTATCTTGAAAGGGTTAAAGCATCTCTTGAAACAAGCGGCTTTAAGACCTGCGAATTCGTTTTTGAAGCGGGAGAGCAAAGCAAGAACCCTGCTACCCTTCTGGAGCTTTGGAGATATCTTGCATCCGTGCCTCTTACGAGAAGCGATATGATAGTTGCCCTCGGAGGCGGCGTTACGGGAGATCTTTCGGGTTTTGCCGCCGCAACGTATCTCCGCGGCGTAAAATACGTGCAGATACCCACCTCCCTCCTTGCAATGGTGGATTCCTCCGTGGGAGGAAAGACCGCAATAGATCTCCCCGAAGGAAAAAATCTCTGCGGTGCCTTCTGCCAGCCTTCGCTTGTTATATGCGATACGAACTGCCTTGCCACATTGCCAAAAAAGGAGTTTTCCTGCGGTATGGCAGAGGTAATAAAATACGGAATGATCGACCGTCCCGTAATCTTCGAGCTTATAGAACAGAACGACGTGGAACGCCTTGTTTACGAATGCATCTGCGATAAGCGCGATAAGGTGGAGGCGGATGAATTTGACGGCGGCGTGCGTCAGCTTCTTAACCTCGGTCACACCTTCGGTCACGCAGTTGAAAAGCTTGCAGACTTTACTCTCAGCCACGGTGCCGCCGTTGCTATCGGAATGGTCATTATAACGAGGTACGCGGTAAAGAACGGTCTTTGCCCCGAAGAAGATCTCAAGCTGCTTATAAAAGCCCTTGAAAAATACGATCTTCCCACCGGAACGGATTTCAGCGCCCAAAAAATTGCCGAAGCCGCAAAGGGCGACAAAAAACGCAAGGGGTCTGCGATCACTCTCGTGGTTCCCACGGGAAAGAACGGCTCCGTTCTTATAAAGAAGAGCACGGACGAGCTTGAAAGCATAGTAAGCACGGGTATTTGAGAGGAAATAATGGATATTTCATTAAACCGACCAAAATTCAAAGAACGCATACGGGCTGTTCCATCAAAAAGCGAGGCGCACCGAGCGATGATATGCGCGGCACTGGGAAGAAGAACGGTATTCATGCCCTGCCCCGTTACGAATAACGATATAGAGGCTACAGCAAGATGCCTGACGGCTCTCGGAGCACGGCTTACCTACGAAGAGGGCGGATATACCGTTACTCCCATAAAAGAAGTGCCTGCCTCCGCAAAATGCGATTGCGGTGAATCGGGCACCACTCTCCGCTTTATGATACCCCTTTGCGCGGCCCTTGGCTGCGAAACGGAAATTACCATGCACGGACGCCTTCCCGAAAGACCTCTCTCCCCTCTTGATACAATGCTTACGGAAAAGGGCGTTTCTGTTAACAAAGACGGCAACGTTCTGAAAATAAGCGGCACACTTCCGAAAAAAGAAAGCTGGGAGATAGCGGGCAACGTTTCTTCTCAATTTATCAGCGGAATGCTGTTTGCCCTCACCGTTGCGGGAGGAACGCTTACCGTAACGGGAAATACCGAAAGCAAGCCCTATATAGATATGACGAAAAGCGTAATATCGGCTTGCGGAGGCAAAATAGAGGAAGCGGAAAACACCTATAAGGTTCGCGCCGCCGTTCCTCTTGACACTCCCTCCCCGCTCCCCGTGGGAGGCGATTGGTCGGGCGCGGCGTTCCCCATTGCCATCGGCGTAACGGCCAAAAGAAAAGTTACCGTCTGCGGACTTGATATAAACAGCACTCAGGGAGACAAAGCGATAATCTCCGTTCTGCGCCGAATGGGTGCAAAAATAACCGTGTGCGGTGACGCAGTCACTGCCCATCCGTCGGATCTTACGGGATGCACCGTTGATTGCGCGGATATTCCCGACCTTGTTCCCGTGCTTGCCGTTGCGGCGCTTACGGCAAAGGGTAAGACCGAGTTTATAAACGCCGCAAGGTTAAGGCTTAAAGAAAGTGACCGTCTTTCCGCCACCGCGGAGCTTATCAAAAAGCTTGGCGGCAACGTTACGGAGCACCCCGACGGACTTACGGTTTACGAAAGTACCCTTACGGGCGGAAGGGTAAACAGCCATAACGACCACAGAATAGCAATGAGCGCCGCAGTCGCCGCCTTTTTTGCGGAAGGCTGTGTGACGGTTACGGACGCACAATGCGCAGATAAATCTTATCCCACCTTCTGGGAGGAATTCGAGGCACTCAAATGAGCACATCCTACGGAAACAATCTTAATCTATACGTAGACGGCGGCTCACACGATCCGTCCATATCCATGAAGCTTGAGGGCTTCCCCGCGGATATCGAGATTGATATGGAGGAGCTTAAGGCGTTTCTTTCTCGACGCGCTCCGGGCAAAGGCCCCCACGCCACCGCCCGTAAGGAGGCGGACTTCCCCGTTTTTTCAACGGGCATCGTTAACGGCAAGACCACGGGCGGCCCCATCCACGCGGTAATATACAACAAGGATATGCGCCCTTCCGATTATAACTATAACGACGTTCCCCGCCCCGGTCACGCGGATTACACTGCGGTAATGAAGTACGGCAAGGACGTTAACATCAGCGGCGGCGGGCATTTTTCGGGCAGACTTACCGCCCCCTACTGCATCGCGGGCGGTCTTTGCAAGCAGTATTTAAAAACTCTTGGTATTGACGTCTTTGCACATATATACTCCGTTGCCGACGTCTGCGATACTCCCTTTGACGGGGCGAACGTAAGCAGTGCGGAGAAAAAAGCGCTGGCGGGCAAGGAGATTGCCGTACTTGACGACGCAAAGGGCGAAAAGATGCTTGAAGCCACGGCCGCGGCAAAAGCGGAGGGCGATTCCGTGGGCGGCGTTATCGAATGTGCCGTTATCGGCATAGACGCGGGTCACGGAGAGCATATGTTTGCAGGGGTTGAGGGGCGTATTTCCTCGGCACTGTACGCAATTCCCGCCGTTAAGGGCGTGGAATTCGGCGCGGGCTTCGGTGCCGCACGTATGAAAGGCTCCGAAAATAACGATCCGTTCATCATCAAGAACGGGGAAGTAAGCACGGGGACCAACAACTGCGGCGGCATACTCGGCGGTATGACCAACGGTATGCCCATTATATGCCGTGCTGCGATAAAGCCCACCCCCTCCATTGCAAAGGAGCAGGACAGTGTTTCCCTTTCCGCTATGGAAGCGCGCAAGCTTACCGTTGGCGGCAGACACGATCCCTGCATCGTTTTCCGCGCCGTTGCGGCAGTGGAAGCGGCAGTTGCCGTGGCGATAACCGATATTCTCCTTGATAAATCGCCGAAGAACGCGGAAGCAACGGATCTTTCCGTACTGCGCGAGAAGATAGACCGTTGCGACAGAAGGATAGTTGAGACCTTCTGTGAGAGAATGGATATTACTCTGGGCGTTGCGGAATATAAAAAGCAGAGGGGACTCCCCGTGCTTGACTCCGCAAGAGAAAAGCAACTGCTTGATAAAATAGAAAAGCTTGCGGGCGACGAGCTTGGCGGATACGCCCACGTGCTGTATAACACTCTGCTTTCCGTAAGCCGCGCCCGTCAGCACAAGATGCTCGGCGGTTGCGGCGAGGAGGCAAAAAAGCTTACCGCCGCCATTGAGGAGACGAAGAACCTTCCGTTCCCCGAAAAGGCAACGGTATGCGTGCAGGGCGTGAGCGGCGCGTTCTCCGAGACTGCCGCAAGAAAGATGGTAAAGGAACCGGAGCTTACCTTTAAGCCCAGTTTTCTTTCCGTTGTGGAGGCCGTGGAAAATGGCGAATGCCGCTACGGCATCCTTCCAATAGAAAACAGCACCGCAGGCGCGGTAACGGGCATCTATTCCCTGCTTCTCAAGCACCCCGTCTACATCGTGCGCTCCGCGTACGTTGGCGTTGAGCACAATCTGCTTGCCCCCTCGGGCGCAAGACTTGAGGATATCAAGGAGGTCTACTCCCACGAGCAGGCAATAAACCAATGCTCCGTATTTTTAAAGGAGCTTGGTGACGTTAAGCTTACCTACTGTCCCAATACCGCCCTTGCGGCACGGATGGTTGCCGAAAGCGGCAGAAAAGACATTGCAGCCCTCTCCTCCCTCTCTTGCGCGGAGATATACGGACTTGACGTGCTTAAGGAAAGCGTTCAGGATAACAGCGGCAACCGCACAAGATTCGTATGCATCTCCAAAAAGCCCGAAATATATGAAAACTCCGTCATTACCGACGTAATAGCGTCCACGAAAAACGAGCCGGGTGCACTTGCATCCCTGCTTACGCGAATCTACACCTTTGATATAAATATTAAAAAGCTTGAGTCCATGCCTCTTGCCGACGGTGCAAGCGGATTCTACCTATCCCTTGAGGAGCCTGCAGACTCCCCCGCTCTCGGCGAGGCACTTACGTCCGTTGAGGAATACGGCACCGTATTCCGCTGGCTCGGCACCTATCCGGAGGCACTATGCTGAACGACCGTATAAAATTCCGCTCGGGACTTCTGGGCAAAACGCTGAAGCACAGCCATTCCCCCGCAATACACGCGCTCCTCGGAAATCCCGATTACAGACTCTTTGAAGTTGAGGAAGAGAACGTATGCGAGTTTCTCAAGGGGGATTTTGACGGTATAAACGTTACTATCCCCTACAAAAAGACCGTAATGCCCTATTTGCATTATATATCCCCCGAGGCGCTGGAGATCGGTGCGGTCAATACGATCGTGCGAAGAAAAGACGGTCTTTACGGTTATAATACCGATATATACGGCTTTGAGATGACGCTGAAGCGGGCGGATATTTCTCTTAAGGGTAAAAAGATCCTCGTGCTCGGCAGCGGCGGTGCGGCACAGACCGCACTGTACGCGGCAAAGAAGCACGGCGGTCACCCCCATACCGTTTCCCGTACGGGTGTGCTTAATTACGAAAACGTCAAAAAAATACACGCCGATGCGGATATCATAATAAACACCACCCCCGTAGGAATGTACCCGAATAACGGCAGCACTCCCCTATCCCTTGAAGGCTTTACGAGGCTTGAAGCGGTTATCGATATTATCTATAACCCTTACAAGACCGCGCTGATGCTTGAAGCGGAAAAGCGCGGTATAAAAGCGGTATCCTCCCTTGATATGCTCTTTTATCAAGCGGTGCGCGCCTGTGAGCTGTTCTTTGACAGAGAAATCGATCTGACGGAAGCGGAAAGGCTGTATCTCAGATTTGAAGCGGACAGACGCAATATTACCCTTGTGGGTATGCCCGGCAGCGGCAAAAGCACCGTGGGAAAAACCCTGGCAAAAAAGCTTGGCAGAGTGTTCGTTGACACGGACGAGCTGATCGAGGCTGAGAGCAATATGACCTGCTCCGATATAATAAAGGAGTGCGGAGAAGAAGAGTTCAGAAGACGGGAAAGCGAAGCCGTTAAAAAAGCGGGCGCTATGACCAATGCCGTTATCGCCACGGGCGGCGGCGTGGTTACAAGACCCGAAAACACCGACCCCCTGCGGCAGAATTCAAAAATATATTTTCTGCAAAGAGATCTTTCCCTCCTTGCAACGGAGGGCCGTCCCCTATCTGCTATGCACGGTGTATGCACCCTTTACGAAAAGCGTCTGCCCCTTTATAAAAGCCTGGCAGACTTCACCGTTGAGGTAACGGAGCCTGATGAGACCTCGGAAAAGATAATAAAGGAGCATTACGATGAAGATACTTGTGATTAACGGCCCCAATCTTAATATGCTGGGTCTGCGGGAGCCGAACATTTACGGCAGGACCACTTACGCGGATCTTTGCGCCCTTATAGAAAAGCGTTGCGCAGAGCTTGGCTGTGAATGCGAGCTTTACCAATCCAACCACGAGGGCGATATCGTTGATAAGATACAGGCGGCTTACGGCGTTTTCGACGCCATCGTCATAAATCCCGGCGGATATACCCACACCAGCGTTGCAATACTGGACGCACTAAAGGCGGTATCCATTCCCACGGCAGAGGTGCATATCTCCGACGTTGACAACCGTGAGGAATTCCGCAAATTCTCATACGTTTCCCTATATGCGGAAATTAAGATCGCAGGCCACGGCATAAACGGATATACCGAAGCCGTTGAATACTTTGTAAATAAAAACAGATAGGATGGTAAAATACAATGTCTATGATCTATGAAAAGAAGCTCCCCACCCCCGTTGAGGTAAAGGAGCAATACCCCATAACCTTCAGTGCTGAGCAGACCAAGGCAAAGCTGGATGCGGAAATAGCAAAGGTATTCCGCGGTGAAAGCGATAAGAAGCTTCTTATCATCGGCCCCTGCTCCGCAGACCGCGAGGACGCGGTAATGGAATACTGCTCACGCCTTAAGAGAGTGCAGGAGCAGGTAAGCGATAAGCTTATCCTTATCCCCAGAATATACACAAACAAGCCCCGCACCACGGGCGACGGCTACAAGGGAATGCTCTATCAGCCCGACCCCAACCAAAGGCCCGACCCCTTCCACGGTATTCTTGCCATCCGAGCACTGCACACCCGCGTGCTTACGGAGCTTGGTCTTTGCACCGCAGACGAGATGCTCTACCCCACCAACTACGGCTATCTTTCCGATCTGCTTTCCTACGTTGCGGTAGGTGCCCGCTCTGTGGAAAATCAGGAGCACCGTCTTGTTTCCAGCGGAATCGACGTTCCCGTAGGTATGAAGAACCCCACGGGCGGCGATCTCTCCGTTATGATGAACGCCATCGTTGCCGCAACCCATCAGCACACCTTTATTTACCGCGAATGGGCAGTAAGCACCAAGGGTAATCCCTTGGCACACGCCATCCTCCGCGGCTACGTTGATAAAAACGGCAAGAGCCTGCCAAACTACCACTACGAGGATCTTAAGACCCTCTGCGAGCTTTACGCAAAATCGGAGATCGCAAATCCCGCTCTTATCGTTGATACCAACCACTCCAACAGCGGCAAAAAGTATCAGGAGCAGCCCCGTATATGCAAGGACGTGCTTTACAGCTGCCGCCACGATGCAGACGTAGCTAAGCTGGTTAAGGGCTTTATGATAGAAAGCTACATTGAGGAAGGCAATCAGAAGATAGCCGCAGACGACGTATTCGGTAAGTCCATCACCGACCCCTGCCTCGGCTGGGATGCAAGCGAAAAGCTTATTCTGGAGCTTGCGGATATCCTCTGATATTCTTTCACTTGCGATTTGCAAAAAAATGTTATATAATAAATGGGAAGGCACCGCCTTCCCATTTCCCATTTTCGGAGGCGTTATGAGCAAGATATTGAAGCCGGAGGACTACGAGGAGCCCGTTTGCCCCTTTTGTACCGATGCTTATAAAACGGAAAAGCCGCGGGAAAGCGTGCCCGTGGACAGAATAATATCAAAGCTTGATTCCTATTTTGCCAAAAACGATACGGAGGGCGCCGCGCGCCATCTTGCATACTGGCTATCTGAATGCGACCGCGTTTGCGATATGCGGGGGAAGCTTTCCCTGCTTGACGAGCAGATGGGTCTGATGCGCAAGATGGGAAATAACGAAGCCGCCACCGCCGCCGCAAAGGAAGCGCTGGCACTTATCCCGCGGCTTAAGCAGGAGAATACCAGATGCCACGGAACCGTACTGCTGAACGCCGCAACGGTGCACAAGGCTTTTGGCAGAAACTCGGAGGCAATTGCCCTTTATAACGAAGCACAGCGCATCCTTGAAGCCATCGGAGCGGAGGAAGCGTTGCTTGCGGGTCTTTATAACAATAAGGCGATAGCCCATATCTCCCTGAAGGAATACGGTGCGGCAGAGGAGCTCTTTAACAAGGCACTCGACATAATGCTCCGCACACCGGGTGGAGAATGCGACGCCGCCATAACTTACCTGAACACCGCAGACCTGATCGTTGCACAAAAGGGCGCGGAAGCGGGCGAAAAGGAAATTGAAGCCTGCCTTGACAAGGCAGAGGAGCTTCTTGAAAAAATAAACGAACGCACCGACGGATACTACGCCTTCGTGTGCGAAAAATGCGCACCCGTGTTTATGCACTACGGCAGATTTTTATATTCCAAAGAATTATCAGCAAGGGCGGAAAAGCTATATGAAAGGTCTTGAAATTGCAAAGGAATATTACAGGCAGTTCGGCGCGCCGATGATTGCGGAGCGCTTCCCCGAGCTTGAGGGCGTTATTGCCTGCGGACTTGCGGGGGACGGCTCCGAGTGCTTCGGCTACGACGACGACATATCCACCGACCACGATTTTGAACCTGGCTTTTGTATGTTTATTCCCGATGGGGATATTATAGACAGCCGCACCGAGTTCCGCCTTGAGAGGGCGTACGCCTCTCTTCCCTCGGAATTCTTCGGTCTTAAGCGCCAAAAGGTAAACCCCGTGGGAGGCAAAAGACGGGGCGTTATCCGCATCGGCGACTTTTTTGAGCCGCGCACGGGTCTGCGCGGAGGCTTTGAAACCGAGATGCAAAGGTTAAGCGTGCCTGATTTTTACATAGCCGCCGCCATAAACGGCGAGATATTCCGCGACGATCTGGGCATTATCACGGAGATAAGAGAAGGCCTTGCGGATATACCCGAAAACGTACTGCGCAAGAAGCTTGCGGGCAGTCTTATTATGATGGCACAATCGGGAGTATATAATTACAAGCGCTGTGTACAGCACGGCGAGACGGGCGCCGCCCAGCTTGCCGCGGCGGAATTCGTGCGCCACACCATGCAGGCGGTCTTTCTGCTGAACCGCCGCCACCGCCCGTTCTATAAATGGTCCTTCCGCGCCATGCGGGAGCTTCCCATTCTCGGCTCTCTCACAGAGCCCCTTGAGTACCTCATCACCACCGATAATATGCAGGATATGGCAAAGATGAAAACGGAGATAATCGAGGATATCGCGGTTCTCGTCTCCGAGGAGCTGAAGGCGCAGAAGCTGACGGCAAACGTCTGCGACGATCTTGAAAAGCACGCATATTCGGTAAACGACGGAATAACCGATAACGAGATACGCAATCTGCATATTATGTATGCAATCAACTGACGAGGTGCATTTTTGCTTTTTCTTTCTTTAATTGCCGAAATGGAGCCGCCCCAAAAGGACACGGCAGAAAAAATATACGAGCTTTACGGCAGCAAGATCTACGGTCTTGCGCTTCAGTTTTTGAAGAACAAGCACGACGCAGAGGATGTTTTGTGTGAAGTGCTGATAAAAATCATTGAAAATATTGATAATTTTGTTGATATTGACAGCACAAAAACCGCATCTCTGATCGTTATATATACCAGAAGCACCGCAATAGACTGCTACCGAAAGCGCAAGCGCCGCTTTAAGCACGAGACCTTGCCCTCTTTTGAGGACGAGGACGGGGAGCTGACGGAAATTGAATTGCCGTCAACGGAAAGCACGGAGGGCACCGTTATCGCGGCAGAAAGCTCAAAGGAAATACGAAGCGCATTGGAAGCGCTTCCCGCCCGACAGCTTGACGCCATCAAGCTGATCTACGCCATGGGATATTCCTATAAGGAGGCGGCAAAGATAATGGGCATCACGGAAAGCGCCGTTGCCTCACTTATTCAAAGGGGCAAAGAAAATCTCAAAAAAATAATGGGGGATAAACTGTATGAATACCTTGGATAACGGTATTGACCGCATACTTGCAAAAGCGGCAAACGAAGCTGTCAATGCAGATGCCGCACTGCTTGAAGGCTTTGCCGATACGCAGCTTCCCAAGGACGTCAGCCTCCGCGCCGCCGCCACGGTTAAAACAGGCAAGCACCGCACGTCTTTTGGCAGGCTGTATAAAAAAGCTGTCGGCGTTGCCGCCGCCCTCATTGCCGTTATCAGCCTTGCCTATGCCGTAAACATCTACGCTACCTACGAACGCCAAGAGATCTGGGGCATTGATATTGTTGATAAAGGCGATCATTTCATAGTATCAATAGTTTCAACGCAACGCTCCAAAAACGTTGTTGAGGAAAAACGTGCACCTTCTATAGAACCGGAAAACGCAGACGAAAAAACAGAACAAGATTTGATCACGGCATACGTTATTACTTATTCTCAAAACGGTTCTACGGTAATGAGATTTTCACAGTACTGCTCCATGGACGCATCATGTAAATATGATGACGATTGCACCTTTTCAGAAACTTGGATAAAGAACAACAAAGCGCTTTACACATTCTTCGGACAGTCCGGTCGCTCAGAAGTATGGTGGTTCGACGGGGAGTATTTCTACACAATAACGAGCTATGACGGACTACCCGTTGAAGAATTAGTGCGCATTGCAAACTCCGTTGGTTGATTTGCACAAAGCTACATCGTCATTCTGTACATTCCTTACAAATTTTGTTTTTTTGATTATTTTTTTAAAAAATACCGAACAAAATCGAATCTTCCATTCGTTATATGTAATGCAGGAGGAAATATCAAAACGAAAGGAGCAACAAATGAAAAAATTAGTCATAATTCTTTTAACCTGTTTTCTCATAATGATCTGTGTGATTCCGCAAAACGTTAATGCTGCGCTTAATTATGTCAACATAGACTCGATAAGAACAACATTGACATATTCCAACTGTACCGGCTACGTTCAAGTTTTCGTTTCAGCTCTTGACTCATCCGCAGAAACATCCGTTTCTGCACGCTTGTATGTGAAAGCCACCAGCGGAAAATGGATAGAAGTGACACCTGATTGGGACACGCAAACAGCAACAGGTGATTCAAACAATTTTTTGTTCTCGTTTGACGGTACGCAGGGAGCGCGGTACAAGATTGATGTCAGTGTCTCCGTAACAATCGACGGCTACACTGAAACAGACACCGACACAGTAGAAGGCTCTTGTTTCTAAATATCCAAACCGTAAAACAAGCTTCTTCAAAACAAATTTTAAAACAAAAGATAAAAACAAATATTTCCCTCTTGCTCCGTTGCCCAAGACTTGATTTGAAGTACGGAATTATCAAGCCGTAAGTAACGCGACCGCATACGCAACCCGTACGATACGAAAGGACACAAAAATGACTAAGAAGTTAATCGCCCTTTTCATCGCACTCGTTATGCTCGCAGTCCCCTTTTCGACCGTTGTAAGCGCAGAAAAAATCGGAACTTTTTCAGTTGGAGTCGGCGACGAGCCAAACAACGCCAACTACTCATTCGAAACAGCACAGGAAATATATTCCGATTTCACCGTAACCGGAAAGCTCGAAAGCGAAACGGAGATGGATTACTACAAAATAACCGTTCCGATAGATGGACGCATAAATTTTTGGCTTGGAAATATTCCCGCCGGATGCGACTACGACCTCATTGTATTCAACGAGGAGGAAATGATGGAATGGGTGTCCACAACGGAAAACGATTATGAGGAGATCCTTGGACAGTCCGTAACCGCAGACGATGTTTATTACATTGTAGTAGGTTCGTATTCAGGCTACTCTTCACTGCAATATTCACTTAGGGTAAGGATATATCTTGATTCATATGCATATTTCGCACAAACCGCGCCAAGCACAACCACAGATTACGTTATGAACTTTGATAAAATTTACGATGAAGATTACCTAACAGCATCCGATTGGCAAGCCCTTAGTTGGTACACAAACTTATCCATGTACGGGTGTTACTCTTGCAGTTTTGCAATGGTTCTCAGAAATTTAAACAAAACCACCGTCCGCGCCATACCAAATGTCATGGTAGCAAACGGCAGTTCAATTCCTCAACAGTATATGCTTGCCCAACCATACACAATTTTATGGGCAAACACAACCCCTTCTACAAGTGACTATTCCTTGAACTCACTCGGCACAACTTTCACTTACAATGGAACGTATTACACTACTGCATTTAATGCATCCGATATGTGTTACACTAAGCGTGAAGCTATTTCTACGCTTTTCGATGTTACAATAAAAGCTTACAATGTAGACGGATTCTATGAAAAATATGGCAGAAACCAATCTGAAGCTATCCGACACAAGAAAAATGCAATTGCAAATCTCCTATCCAAGAATCCCGAGGGCATCATCGCTGTGTTTTACAATGAGTTACTTGAAAATCCGGAACACGCCATCGTAATAACGTCAACAACTTTTCAAGGATGGGAAGACGATTATTCTGATAAATGGACTATAACTACTACTTATCCACACTCGGATGAATTAAACTACAGTCACATTGACTCATTAGGCTTATTCGGGAAAAGTGGGATCAATTATGCTCAATCAACCGCATATTCATTAACTGAAACTTTTTCTGACGGTGATTTGTTCACTGTTTGTGATCCTGGAAGAGCTGAAAATAATGAATATTGTAACCAAGTTTCACTTAATGACACATACTCTGCCAGGTTTTTTGACTGGACTCACTTGATTGCGTTGATTACCATTGATTGATTGATTGATTGAAAACGAGATAGCAAAGGTCGCAAGTCCTTTGCTATCTCTTGCGAGGAGATAAAATGATAATAACGAATAAGCATATCAAACGCCGATTAACGGTAATATACGTGTTAAGTTTAATACTATTACTTTCCGCTTGCCAGACAGCCACTCCGCCGGAAGTGACTGATGCGCCCGATACCCCCGCGGTGATTGACACACTTCCGCCCGAATCCGGGACGCTTCCTCACGTAACTACAGAGGATCCGTCTATTTCCGAAACATTGCCATCTGTGACCGATATCGCAGAACCTGTAACTACCGCTACAGAGGAAACGTCTGTCTTACCGGAAGAAGACCGTGTTTTGAAAATGTGGGAAAATAGTTTTCACCATAAAGACTATCCATTACAATACAAATACCAAGATGATAAGATACTGCTGGGTGCATACCGCTTTGACGGAACAGATCGTTTTTTTGCTTTGGGTCATGAAATAGGTAGCAATTTGACCTATGGATTCACAATCGACAATGGAAATATGTATGGAGTTATCTTTTATGAGTATGTAACAATCATTGAAAAATGGTTGGATATTGCAATACACACCTATTCTTTTACTGGACAACGCGAACTTATAACTTCCGGAAATGTTTCGGAAAATAATGTAACGACCTTTAGATTGGAGGCATACGAAGGAAAACGCTACTTTTCGGAATTAGACGGTGTTATTTTTAACGAAAAGGCAACGGAGCTCGTCCTCTTCCCTCCCGGACGCACGGGCAGCTATACGGTACCGGACGGTGTTACCAAGATAGCCGACGGTGCATTTGATTATTCAAAATTATCAGAAGTAATACTCCCCGCAAGCGTCACCGAGGTAGGTACTGCCTTTGACAAGGCTCCGAACATCAAAATAGTCCGCGAGGAAAGCAAATAACTAATATACACAGCAAACATTTTCTCGATATTTTATTTCAAAGGAGGCTGTTTATGAAACAGAATAAAGCATTACTTTTATTTCTGCTCACTTTTTCACTCTTATTTGCAAGCTGCCAAACAGCCACGCCTCCGGAAGTGACGGATGCACCCGACACTCCTGCGGTGATCGACACCACCGATGAAGTTGACACCGACACAGTTGACACTACCGCACCAACAACGGCGGATAGCACGGGCGAAACGGAAGACCATATAGAAGAGCTGAGCTTGACCAACGTTAACGGTGCAACCACCGTGGTTCGTATAAATAAAACGACCGGCGAGATCACCGGAACGACTTATAATGGGCTTTATCAATTCACGCTCAAAGGGGACAGCCTTTTCACAACGCAGCCAAATCTCTATTCCATTGCAGATATTGAAGCGCTCGCAGGAACGGAGATACACACCGTTACCTTTACCGATCCCGATATATTAGGCATTTCTTGCGGCCCATCCAACGTACTCAATTTATACTTAACACAAGAAAACGAATACCTTGTTTCCGTTGACGGTGTTATTTTCTCAAAAGACTTACGTGTGCTAACTGCCTTTCCGACAGGCAGAAACGGCAGTTACACCGTGCCTGACGGAGTTGAACGGATAGACTCTAATGCTTTTAACTACGCACGAATCGAACACATCTCGATTCCGTCAAGCGTTAAATACGCTACCCATGCATTTCATCAAGCATACTCTCTGGAAGTGATCTACTTTCCAAACGTGGATAAACAAGCAGAAATCAGTCTGATTTCTGTCCTTGAAACAAAGGATCCCATAAACCAAGGCGTGAAACGCTACAAGCAGATAACCGCAGTATACGGAGGAAATAACGTTTCCGATCCCGCATTTTCCAATTTTGCCATAGCAAACGTCGTTAAAGAGCTTGGAGCAAAGGAAAACGGTTTTTCGATAGAAAACGGTATATTGACAGTACACGAGGGTGTGGAAGCCCTTTGGGAGCTTAATTTGGAGGATCTATCCCAATATGCTTTCACCAAGGTTATACTTCCAGCTTCGCTAAAATCCGTTTCTGGAGCTTATATGCTCAACACCCAGGCATTCGAAGCAAATCCCGACAACGAGTATATAAAAACGGTTGACGGAATAATTTACAGCAACCGTATTGAGGAATCAGACCATTATGATGAAGCGCTTCTTGCATTCCCGAAAGCAAGAACCGGTGAATTCCGCACAGACAAATTACTGTTGATCGCATCCTCCGCCTTTCGCAATTCTTCACTAACGTCCGTATATTTCAACACTAACGGTTCGAGGTTCACATCCACGCTCAACCTTCCCAACGCATTCAAAGGGTGCAACGCTTCCGTTTACGTTGACTCCGAGTTGCAAACGGGAATATACAGATAGATCAATTTACAAAACCGGGTGAAACACAAAAACCATCCACAAAAAACGGATTAAGGTATCGTTTTCTCAAAGGAGGCTGTTTATGAAACAAAATAAAGCATTACTTTTACTTCTGCTCACTTTTTCTCTCTTGTTTGCAAGCTGCCAAACAGCCACTCCGCCGGAAGTGACTGATGCGCCCGATACCCCCGCGGTGATCGACACACTTCCGCCCGAATCCGATACTATTCCGCCCGTGACCACGGAAGCGCCCAAAGAGTCCGAAACGATTCCCCCCGCAACCGATACGACGGAAGCGGCAACCACTGCCGCAGAGGATACGACTGCGCCTACAAAGGAAGAAGCTTTGCTTAACACGTTACTGGCACAGTGGGAAAAATACTTCAGAACCAAGCCGGAAAAAACGTATATCAATGATGAATTCGCTATCGTATCCCGATACTCCTCATACAGGAGAAGTCATCAGTGCATGATCGCTTATTACAATGCAGACGGAATCATAGTATGCATTGACACCATCTATGTCGGTGACGGTTGGATGCAAGATGCAACCCCTGCCATATACGATCGCATATCTTATTTTGAGGAAGCTTTCAATACGACCGTCACAAAATACACGTTCACCGACCAGAAGCTGCTGATGTCGGTCAAAAACAACGTCCCCAACAACGTGGAAAGCTTTGATATAAACGACCTTGCAGGTAAATACATTGTTAAAATCGTTGACGGAGTTGTTTTCAACGAAAAGGTAACAGAGCTCATCCTCTTCCCTCCCGGACGCACGGGCAGCTATACGGTACCGGACGGTGTTACCAAGATAGCCGACGGAGCATTTAACCACTCCAAGCTCTCCGAGGTAATCATTCCCGCAAGCGTCACCGAGGTAGGCACTGCCTTTGACAAGGCTCCTAATATCAAAATAGTCCGCGAGGAAAGCAAATAACCCCCCAAACGATCCTCTTTTTCATACCGACAAAAGCCGAGCCCTTAGCGTGTTATCCGTTCAGG
Organism: Oscillospiraceae bacterium; assembly: GCA_015064505.1. Lineage (GTDB taxonomy): Bacteria > Bacillota > Clostridia > Oscillospirales > CAG-272 > RUG12395. Next base: position 77,428 of record SVSB01000003.1, read on the forward strand.
ATAACACGCTAAGGGCTCGGCACTTTTTGTTATTTGGTTATTTCATCAGCTTGCGAAGGCAGGGCTCCAGGGCGATACCCTCGCGGATGGGGGTATCGAAATTCGTTGAATAGTCGATAACGTCGCGCACGAAGGCAGAGGCGGCGCTGACGGTGGCGGAAAAGCCGTAGCCGTTAAGAAGTCTGCCAAGCAGCACGGAGGCAAACAGCTCACCCGTGCCGTGGTAGCGTGCGTCAAGCCGAGGGAGGGATACGTAAAAGGGTGCGCGGTCAAGGCTTGTGGGGGAAAGGTCAAGAGCGGCAGTGGTAACGGTGGTCTTTTCCCCTTTTATTACGGGGATGCCCGTAATTACCACTCTCTCCGCCCCGAGGGCGGCAAGGCTGTGCAACAGATGGGAGATGAACGCCTCCAGGTTCTTTGGCGACATGGTTGCGGTATCCTCAAAGGGCAGACCGCAGAGGCTGCACGCCTCCGTAAGATTCGGGGTTATGATATGGGAGCCCGTGCAAAGGCGGCGCATATTCTCCGCAATATCGGGGGTGCAGGTGGAATAAAGCTCTCCGTCGTCCCCAAAGACGGGGTCTGTCAGCACTATGCAATTATCCTTTACGAATCTGCGCCTGAAATCGGCAATAAGATCGCATTGGCGGGAATCAAGCACGAAGCCGCTGTAGACGGCGTCGAACTCCACGCCGAGCTTTTCCCAATGGGTGTACATTTTTTCCATGGACTCCGTAAGGTCCATGGCGTATATATCGGTAAAACCGCCCGTGTGGGTGCTCATAAGTGCGGTGGGCAACGGAATTACCTGCACTCCCATGGCGGAAAGCGTGGGAATGACCACGGTAAGAGCACACCTTCCGAAGGCGGAAAGGTCGTGTATTGCGGCAACACGTTTTATCTTTTGCATAAAGTTCTCCGGGTATTGCAAACAGCAAAAAAATGCTGTATAATGTATTTGGCAGAAATATTATACCATGAAGCAAAAATGTGTGCTTGCACGGACGTTTTTGCGAAGCCGTCAATTGCGCAGGCGTGTAAACACGCATCGGGCGAAGCCCAAAGACTTGCTTCGCAAGGCTTTCTGCGCTTATTATACTCTACAAAAACACATATTGCAAGAAAAAATAAAATATTTTCAAAAAAGTGTTGACAAACGAAAATGCTTATGATATAATCCCCGTGTTATCCAAAGACAGCAGGTTACGGTAAAAGCCTATGGCTTTCCTGCCGAGGAGAGAAAATACGTTTGTTCGTATATCCCTTTCGGTATTGCTGTGCTTTGCCGTAACGGGATATTTTTTTTGCGCCGGTTGCGCAATGGAGGTGAAACCAAATGCCAAGCAAGGTTATTCTTGAAAAGAAGCAGGCAGAAGTCGAGGCACTCGTAGAAAAGCTCCAGAACTCTGTTTCCGGTGTTCTCGTGCAGTACCAGGGCATCACCGTTGAGGACGATACCAAGATGCGTGCAGCTCTCCGCAAGGCAGGAGTTGACTACGCGGTTATCAAGAACTCTATAACCGGCAGAGCCTGTGACAAGGTCGGCTACTCCGACATGAAGGCACATCTCGAAGGTATGACCGCTATCGCTATTTCCAAGGAGGATCCCATCGCTCCCGCGAAGATCCTTAAGGAGTACGATGACAAGGTTGAGACTTTCCAGATCAAGGCCGGTTACATCGACGGTAAGGTAGTTGACGCAGACGTCGTTAAGCAGCTTGCAAGCATTCCCCCCAAGGAAGTGCTTCTCGGAAAGCTTCTCGGAAGTCTCAAGTCCCCTCTCTGCAAGCTTTGTGCAGTTCTCAATGCAAAGGTCGAAAAGGACGGCGGAGTTCCCGCCGAGGCTTAACGGCCGCCTGACCGCTTAAACAGAAGCGGAAAACAACATTCAAAATTTACTAGGAGGAATTTAAAAATGGCAAGCGAAAAGATCACTAACATTATTGAAGAGATCAAGTCCCTTACTCTTCTTGAGATCAACGATCTCGTAAAGGCTCTCGAGGAGGAGTTCGGCGTATCCGCAGTTGTTGCAGCTGCAGGTCCTGCTGCAGGCGGAGCTGCTGCTCCCGCTGCTGAGGAGAAGACCGAGTTCGACGTAATCCTTAAGGAAGTTGGAGCTAAGAAGCTCGACGTTATTAAGGTTGCTCGTGAGATCACCGGTCTCGGCCTTAAGGATGCTAAGGACCTCGTTGAGTCCGCTCCCAAGGCTATCAAGGAAGGCGTTTCCAAGGAGACTGCTGAGGAGATCAAGTCCAAGCTCGAGGCTGCAGGTGCAGTTGTTGAGCTCAAGTAATTTAAGCTGCGCTTAAATCTACAATCTCTAACAAAAAGGGGCCGACCCGTTCGGCCCCTTTTTTCCTTTACTTAAGCCATTTTTTTCGTTTCAAAGCATTGACAACTGGCCGAAGTAGTGGTACAATTACTTTAATTTCATATTAATAAATGCAGTGAAGTGGAAAAGTACGCATATTGCGCTTTGCAGAGAGGTGTCGGAGGGTGCGAGACACTAAGTAAAAATGCGGAAAGTCACCATGGAGCAGCTGCCGTGAACACAGTAACGGCAGACGGAAACCCCCGTTACAGGGTTAATGTGTGTCAGCACTTGAGGTGCACCTTAAGGTGAAAAAGAGTGGTACCGCGGAAGATATAACGCTTTCGTCTCTTTGTATGAAGAGAGAAAAGCGTTTTTTTGTTGCCGCACATAAAAAAGGAGCAAAAATGGAAAACCAAACAAAGAAAATTATGACGGGCTCGCAGATAGTTATTGAAACCCTTATCGAGCAGGGCGTTACCGACGTTTTCGGTTATCCCGGCGGTCAGGTGCTCAATCTTTACGACGAGCTTTATAAGGCAAGCGACAGAATAAACCACGTGCTTGCCGCACACGAGCAGGGTGCCGCTCACGCGGCGGACGGCTACTCACGCGCCACGGGCAAGGTGGGCGTTGTTATCGCCACCTCGGGCCCCGGTGCAACCAATCTGGTAACGGGTATTGCAACCGCAATGCTTGATTCGATCCCGATGGTTGCAATTACGGGTAACGTGCCCACACCTCTTATAGGCCGCGACAGCTTCCAGGAGATAAACATCACGGGCGTTACCATGCCCATAACCAAGCATAACTACTTCGTTACCGACGTTACGGAGCTTGCGGCTACACTTCGCGAAGCCTTCCGCATTGCAATATCGGGTAGACCCGGCCCCGTGCTTGTGGACATTCCAAAGGATATACAGATCGCGGAGTGCGAATTTGAACCTACCGATCCCGTTACCCCCTTCCCCGAGGATGAGGCAAGGGACGAGGATATTGACAGAGCGGTTGAGCTGATAAACAACGCAAAGCGCCCCTATATCTACATCGGCGGCGGTGCCGCAGGTCAGGGTATGGCAATGGGCATTATGGCTCTTGCCGAGAAAATAGACGGTTATATCGGATGCAGCTTTATGGGTCTTTCCACCATTCCCTCCGATTATCCTCGCTTCCTCGGTATGCAGGGTATGCACGGCAAGTTTGCCTCTTCCATGGCAAACAAGGAAGCCGACCTTATTATCGGCATCGGAGTCCGCTTCAGCGACAGAGCAACGGGCAACACCGCAAAGTACGCAAGGCGAGCAAAGATAATTCAGCTTGACACGGACGTTTCCGAGATAAATAAGAACGTAAAGGCCGATATCGGGCTTGTTGGCAATATCGTATCCAGCTTTGAGCGCATCTACCATAAGGTAAGCAAGCTTGATAATCCCGTATGGCGCGAGATGGTTGAGGGCTTTAAAAAGCGCGGCGACGACATAGCCGCGGAAGCGGAAAGACGCGCCAAGGCAAAGATGCCCATAAAGAAGCTCTTTGATATTATAAACGAGCTTAAGGATGCAAAAACCGTTATCGCCACGGACGTTGGCCAGCATCAGATGTGGACGGCGCAGTACGCAAAGTTTGAGCAGGCGCGCAGATTTGCTTCCAGCGGCGGACTGGGTACTATGGGCTACGGACTTGGTGCCGCCATCGGAGCGCAGATCGGAAGCGGCGAAAAGACCGTGCTTATCACGGGCGACGGAAGCTTTGGAATGAACCTGAACGAGCTTGCCACCGCAGTAAGCTACAACACCCCCGTTATTACGGTTATTATGAATAACGGTGTGCTCGGTATGGTGCGCCAGTGGCAGACGCTTTTCTTCGGTAAGCGATACTCAAACACGGTGCTTGAGCGCAAAACGGATTTCGTTAAGCTTGCGGATGCCTTCGGTATGCCCGGGGAAAGAGTAACCACCCCCGACGAGTTCCGTGACGCCTTTGAAAGGGCAATGAAGCACGACGGACCCTATCTTATCGACGCGATCATCGATAAGGACGAGTTCGTGCTTCCCATGCTCCCTCCCGGAGGCTCTATGGACGATATAATCACGGAAAAGAAGCAGGAGGATGCCAGATGAGAAACGTTATCGCAGTTTACGTTGAAAATAAATACGGCGTTCTTGCCCGCGTTTCCGGTCTTTTCATGCGCCGCGGCTTTAACATTGATTCCCTCACCGTTGGCGAGACCGACGACCCCAAATATTCCCGCATTACCATTACCCTGAACGGCGACGAATACGCCCGCGATCAGCTTGTTAATCAGCTCAAAAAGCTCTATAACGTCAAGCAGGTAAAGGTGCTTGAGTCGGGCACTTCCTTTGAGCGCGAGCTGATGCTTATCAAGGTAAAGAACTCCCCCGCCAACAGAAGCGAGATCATGGCGGCGGCGGAAATATACCGCGCAAAGGTAGTTGACTACACTACCGAAGCCATGAGCGTTGAGGTCACGGGAGAACCCACCAAGATAAACGCCTTTATCGAGGTAATGAAGCCACTGGGCATCGTTGAAATGTGCCGCACCGGCGTCGTTGCACTGCAGCGCGGCGGCAATATAATGGAAAAATAAAATAATCTAATACACTCAAAAGGAGAAAACAAAAATGCAGAACATTTACTATCAGCAGGATTGCAATCTTGCAAAGCTTAACGGCAAGACCGTCGCCATCATCGGATACGGCTCCCAGGGCCACGCACACGCGCTTAACCTCCACGACAGCGGAGTAAACGTTATCGTTGGTCTTTACGAGGGCTCCAAGAGCTGGGCAAAGGCTGAAAGCCAGGGTCTTAAGGTTATGACCGCAGCCGACGCCGCAAAGAACGCGGACATCATTATGATCCTTATCAACGACGAGAAGCAGGCAAAGCTCTACAAGGAAAGCATCGAGCCCCACCTTACCGAGGGCAAGACCCTTGCTTTTGCACACGGCTTCAACATCCACTTCGGATGCATCAAGCCCCCCAAGAACGTAAACGTTATTATGATCGCCCCCAAGGGCCCCGGCCACACCGTACGCAGTGAGTATCTGGCAGGCAAGGGCGTTCCCTGCCTCGTTGCTATCGAGCAGGACGCAACCGGCGACGCGCTTGAGATAGCTCTTGCTTACGCTCTCGGCATCGGCGGCGCTCGCGCAGGCGTGCTTGAGACCAACTTCCGTACCGAGACCGAGACCGACCTCTTCGGCGAGCAGGCTGTTCTTTGCGGCGGTCTTTGCGCTCTTATGCAGGCAGGCTACGAAACTCTCGTTGAAGCAGGCTACGACCCCAGAAACGCTTACTTTGAGTGCATCCACGAGGTTAAGCTCATCGTTGACCTTATCTATCAGAGCGGCTTTGAGGGTATGAGATACTCCATCTCCAACACCGCAGAGTACGGAGATTACATCACCGGTCCCAAGATCGTTACCGACGAGACCAAGAAGACCATGAAGAAGATCCTTAAGGACATTCAGGACGGTACCTTTGCAAAGGACTTCCTGCTTGATATGTCCGATGCGGGCGCTCAGGTTCACTTCAACGCAATGAGAAAGCTTGCTGCCGAGCATCCCTCCGAGACCGTTGGTAAGGATATCCGCAAGCTTTACAGCTGGAGCGACGAGGACAAGCTCATCAACAACTAAAAGAGGCTAAAAATGATCAAGGATACTATCGTTGACGGCTTTCAGAACGCCGCTCATCGCAGTCTTTATCACGCACTGGGAATGACCAAGGAGGAGCAGAGCCGTCCCCTTATCGGTATCGTAAGCTCCTATAACGAAATAGTTCCCGGACATATAAACATTGATAAGATAGTAGACGCCGTTAAAATGGGCGTTGCAATGGCGGGGGGAACACCCATAGTGTTCCCTGCCATCGCCGTATGCGACGGTATTGCAATGGGACACACGGGAATGAAATATTCCCTTATCACCCGTGATATCATTGCCGACAGTACCGAAGCAATGGTGCTTGCCCACGGCTTTGACGGACTCGTTATGGTTCCAAACTGCGACAAGAACGTGCCCGGTCTGCTTATGGCGGCGGCAAGAGTAAACATACCCACCGTGTTTGTCAGCGGCGGTCCTATGCTTGCGGGCAGAGTCAACGGCAAAAAGACCAGTCTTTCCTCTATGTTTGAGGCTATCGGCGCTTACAGCGCGGGAAAGATAGATGAGAAGCAGCTTTGCGTATGCGAGGAAAGCACCTGTCCCACCTGCGGCTCCTGCTCGGGTATGTACACCGCGAACTCTATGAACTGCCTTACCGAGGTACTGGGTATGGGTCTTGGCGGTAACGGAACCATCCCCGCAGTTTATTCAGCGCGCATTGAGCTTGCAAAGCACGCGGGAATGCAGATAATGGAGCTTGTCAGAAAAAACATCAAGCCCCGCGACATTATGAACGAGCGCTCCATAAGAAACGCCCTTACGGCAGATATGGCGCTTGGCTGTTCCACCAACAGTATGCTCCACCTCCCCGCTATCGCAAACGAGTGCGGAGTGAAGTTTGACCTTGATATGGCAAACGAGGTAAGCGAAAGAACGCCGAACCTCTGCCATCTTGCACCCGCAGGCCCCACCTATATGGAGGATCTGAACGAGGCGGGCGGCGTTTACGCCGTGCTCAAGGAGCTTACGAAGCTCGGCTTGCTTGATACCTCCGTTATGACCTGCACGGGCAAGACCCTCGGCGAGAATATAGAGAACGCCGTAAACAGAGATACGAGCGTTATCCGCACCGTGGAGGATCCCTTCTCCAAAACGGGAGGTATTGCGGTGCTTAAGGGCAACCTTGCTCCCGACGGATGCGTAGTCAAGCGCAGTGCCGTTGCACCCGAGATGCTTGTGCACGAAGGCCCCGCCAAGGTATTTGAAAGCGAAGAGGACTGCATTGCCGCAATTTACGGCGGCAAGATCGTCAAGGGTGATGTGGTGGTCATCCGCTACGAGGGTCCCGCAGGCGGCCCCGGCATGAGAGAAATGCTCTCTCCCACCTCCGCTATTGCGGGTATGGGACTTGACAAGGACGTTGCTCTTATTACGGACGGACGCTTCTCCGGTGCCACGCGCGGCGCTTCCATCGGCCACGTAAGCCCCGAGGCGGTACGCGGTGGACTTATTGCCTACGTTAAGAACGGCGATATCATCTCCATTGATATACCCAATTACTCCATTGAGCTGAAGGTCAGCCCCGTGGAGCTTGCCAAGAGAAAGATAGAGATGCCCATAAAGAAGAAAGAAGGCATCAAAGGCGCACTTAAGAGATACTCGGAGCAGGTAAGCTCTGCGGATAAGGGCGCCATAATCAATAAATTTGAGGGATAAGAAAGAATATGACCGAACAGCAGATATACGAGCTTTCCTGCCGTCTTGGCAGTCTTACGGTGTTCAGAAACGTGCTGAATACGCCCACCATGCGCGCGTTCACGGGTTTTCTCGACACGGAAAAAAGCAATAAGGAACGCATTGAGCTGTTCGGAGAGTTTATTTTCTCCCTTGCCGAGGATAATTACAGCTTTTCCGACTTTCTGTGCCGTGCCGTTTACACGGATGAAAACAAATACATCTGTGCCGCGGCACAGAAGGCGGATATCCCTGCGGTCATCTCCGATAACGCCAAGCTGGAGCTGGAGCTTTTTACAAGCCTTACGAGAATTGAGAGCGCGGATCTTTGGAGCACTCTTGAGTTTTCCCGTAGGCTTCCCCGCTTTGCAAACAAGCCCGTTGATTTCGTTACCACATACGGCGAAAGGCTTAAAAACGTTCATAAGCTCGGCTACGGAATTTTCGCCTCTGCGGTCATGTTCCGCGTGGAGGGCGAGGAGATAGTTCCCGTAAAGAGCGCGGACACGGTTGACGAGCACGGCTTCGTTGGATACGAGGAAGAGCGGGCGCAGGTATTTGAAAATACCGAGGCACTGATAAACGGCAGGAACGCCGCAAACGTGCTTCTTTTCGGCGATGCGGGAACGGGTAAATCCTCTACTGTCAAGGCTTGCGTGAACCGCTATGCGGATAGCGGCGTACGCCTTATAGAGGTAAGAAAGGATCAGCTTTTCAGCCTTTCTCACGTTATGGGCAGAATTGCGGATAATCCTCTGAAATTCATAATCTTTATCGACGACCTTTCATTTAACAAAAACGACGATTGCTTCAGTATGCTCAAGGCGGCACTTGAAGGCTCTGCCTCCGCAAAGGCAAAAAACGCGGTCATCTATGCGACGAGCAACCGCAGGCATATAGTTAAAGAAAGCTTTTCCGACAGAGGCGCGGAAAACGACGTGCACCACAGCGACACCGTACAGGAGCTTCTCTCCCTTTCCGACCGCTTCGGTCTTACGGTGTATTTTGAAAGACCCAACAAGGCGCTGTATCTTGACATCGTCCACAAGCTGGCGGCAAGATACGGCATTAAGGAAGAAACCGAAAGGCTTGACAGGCTTGCAGAGGCGTTTGCTCTCAAAAAGGGCAGCCGCTCTCCCAGAGCCGCCGAGCAATTTATATACAGCTTACTGTGAGGATAATTATGCTTAACAAGATCTCAACCGAAAAAGCTCCCAAGGCAATAGGACCCTATTCCCAGGCAATAGTTGCGGGCAACATGCTCTACACCTCCGGCCAGATCCCCCTTGACCCCACAAGCGGAGAAATAGTGGGCAAGGATATTACCGAGCAGGCAGAGCAGGTAATGAAGAACCTTTCTGCCGTGCTTGAAGCGGCGGGAAGCTCCTTTGATAACGTGGTCAAAACCACCTGCTTCCTTGCGGATATGGGTGATTTTGCCGCCTTCAACGCCGTTTACGCAAAGTATATTACCTCCGCGCCCGCACGCAGCTGCGTTGCGGTAAAAGCACTTCCCAAGGGTGCGCTCGTTGAGGTCGAAGTAATAGCGGTTATTTAAAATCTTAAAGGGCGACCTATGCAGGGTCGCCCTTTTTCGGAGGATAAAATGAAAAGAATCGCACTGATTATGCTTTGCCTTTTGCTTTGCTCCTGCGCCGGAACCATAACACCTCCCACATCGGAAGCAACAACTACCGAAGCAACGGCAGAAGCTGTCACCACCGAAACCGTCACCACGGAAGCACCCGAAACGGAGGCGCCGGAGCCCGTTATCCCCCCCTCAAACGTTTTGCAGTTTGATAATAAAAAAGCGGGTATATACAACTACTGCCCCTCCGTTATTACGGAAGCGGACGGCACGAGATATATCTATTACTGTACCAACAGAGACAGCTATAAGGTAATAGATTACGTGGGATGCCGCAAGGGTACTCCAAACGCAGACGGTTCTTACAGCTGGAGCGAAGAAAAGCTCGTGCTTGAGCCATCTCCCGAAGGTGCGTGGGATGCACATCACACCTGCGATCCTTCCGTAATAAAGGGAAGCTTTTCCTACGGCGGCACAGAATACAGCTATCTTATGGCGTATCTTGGTTGCACCTCCTACGACAGCCAGGATAACAAGATAGGTCTTGCTGTTGCAAACGACCCAATGGGACCTTTTATAAAGGTGGGGGATAAGCCCGCCGTTGACTTCAAGCTTGATCCAAGCGTTACCGTTTTTCAATGGGGAGTGGGGCAAGCAAGCCTTGTTAGCATAGATAAAGGCGGCAAGGTGTGGATGATATACACAAGAGGCGACAAAAACGGCACCAGAGTGGTGATGACAGAATGCGATTTTTCAAACCTTGACGCTCCCGTTATAGGAGCCGAAAAGCGCGTTGTCACGGGAGGTCTTGCAAACCTTAACGGCGGTAACGACTTTATGAACAACGCGGATTTCGCTTACGACGCCGTAAACGACAGATTCTACTGCGTTTCCGATTGCCACCCGAATCCCGGTGACGAGCCAAATTACATTGGAAGCCACGTAAGGGTCAACTATCTTAAGGGATCGGATCTTACAAAGGGCGTGTGGCGTTCGGTTCTGCAGATAGGCCCCGATAAAACGGATTTTCCCCGCAACCACAACGCAGGTCTTGCAAGAGACGAATACGGTCATCTTTGCACCGCAGATTTCATAACGGTTTATTATACGATGTCCGAAACGGGCAGTCAAAGCCTTTGGAGCTACAGAATATACGAGTATAGTATTAAGCTGAAATAAAAGAATGTCGGCAACGGCGTGCAAAATTAGCAGAGAAATTATTGTCGGTTGGTTAATAATTGCTCCGCAGTAAACAAATAATAACCCCCGACAGATTTTTAGGTCTGTCGGGGTTCGGTTATTTTGTTCGATAAATTGGAATTGGTCAGTCACTTAGAAAAATCAATATCATAACGAGTTCCGTGAGATAACAGTAATCCGTGTGTTAGTTCAATTCGCAAAATGCATGTATTCACATCGTCAAAATTATTATGTC
>SVSB01000050.1 GCA_015064505.1 Oscillospiraceae bacterium
GATAACTTGAATTCCACACTGTATTTCTTATTTTTTCCTTTTCTTCTTGGCATAAAATTAACCCCCTTAAAGTAGTCTTGAAAACTTTTTTGTTTTTTCAAGTGTCTACTTTAAGGGGATTATATCATTAATCTCAGTCAGAAGATTTTTGTTATTTGTTATCAAAAGTCATCAAAGCATCCGGGGATGTCGTTTTTCAGGAAGTCGGAACGTGCGATGTGGGGAACTTTAACGGGTACACCATTGCTTTCCAAAGCCTTGAATTTGAAGTCCAGCAGCTCCGGAGGTACGTACAACTCCTTTGCAACGTCATAAAAAGACGCACCGTCGGTTTTCAGCAGCGAAAAAAGCTCCTCGTCTTCGATCAGCAATTCTGCGGCAAAAAGATTTGCCTCATACTCCGTTCGCGAAACAGCATCGTACATCGATAGCTCGTGAAAGCCTCTTATGGCGGCAAGCTTGCCGTGCAATACTGCGTGCCCAAGCTCGTGAGCGCACAGCACACGCTGTATTACGTCGCTTGAATCGGCATTGATTACGATGTTTTTGATGCGGGAATGGCAAAAGTAATACGCCTTCAGCGCAGGCCCAAGCTCCATACGGTGTACGTTGATGTCAAGGCAAAAGCATATTTCGAAGGGGTCTCTTGTTCCGTGCTTGTTTACAAGCTTGCAAACTGCTTGTGTTATCGGGTTGATGTTTGTCATCAAAGCACTCCTTCCAATGGTATTACAATAATCCAAGCGCAATACGGGGCTTTTGATTGCTGCCGATCCATTGCAATATCATTATACAGCAAGTGCTGTCCCATTAATGGGACTTTGACTTCCTTGCACGCTGTTTTTTGGAAAATTTTTCGCTTGCCTTGCGCTTTGAATCCAAGTACACCTCGGTAAGCGATTGGAAAAACAGTTCTTTTGCGGATTCGTCCAGCTCGCCGCCCGCAAACAACGCAGATGCCTTTTCCAGTATTTCCGTTGCTTCCTTTGCGCCTTTGTAGCCGTATTTGTTTTTGGAATTGGCAATAAACAGCTCTTCATCCACGTTTTTGTGTTGGTCTGTTTCCTCTTCGTCAAGCAGATAGCTTACAGATACGTTCAGCGCATCAGCCAGCTTGCGGAGATTATTACTTCGGGGCATAATTCCCGTCTGTTCATAGGTGTACAGCGATCTTTCCGAAATACCGGTCTTTTCCGCAAGCTCGCTTTGCGAGAGATTCAGCGCAAGACGTGCGTTTTTAAGCTTTTCGCCAAAAGTCATAACAACCTCGCGTATGTCAGCACAAAACTTCCGATTAAGTGTTGACAAACTTCTTCATGTATTGTATAATTGTTTTGCAACAAACTTCCGATTATCATTTTAACACGCAGTTTACTTTATGTCAATAGAATGAATGAAAATAGAGGAGAGAGAATGGGAGATATTTTTTTGGCAAGCTGCCCCGTTTGCGGCAGGTCTTTGTTTAAGGGAAGGGCAACCTCGTATATTGAAGGCGGCTGCCCAAAATGCAAGACTTATCTTGCGGTTACTTTTCTTCGGGACGGCGTGCACGTTTCCGTTATGGAAAAACGCTCCGAGGACGCTGCGTCGGAGCAGGCTACTGTTCTGATGAAAAAATAGGAAACATTTTTAACCCTGACAGTTTTTGTCAGGGTTAAATTTTATACTATAGCTACAGCCGAGAAAGGAGGATAACTGTGGATATTGAGGTTATCATCGAAGCTCACGAGCAGAGGATAAAAACTCTTGAGCGCGATATGAGTGCCATGAAGGAGGTACAGGCTGAAATTCGTTCTATGAACGAGACTCTTGTAACTCTTGCAAACGAACTGAAACACACAAACGAGCATCTTGCAAGGCACGAAAAAAAGATAGACGAGATGGATTCAATACCCAAGCAACGAATGCAACAGATAATTACTGCAATTATCGCGGCATTGGCGGGCGGACTGATCTCGACTGTCATAGGAATGATACTCGTTTGAGAAAGGAGAAATGATGAATTTTCAGGATTATATTAAAACGGAGCTTCTTATCTTGGTTCCGGTGCTCTATTTTATGGGAGTAGGACTTAAGAAAAGCAAGCTGGCCGATAAGTGGATCCCCGCAGTGCTTGGTATCTTCGGAACCGTACTATCGGCGGTTTGGGTGCTTGCAACATCGGATATATCCGGATTACAGGAAACTGCATCTGCAATATTTACGGCTGTAACGCAGGGTGTTCTTGTAGCGGGAGCAAGCGTGTACGCGAATCAGATATACGTTCAGGGCAAAAAGGAAGAGTAGCTTTTAAAAAGTTGAATTTGGAGGTGAAAAGCGAAGATGACGGAGCTGTTTGGTGTGAAAACCATTGCATTTTTTGCAATTGCATTGGGGCTCGCTGTCGGGAAAATACACATCAAAGGTATCTCCCTCGGCCCCGCGGGTATGTTGCTTGTTTCGGTGCTTGCGGGACTGCTGGTGAGGAGCTGCTATGCAGAGTGTATTGCAGATTTTAAATCGGATATGAAAATGCTTGCAAGCATCGGTTCATCTTTGTTTGTATCTGCAATCGGCATATCAACGGGATATTCCATTGATTTTGGAAAGCGCGGCTGCTTGCGTGCCTTTTTCGGCGGCGGGGTGATGGTTGCGTCTGCGTTTGCCGGTGCCGCCACCGTTTATCTTTTTGATTCCGAACTGAGTGCGGCAACCCTCGCAGGGGTGCTTTGCGGTGCTTTGACAACAACTCCGGGGCTGTCTGCGGTTTGCGAGCTTGGCGAACATGCGGCATCGGATGCTGTGGTCGGGTACGGTGCATCCTATTTATGGGGTGTATTAATTACGGTCATTGCGGTACAGTTGTGCGGAAAGAAATTTATAAACGAATACTATGATTCGGTCGAAGCATGCAAGGGCGAACGGCTGTATAAGGATCACGGGATAGCTCAGATAGGGCTTGCCGCGGCAGTCGGTACGGTTCTCGGAAGGTTAAGTATACCGATACTCGGAACGGCACTTGGTTCAACGGCGGGGATACTGTTGGCGGGAATAGCAATCGGAAAATCGGTTATAAAATTTGCACCGCACACCTGTGCGGACAAAACGGTTTTAACCGCTTTAAGAACGCTTGGGCTGGGGTTGTTTTTCGTCGGCAACGGCATTCCCGCCGGAATTGAATTGTACGGCGGCTTGCATTGGAAGTTGATTCTATATGGCATCATAATGACTGTGGTTCCTATTCTTACTGCCGCTTTGCTGACCGCCCGCCGCAAGGAACGCAAAATGCTTCCCTCTTTGATCGCGGGCGGAATGACCAGCACTCCCGCGTTCGTTGCGATGTGTCGGATTGGCGTTGAGGCGGATAACGAAACGTATGCATTGTCTTACACGGGTGCGTTGGTATCCACTGTGGTTATGATGCGTTTGATTGGTTCAATACTATGGTGAATGGAGGTGAATATATGAGGGAATGTACAATGCGTATAATGCTTAATTATGATGAGTACTGCAAGCTGCTTGATTTAAGATGCGAAAGCTCCAAAGAAACGAACTGCGTACTGTATTTCTATGAAGCTTGCGCTAACCTTGAGGATGCGAGATCTCTTGGTGAAATGAGGGTACAAAAAACCGAGCTTGTCTGTTCCGGTGATATGCTTGCTTCGTTATCGGAAAATACATATCTCGAAACAGCGGACTATGAGCTGGAGATCGAGTATGATCCGGAGGTTATGCGGAGCGCGGAGTGCCTGCTTAACTATTGCGCTGAATATATCGACGACTCTCTTCGTGGTGAGTTTGCAACGGAATTTGCGGAAAGAACAAGAACTGCTGAAACAAAAAACGCAAGGTTTCTGCGAAAACTGCGTAGCTTGATAAAATGAAAAGCAGCTAGTCACTTTGACTAGCTGCTTTTCATTTTTAAAACAGACGAGGTGCTTTCAAATCGTAAAGCTCTATGTTTGCACCGAATATATCGTGGTTTCGTTCTTTCAAATACTTTACGCTTAATGTTATCGTGTCGAACGATTTTGATTCCGTTGAAGATGCAACTGTAAAAAAACATATCAATCAAATGTGTTCCATACTTACTTCAAATACGGCATCACCGGTCAATGGAAAAGAACGTGCTATCAGTTTTGTATATCAGACACGCTATTGCGAAGAAATAGATGTGGATGAAGAACGATACATTTATTATGCATTCTTCGTAAAGACGGTCAGGAGTATTTGATTCAGTTCACCTCGAACTACACGCTTCCCGACAGTAACAAAACGGCGTTTGGTGCGACTGGAAATACACAAGAGGAATGCAAGAAAGCATTTGAATCAATCTTGATGGATGTGTTTATGAAGTAATTATATACTGTGAAAGGGAGTCGTTTTTCAACGGCTCCTCTTCTATTTTTGATGTAAACTACTTGCATCTATTGTTTTAGTGGTAGCTACAATTGTTTTAAATATTATCTTCTTGGTCAAAGCCAAGAAAAAAGCTTAGGTGGTGTATCATGAGTAAAATTAAATGTTCTTAAGGCATCGTTTTTTTGGCGGTGCCTTTGATTATGCCTATTTTATGCCTATATTTTGCCTATAAAAAGACGATTCTTTGCCGATGACATTGGGATATGAATCATATATAATTGTTATTGTGAGAAAATATATTAAAAAAATTTTTGGAAAGTGATTATATTTTCGACTTTTTATACGTGTTTATATTATGAAAGGGCAAGATAAGTTTATGGATAATAAAATGTTTAAATCAAAAATCATGATTTTGAAAAAGAATGCGCCGGCACAGCATATGGAGCCTAAATTTTATGATTTTCTGCCGGAAGATTTTTATCAGATTAATAAAGAGCAATTAATGTATATGTGGCATTTCTTATCAGATAAGGATATCGCCGAGCTTTATGATATTCCTGCACGTAAAGTAAAAAATCGTCGTCACGATTTTAATATTAAGCCAGTTACGTCTGCTATAGATCGAATAGAACGTGAGCTATACGGACGAGAAGATTGGCTTGAGGAAGAATTAAAAAGCGTGCTTCCGTTTGAGTATAATAATGGCAATAATCCACATACTAACTCCACACCATTAAATAGTGAAAAGGAGTTTTTATATATGAAAGCAACCGGAATTGTGAGAAGGATCGATGACCTCGGACGAGTTGTTATTCCGAAAGAGATCCGCCGCACCATGCGCATCCGCGAGGGCGACCCGCTTGAGATATACACGGACAGAGACGGCGAGGTGATATTCAAGAAGTATTCACCCATTGGTGAGATTGGCGTGTTTGCGGCGCAGTATGCGGATACGCTTTCCAAGACCTGCGGGATAAGCGCCGCTGTGTTTGATAGGGACGCGGTCATTGCCTGTGCGGGAATTCCCAAAAAGGAATTTTTGGAGCGCAAGCCCTCGGCGGAGCTGGAAAAGATAATGGAAAAGCGGGCGTTTTACAACGGAGAGGGAGAGAAGACTCTCGTAACCCGCGAAAACGGCGATTACTATATTTCCTGCGCAATGCCCATACAAAGCGCGGGGGATATCGTTGGATGCGTGGTTTCCGTGAAAAACGACGGAGACCGCTCAGGGGACGTGCCCCGAGAGGTGGAGCATAAGCTGATACAGACTGCCGCCGGCTTTCTCGGCAGGCAGCTTGAGGAATGAAAAAGAACAGGACTGAACGGTTGATCGTTCAGCCCTGTTTTGTTATTCGCTTATTACTTCGCTATCGGGGATGATTGCGGTTTTTTGCAGGGTCTGTTCGGCGGGAGGCTCCGTTGCGGTGTCCGCAGCTTCCTCTGCTTCAGCAACGTTCGTTTCCGTAGCTGTCGCGGCGGGCTCTGCAGAAGCGGTTGCTTCCGCGGATGCTTTCTCGGCGGCTTCTGCCGCTTTTGCTTCGGCTTCCGCTGCCTCGATCGCCTCGCGGTCTCCTGCGGGATATTTATCCTTGGGGAACAGCTTGGTAAAGAGCTTGCGCAGCTGCTTATTGAATACCGCAATAAGCACCAAAATGAGAATACCCGCAACGGTTATGAGCGCGCCGTAGGTAAACGCCTTGGGGGCATACTTGAGGATTACCTCGTGCTCGCCTGCCGCGCCGTCTATCTCAAAGGCTATCAGCGCGTCAAGGGATTTGAAGATCTCCACCTTCTCGCCGTCAACGTATACCTGCCATCCCTCGTCGTAGGGAAGGGTGGTGAACACGGTGGAAAAGTCCTCTGCGGTGGTAACTGTGCCCTCAAAATAGCTTTCGCTGTACTTTTCTATCTGCATATTGCCCTGAACGAGCTTTGCCATTACCTCGTTATATACCGCCTCGTCAAGATACCAGAAGTAATCCTCGTTCTTCATAAGATAAAGATCGGACTTAGTCAGCGTCAGCTTAACGGAGAAGTATTTTGCGGCGACGTGCTCGCCCAAGGAAACGATTCTCTGGGTCTCGTTTCCAAAGTAGGTGCCGTAGGAGGAGCTTGCAACTGAAAGCTTTACCTCGCGGGGGTATTTGGAGGGGATGTAGCAATAAATTATGCCGTCAACCTCGGGGGTGACCGTAAATTCAACGGATGCGTCGGACTGGGAGTTGATGGGGGTGTACTTATAGTGATTAACAACGCCAAAGGACATATTTGCGTTGTTGCACTTCTCGTCCACGTTTCTCACTCTCTTGAAGAGCTGTATTTCTTCGTCGGCGCCAAGCATTGCGGTGACCATTGCGTTCATACGGGTGAAGGGGTTATTAAGCTCCTTGTAGGGAATAAGCTCGGGCAGCTCAACAGTGCCGTCGCCCTCCGTGTACTCGGCGTCCTCCCGTGCGGCGTAAGCCTCCTCGGAATTGGGGTCGCTGAAATAAAGGTCCTTAATATCGTTATTTACCACGTATGCAATGTTCATTGCGTAAGGATTGCGGTAAACAACGTATCCGTTTTCCTCGTCCTCCTTGTAAAGCTCGCCCCAATTGGGGTCAACCGTATCGTCGTTCGTTTTGGTCACCAGATATTTGATGCCGAGAAGGGAATCGGCAACGGGCGTGCCGCCAAGGTATTTTGACCAGTGGGATCTGGAGGAATAGCCCATTCTCTGCAGGAAAAGGATCGTTTCCTTGTTAAGAGTGGAGGTCGAACCGCTGAGTCCCCTTATGCCCAGCGCGTATGGGTCGCACACCTTGCGGTGATCGTTCTTTTCCATACGGTAGAAGGAGTCGTCCTCCTCCTTTACCTCGTCGATAATGGGCTGTATCTGGTCGATAAACTCGTGATAAGAGGTATAGGAGGATATTACCACGTCCTCGTCAAGCTGAACGAGGCCGAGCAGTCCTCCGCAGAACATCTCCAGGCTTACAAGCACGCAGACTATCATTGCCGTCGTTTCCTTGGTCTTGGTGCGGGACGCCAGAGAAAGCGCAATGCAGTAAACGGTAATAAAGGCAAGGGAGAGCCATACAGCCTCAAAATCGCCCATGCTCTTAACGCCGAGCTTTTGCATAACGAGCACCGCAAAGGCGAGTGCAACGCACACGGCAAGAATGGTACGGGGGCCGTTTTCCTCAAGACTGTCGTAAGCCTTGCGCGCCGCTACTATCAGCACGAAGGAAAGCATAAAGCTGTATCGGTAATTAAGCCAGTTGGGGATGGCAAAGCCGTGCCAGGCCATATCCACGGGGTTGAAGTTGAAGCAAAGGATGAAGAACAGAATGAACAGCGCCGTGCCGATCCTCTCGCTCTTGGGGCGCTTGCCGTTAAGGAAATAAACGGGAAGCAGAATAAGGGCAAGCATACCGCTGTAAACGTTTGGAAGACCCTCGGGGCGGACGGTATCGTAAGCGCCCACGAAGAACTTGCCGAAAAGATCAAGGAAATCAAAACGCTGAGTGAGACCGAATTTGGGGTCCTGAAAATCGTCCTTACCGAAGGAGAGGGCGTATACCGCGGGCATGGTGATTATCATGGATATTGCAATGGCAATAACGGAGAAGAAAAGCACTCTGCCAACGGCACGGATGAAGTGAAGTCTTTCACCGAAGGGATCGTTTTCTGCCGCAGTGCGGGAAAAATACGCGTATACGGAATATGCAAAAACGAAGAAGCACATCATGTATCCGATGTAGAAATTGCTGAGTATGGCAAGTGCCAGAGAAACTGTGAAAAGCATATACTTTCTTTCGGAGATCAGCTTTTCAATTCCCAGCGCCACAAGGGGAAGAAGAATAACGCAGTCTATCCACATGGTATTGTGCTGGTAAACCACGTTGTACGCGCACAGTGCGTACATGGTGGAGAACATTACCGTTGCTGCCTTGCCCTTTACCTTGGCGGATTTGTGAATGTAATAGCCAAAGGTAAGACCGCAAAGACCGCACTTGATAACGAACATGGTATAAAGAGCTTCAAGCATTGCGTGCTTTGGGAAAAGGCATACGATATAGGAGAGGGGGCTTGCCAGATAGTATGCGTAAATTCCCATGAATTCGCCGCCAAGCGCACGCCCGAAGGAGTAAAGAAAATCTCCTTCGCCGTAGACGAGATCGCGCAAAGCCTCAAAAAAGTATACGTACTGTCCGTTCAGATCAAGCACGAGCACGGAGCTTGTTCCGAAGGGGTAAGTGCCCAGCGCCGCGTATATAACGAACATAAGCATGGCGGGCAGGAAAAACGCCCAGAAGAGATACGCGGTGGGTGCGTTCTTCGCGTTTTTCAGAGCTCGCAAAAGGACGTTTCCCTTGGGCTCCAATTCTTTTATTTCAACGTCGTTTGTCATTTGCTTCTCCTTTGAGTATATAGTTCCCCGATGAACTCAAAACGGGTCAAATTTTGTAAATACATAATTATTTTACCATATTATTTCCCCAATGTAAACGGATTTGCAAAAAATAAACTTTTGCGTGCGGACAGCTGGGTAATATTTACAAATTATTAACTTGCCGGCATTGAAAACGCATGTAAATAATGGTATCATAAACGTATCAAGCTTTCGGAGGGACAAAATGACTCGCAATCTTTTTAAGCTTTTTCTGATTACTTTGATGATAGCGTTGCTTGTTCCGGTCTTTGCCGTATCTGCGGCTGAAGCAGAACGCACCGTGATCACATCGGGCTATTGCGGCATGACAGCCGAACGCCTTTCCTATACTCTTTACAGTGACGGAGAGCTGGTTATCAGTGGTAAGGGAGAGATGAAACGGTGGGGCTATGGCCAAACGCCGTGGTATGAATACCGCGACCTGATAACAAGTGCCGTGATCGGGGACGGTGTTACGAGCATCGGCTTTAACGCATTTCATGATACGGCGCTTGCATCTGTAGAAATTGCGGATACGGTCAAAAGCATAGAAAGCGAGGCGTTCAGCAACTGCAAGCTGACCTCTGTCAAGCTTCCGTACTCCCTGAAATCACTGGGAGATACCGTGTTTGGCGGATGCAGCTTTGAAACCATAAGACTCCCCGCTAATTTAACTTACATACCCACGTCATCGTTTCAACGCTGCTATGTAAAAGCCTTTGAGGTTGATGAAAATAATAAGGCGCTCACCTCGGTGGACGGAGTTCTTTTCACCAAGGATATGAAGATCCTCGTTGCATATCCCTTAGGAAATGAGGCGGAGTCGTACACGGTTCCCGAAGGGGTCGAGATAATAGATTATAAGTCTTTTGCAGGTTCATCGCTGAAAACGGTGAAGCTTCCCGATTCTTTGCTCAAGATTGCAGACTTTGCCTTTGAAAATGCGAAGATCACGGAGATAACCATTCCCGCCGGGGTCAAGACCTTCGGTCATTATCCGTTTATGAATTGCTTAAGCTTGCGGTCTATCAAAGTGGATGAAGGGAATACCGCTTATGCGGACGTGGAAGGCGTGCTGTTCAGCAAGGATATGACAATGCTTTGCGTATACCCGGCAAGCAGACCCGGCTCCTCGTATACCGTGCCCGAGGGCGTGTGCGAAGCGGAAATGTACGCCTTTTTGGGATCAAGCCTGGAGCGCTTAACTCTTCCGGCGTCGTTCAGAACGGTGTCAAGTACCGCTTTTGATAAAATGTCGCATATCAAGGAGTTTGCGGTAGATGAGAAGAATACCGTATTCGAGAGTGTTGACGGCGTACTGTTCTCCGAGGATATGACCACGCTCTATCGCTATCCCGCAAAAAAATCAACGGAGTCTTATACCGTTCCCGATGGGGTCGTTACTATCTGGCTCAATGCTTTCCAAGGCGAAGGGCCTCTTGCCGAAATCACCTTCCCGTTAAGCGTGGCTGAAATATATGAGAATGCCTTTTCGGGGGTCAGTAACCTTGCAAGGATAACGGTCTATAATCCCACTCTCAAAATTGAAGACGGGGCGTTCGCTAACGTTGCACCCTCTTTTTCCGTCTGCGGAGTGTCAGGAAGCACTGCAGAGAAGTTTGCAGAATGTGAGGGGCTCGAATTCGTTGCTTTGGAAAACACCGCCCCCTTTGTGGACCAAGGCACTTGCGGAAGTAAGGCCGCGTGGATCCTTTATGAAAGCGGAGAGCTTGTTATCAGCGGTACAGGCGGTATGAGCGATTATCCCATTTATTCTTCTGTGTATATGCCCTGGTATGAATATCGCGACCGCATAACGAAGGTAACGATCAAAAAAGAAGTAAGCCGGATAGGTGAGTATGCCTTTTACGGCCTTACAAAGCTTACGGAGGTAACGATTCCGGAAACCGTAACGGGTATAGGCAGATGGGCTTTCCGCGATTCTCCCATAACCTCCGTTGAGCTGCCCGACGGCTTGCTGACTATCGGGCAAGGAGCCTTCCAATCATCGAAGATCAAAAACATCACGATACCTTCGTCTGTTACTTTTATTGGGGACGGAGCCTTTGAGGATTGTGCTTTTCTAACCGATATAGTTGTAAAGGACGGAAATGAGAAGTTTGCAAGCAAGGACGGGATACTGTATGCAAATGACGGGAAGGAGCTGCACACTTATCTTTGCGGTAAAACGGCCAAAAGCTTCACCGTTCCTGCGGGAGTTGAAAGCATCGGTGCTCGGGCGTTCGCGGGGTCCTGTCTTGAGAGCGTGGAAATATCTGAAAAGGTTAAAAGCATCGGAGAATCCGCGTTTGCCGATTCTGCTCTTCTCTGCAACGTAACCGTAAAAACAATAAGAGTGGAGTTCGGGAAG
Source organism: Oscillospiraceae bacterium (assembly GCA_015064505.1). Classification (GTDB taxonomy): domain Bacteria; phylum Bacillota; class Clostridia; order Oscillospirales; family CAG-272; genus RUG12395. Next base: position 11,130 of record SVSB01000050.1, read on the forward strand.
GACGTTTTCAGCGGTTGTAGCCCCGAACTGACCTTAAGAGGATACCACGGATTTGATGCGGAAGCATACGCAAAAGCAAACTCGCTTAAGTTTTTGTCTCTGTCTGTAATCAAAGATCCCGTACCCGAATCGGAGATGGATCCGATTGCAAAGGATATGACCTGGACGGTCACAAGCGACGGAGAGCTTCTGATCAACGGAACGGGCAGCATGGAGGACTATTCAAAGACTTCCGTTGCGCCGTGGTATCATAAGCGTAATGAAATCGTTAAGATCACCGTTGGTGACGGCATCACAAGTATCGGCTCCTATGCATTTTATAAGTTTGGTTCAGTTGAAGCCGTAAAACTTCCCAACAAGCTGAGGGTTATAGGTGAAGAGGCTTTCGCAAAGTGCTCGGCCCTGAAGAAAATAGTGATCCCCGGGACTGTAGCAAGCATAGGCAAGGGTGCCTTCAGCGAATGCAGGTCGCTTGTAAGTGCGGAGCTTCCCGAAAGCGTTGCGCGTATGGGAGAATGCGCGTTCCGCGGCTGTTCGTCCCTTAAAAGCCTCAAATTGCCCAAAGGTATGACCGATCTTGCGGAGGGTGAGTTCGCCGGTTGCGAGTCCATCGAGTTCATTCAACTTCCGGAGGGCATAATAAAAATAGGCAATTATATGTTTGAAGGCCTTGAGTCCTTGAAAACGATCATTCTCCCCGAGGGACTGCTTGAGATAGGTAACCGCGCATTCGCGTTTTGCGATTCGCTTGAAAGCATCGTTATCCCCGATAGCGTAACTCGGATAGGATTTTTGGCATTCGAGCGTTGCACGGCACTTGAAAGTGCAGAGCTTTCAAAAGGAATGGATTATATCGGCGCGAGTATGTTTAATTACTGCAGCAGCCTGAAGCGCGTTGTTATTCCGGAAAGCGTAAAGAATATAACTTCAAATGGATTTGAAGGCTGCACGGCTATCGAAAGGATCGATATTTTATCTGCCGACGTAGAGATCGAGCCCAATGCCTTCGGCAGCGTTTCAAAGAAATGCGTGTTCCGCGGATATCCCGGCTCCGGGGTTGAGGAATTTGCAAAGACGAACGGATATGGGTTTGAACCACTGAATGAATCGCTTGAAACCGAGCCCGTAACTGAACCCGTGACCGAGCCCGTGACCGAGCCCGTAACCGAGCCCGTGACCGAGCCTGTAACCGAGCCCGTGACCGATCCCGTGACCGAGCCCGTAACCGAACCCGTTACGGACGTTCCCGCAACGTCGGAAACCGACGCGCAGATCCCCTCCGACGGGAAGAATGCAGGTAAAAGCTCCTTTGCTTTGGTGGGAACGTGCATTGGAGCCGCAATCGGTGCCGTGGTTGGCGTGCTTATCGCGGTTAAAAAAGCCAAAAAGAAGAAATAGACCATTGATCTGCTTGCAGATATCTCGACTAAATTAAAGATCATCGGAGGTGCGCCTTGAAAAAGAAAGTCATTATTACGGTCTCGCTGGTGCTTGTACTGCTTTTGTGCGGTGGAGTACTTTTTGCGTGGTGCAAGATAGTTGTGCCGAAGAACAAATACGATGACGCAATGAGCCTTATGAAGGCGTGCGAATACCGGAAGGCGGCGGATATATTTGCCGATCTCGGCGATTACGGTGACGCACCCGAAAGGCTTGCCCAGTGCAACGTGTTTCTGGGTTGCGAAAGAAAATACCTTGACGCCGCAGCCGCCTTTGATGCCGGTAATTACGAGGAGGCCGCAAATCTGTTTGACGAGCTTTATTCCTATAAGGACGGCAAGGACAGAGCCCTTGAATGCAGGTATATGCTTGCAGACCGTTACACGGCAAACGGTCAGGCGCTTAAGGGAAAGGATATCTTTGAAAGCCTTGGCGGTTACAAGGACAGCGCCGACAGAGTAAACGAGTATTATTACCGCGAGGCAATGAAGCATCTGGATGCCAAAAGATACGACGATGCGGAGAACGCCTTCAAAAAATTGGGGGACTACAAGGACAGCAAGGATATGGCGCTTGAATGCACCTACAGAATGGCAAAGGACCTTATGGCAAAGGGAAGTGCCCTTGCAAAGTATCTCTTTGAGGAAATAAAGGATTATAAGGATTCTGCCGAGCTGCTGATAAAAATTGAAAAACAGCCCGTTTATGAAAACGCGGTCAAGCTTATGAACGACGGTAATTACACACAGGCGCGTGAGCTGTTTTTGACCATAGAGGATTATTCCGACAGCCGCGAAAAGATAAAACAGCTTGACGGGCTGATCTTAGAATCAAAGTATCTGTGGGGTATTGCTTATGCGAACGCCGGCTCGCACACTCTTGCAATAAGCGCGTTCAGGGAGGTTGGCGACTATAAGGACAGCAAGGAAAGACTGAACGCAGAGCTTGAAAAGGTATATAATGAGGTTTTGAATTATTACCTTAAGCGCAAGGATTACTCGGGTGCATTGGCAAGATTGGAGATCCTGGAGGATTATAAGGACAGCCCGCAGAAAAAGACGGAGCTGCTTGATCTCGTATACGGCAAGGCAACGGAAGCGCTTGAAAAAAAGCAATACGCCGAAGCGATCTCCTTGTTTACCATCGCAGGAGATCACAAGGATGCTCCGCAGATGCTGGAGGATGCGAAATATAAGGAGGCTCTCCATTATCTGGAAAACGGGCTGTTCGATACAGCATATAAAAAATTTGATGCACTTGGGGATTACAAGGACAGCAAGGCCATGCTCACGGAAACGAGATACAGGCAGGCGGTGCATTTTGCAGAGGGAACCGGCAACAGCGGCGCGGAGGAAGCCACGGTTCTTTTTGAGGAGCTTGGCGATTATAAGGACAGCAAGGCGTGGCTTGATAAGCTGGCTTTGCTTGAGGAAAGCTACCGCGATGCGCTGAAGCTTTTGGACGAAGAAAAATATCTTGAAGCCTACGAAGCCTTTGAAGCCCTCGGCCATTACTGTGATAGCTATAAGAAAAAACTTGCCGCGGCAACGAAGCTGGGCGAGCAATGCTACAACGAGGGGAAATACGAAGAGGCTATCGGATATTTGAAAAGCGCCGCGTATTCCGACGATGCAGCAAGAGAATTGCAGGGAAAATGCTACGAAAAGTGGGGCGAGGAGCTTTACGGCGCGGGTGAAATACGCGAAGCACTGAAAAAGCTTGAGCATTACGACGGCAGTGCGGAGGCAAAGGCCCTTGCGTTGAAGATCAGGAATTCCCCTGAGTTTTGGCAGATAGCCGAAGAAGGAGAGCGCATAACTTTCGGAAAATACCTTTATTCCGTAGATTCGGAGCCTTATCCCATAGAATGGCTGATCTACAAGAAGGAGGACGGAAGACTTTGGCTCGTTTCCGATAAGATCATTGATTGCAGGCAGTATTCCTCCGATACGGATGATACCTCCTGGGCGGCAAGTGATCTGCGCGCATGGCTTAACGGGGAATTTTGCGATATTGCGTTCAGCAACGAGGAAAAGACCTTGCTTCGGGACCGCGTCGCGGGCGGAGTTACGGACGAGGTGAGCCTGATGACGAGGAGCGAGGCGATCTACGCAAAATTTGACCCTATCTCCGACGGAGCGCCCACGAGCTACGCCATTTCCAAGGGATGCCACAGGGGGAACGTAAGCTGGACCTCCTCGGTTGCCAACTGGTTTCTTTTGGAGGGAAAGGGCTGGCGTAATGATTCCCAATTTTGGGAGAATCTCTATCCAAGCTCCACGGGCGGTGTGCGCCCCGTTATTTGCATAGAGGTAAAATAAACAAGGGGATAGGAAAAAATGGTTGGAACGGGCAAACATCCACCCGTGAGGCGTACTGGCGTACGTCGAGGGTGGATTTTGTCCCGTAGTAAAAAAGAGAATTTTACAGAAAAACTCATTTTGAGTTTTTCTCAGTCTGTCGAAAAACGCCCATCACGCGAGAGCGATGGTGGGCGTTTTTGTGTATTTGAAGCAAAAAAGGGAAAGAAAAGCAAAGAAATCGAAGGGATGGTTATCTCTCCATTTTCTTTTAGCG
>SVSB01000051.1 GCA_015064505.1 Oscillospiraceae bacterium
GATCATCGGCGCAGTTCTTGCTGAGATCGTTATGGTGTTTGGGTACTTTGTCTTTGAAGGTTTTATGTATGGTTTTGTTCCTTCTGCGGTCAATATCCCTGCTAACGCGGTACAAGGCGCAGCGGGGCTGATTCTCGGCATCATTCTTGTAAAGGTGTTTGAGAGATTGAAGATAACTTTAGACTAATATATTGGGTGTCGCATCACGCGGCACCTTTTCGTTTCACAAATAAGTAACAATCAAATGTAGCCGAATCTATTGACAATGTGCCTACACGTGTAGTATAATATAGTGACTACAAGTGTAGGAGGGTTATTTATGAATTTGTCTGAAAGAGAGTGGACGGTACTTAATGCGCTTTGGAAAACTAACGGCGCAGAGCTTGGAGTGCTCGTCAATGAACTGTATAAAGAGACGGGGTGGAACAGAAACACCGTTCTTACCTATCTTACCCGAATGGAGGCAAAGGGCTTGGTGCGTATCAATAAAGAAGTAACACCCCACGTTTATTGCGCTATGATAGACCGCGAGAGCTGTCAGCAGAAGGAACGCCACAGCTTTTTAAACCGCGTATACAGCGGTGCGGCGGGAGATCTTATCGCAGCGTTTCTGAAAGAGGAACCGATATCTCGGGAGGAGCGGGAGAAGCTGCGTAAGATCCTTGACGATATGGAGGTATAGCGATGTTTGATATATGGGGCTTTCTTCTTCAAACGTATACCGTTTCGGGAGTAGGGGCATTGATACTTCTTATAAAGGCGTTGTTCAAGGATAAGCTTTCTCCAAAGTGGCAATTTGCCGTATGGAGTGTTCTTGGTATCATTATGCTTCTTCCTGCGGGGATGTTTGGAAGATATACGTTGTTTCGCTGGCAGATACCTATAGAAATTATGAAGTCCGGCTACGGGGATTACGGTTTCACAAAGGTGTTGTTTCCTTTCCCCGTGATTACCTCCATGCCTCGGACTCAACTTGAATGGCTTTACGCGCTCTACGTTCTTGGCGTCCTTGTCCACGTATTCTTTTATGGTATTTCTTACGCGAAGCTGCACCGTGCCGTAAGAAGGGGCGATGAGCCTTCGCCGGAAAAGTGTGCCTGCATTCAGGCAATCGCGGCAGCGCACGGAATCAAACTCGGCAGAATTGTGGAAGTATCGGGACTTCCGAGTGCTTTTGTGTATGGCATTTTTCGCCCCACTTTGGTGCTTCCTAAAGAGAATGAGCTGAACGAGAAAATCGTGCTTCACGAGTTGTTCCATTTGAAAAACAGGGACACCTTGTGGAGCGTTATCATCTGCTTTTTCCGATGCCTGCATTGGTGCAATCCGCTGATCGTTTATTGTGCCAACCGTGCAATAAACGATATGGAATCCCGCTGCGATCAATACGTGCTTGAACGTCTTGAGGGGGAAGAACGCAGGGAATACGGTCATATACTTCTTTCAATGGCAAACGAACGTTTTTCCAAAACGCCCGGCAGCACTTGTATCAATAATGGCGGAAAAAATATCAGAGCACGAATTGAAAACATAGCGAGGTTCAAAAAATATCCGCAGGGGATGGGACTTGTTTCCGTTTGCGTAATTATTCTGATCGCGCTTCCGCTTGTGGTCGGTGTTCAAGCCACCAATATACGAGCGTTTAGCCATTCCGTGGAGCTTACGCTGGCATCTGCGAGAAGCATACCCTGCACGACTCCCGCGGGAGCGTTTGATACTTACGGCAAGTCCGTTCTTGAGAGAAACGGTTATTACCGCGCTATGTGCGCTCCCGAAGATATGCAAGAAGCGATCTTGAAGGAAATGCTCGAAAAGGATGATATCGGTATATTTCCAATATGGGATCCCGGCATTGATGAGTGGGCGAATAAACAAGAAGGATTTTATATTTACAATCTGAAGCACGTGGGTGATGCGTATGAGGGGCTATTTGTGATTGAATTGAATTATCCCCCGAGCGGGAAGCCTGCGGAAATCAATATGACCTATCTTGCCGTTCAGAACCTTCGCGTTGAAAATGAAAACGGCAGGTGGGTGGCGATACCACTTGAAGCTTTCCGATACGTGGAAACCCTCAGCCAAAGCCTGTCTTGGGGGTGCCTCGGACTTCCCGGCATAACCTATGTGGGTGAAGCAAATGATTGGAGGATCGAAGCAACCTACCAAACGATTCATACGATCGACCTAAGAGTACCCGTTCAGCGCGAGATCGTTTTTTTGTTGGGCGCATATTCGAACACGACGCCTGATCCCAATGCTGAATTTTCCAGAGCGGCCAGATCCAATTCAACGAAATGCGTCTATATTGGCCGTGAATCGGACAAGGACAAGATCACACGTCTTGGTTTATCTGTTGAACCCGTATATGAAGGTGAAAAACGACCGACTGATATGCGCGTTCCAAGTGGAGACAATACGGTCAGCAGCTCCAATTTAGGGGCACAAACGGTTAGCAAGAAGCTTAACCCCGGTTGGAGCTCTCCGATTTCTATGGATGGAGGCGGCGGTAGTGCAGATCCCAATAAAGATATAGAGCATCCTGCATATTTTGCTGCCGATCTGTATATAAACAACGAAAAGGTTGCAACTCTTGATCTGATCTTGCAGGAAGGAGAAGCACAATGACAAATTATCAAAGACTATACGATGGCATCGGAAGAGCCGCGTGGGGATATTTCTTTATCTACTTTGATATCAATATCAATACCGTAAGTATTTTACCGTCATTTATCGGCTATATGCTTTTCCTATCTGCAATCAACTGTCTGTGTGAGGAAGAAAGGGAGCTCGGTTTGCTGCGTACTTTGGGCGTGATACTTACCCTGTGGCACATTGTATCATGGATTGCAAGTTGGGGAGCCGTTGATCTTGACGGTGCGCTCCAAGCCGTTGATATAATAATTGACGTAGTCAACATCTATTTCCATTTTCAGCTGCTTACAAACCTGGCGTCGATTGCTGCCAAGTATCAATCGACCGATGACGGGCTGGATAACAAGCTACTCAGATACCGCACCTTGCAGACGGTTATGCTTACTGCAGTTATTATTGTTGGGTATTTGGTAAAATGGATGCCGGGACTTATTGCAGGGATATCGATTTGTATGATCGTCGTTTATCTGATCGCAGGCATACTGCTGATGAAAGCACTGTTTGATTTAAGGCGCAGTATATCGTTTGATTCGGGTTCAGGCGACTTTGATGCGAATACAGAAGCTTAAGAATTATAGAATAAGGGTGCGGCGGCACCCTTATTCGCTTTGTTGGAGTTAAGAAAAATATGTTGAATAAATAGCACTTTTATGATACGATATTTTTAAAAGCTTTTGAAACGGCAGTATTTTCATTGTGCTTTATCCTTGACGGCAGGAGTTATAGATGATATAATGTAACAAAGCGAAATATATACCGTGCTGTCCATACTTGTCGGAATTTGGAGGAGTTCGTAATGAAGGATAAATTCAAGCGGATAACGTTCTTGCTGATCTGCGTGTCTACAATGATAGTTATTTGCGTAGCCGTCGGATTTTTCGGACAGAACGAAGAGGACGTCATAATTAACAGAATCGTTGGCGTTGTTGCCATCATATCGGGAATCGGAAGCGTTATTATGGGTATTTCATCCATTTTCACTTCCTCTCTTGATAACGTAAGAGAATATTATGCCACGGGGGATTCAGCCGAGCTTGCAAACGCAAGAAAAGTTCTTTACAATTACAGATATATTAAGATCAAGCACGGAAAAACCATATACGACGGCGATTTCGATCAGTGGGTGCAGGAGAACATCGACCCGAGCCAAACGGTGCTTTGTACTACTACTAAGGCGGAGATACTTGCCGCCACCTCAGAGATCGCTGATTTTTATCAGATGTGGGGCCTTTTGCAGTACAAGGGCTTCCTTCCCGTTTGGGTATTTGAGACCGCGTCAGGCTACAGCGTTATTAAAATGTACGAGGCCATCGAAGAGATCGTAACGGAGATGAGATCAATGAATCCCTTCTACGCAGTGCATTTTCAAAATCTCTGCATCAGGATAAATTCCAAGTACAGAAAAGCAATACTCGAATGCAGAAAAAAGGAAATGGAGTATATTGCCAAGGTGCTTGGGGTAAAGGATCTGTCCGATAACCGCCATTTTGATAATCTGAAGAAATAGATATTGTTATAATACTACGAATAAGTTTGGTATAAAAAAGCACTCTATGCAGGACGCCGCGTTGATCCGCAATAACGTTTTGCTCAGGGTGCTTTTTGTTTTTCAGGAAGCGGTTGCCGCTACTGATGCTTCGGTTTTGCAATGATGAATAAAACAAGCTTTCGATCGTCGTTATAATTCGCTTTTATGCACAGATGAGTTTTGCGGTTTGATACTTTACAACTCTTTACTGTCGTGCTATAATATTCGCGGGTTTATGCGAAAAAACGGACTTTCCGCCGTTGTACTATACATATATCGGGGAGCGCCGTCGGATCGCACAGCCGTTTCGAGCTCAGGCCGCCGTGCCGTTATTGTTGCGGAGTGGTGATTCCGGATATGATATTTCTTTATTAAGGAGAGGTTGACTATGTGGTCTAACTGTTTTCGAGCTTCGCTTTTGCTCCTTGCGGTCTTTTCTCTTGCCGCTATTATAATGAAGTTGGTCAAGTATAAGACGGGAAGGATAGTAACTCCGTTCAAACTTCTTTTTGCGGGTGTGGCGCTTTCTGCGGTGGTGCTTTTTATTCCGATCTACAGGGTTTCAATGGAAACTACGGATTGCGGAGCATTTGAGCGCTTTTTCATTTGCATACATAACATGATCCGCCTGTTCCTTGTGGACGGCGAGTTTGCGTTTATCGAAACAAATCTCGTTGACGTGCCCGAGGAGCTTTACAGAGCGTATACCTCCTATTTTGCCGTTCTGTTCGTGCTTGCGCCTCTTCTCACCTTCGGTTTCGTGCTTTCTTTCTTTAAGAATGCATCCGCATACTGCAAATATCTTTTCGTTCCCAAGCGTGGGGTCTACGTTTTTTCCGAGCTTAACGACAAGTCCCTTGCTCTTGCAAACAGCCTTGCTAAAACCAATAAGCATAAGCGTCTCTTCGTATTTACCGACGTTTTTGAACAGGATGAGGAGCACAGCTTTGAGCTTGTGGAGAAAGCAAAGGAAATTAAGGCAATATGCTTTAAAAAGGATATTATCACCATCAATTTCCGTTTCCGTTTCGTTTTCGGAACCGTGCTTAATTTCTTCACTATCGGCGCCGATGAGTCCGAAAACATCAATCAGGCAATTAAGCTTATCGAGAAGCTGAAGTTCAGAAAGAATACGAATCTGTACGTGTGCTCCACGCAGGTCGAGGCAGAGCTGTTGCTTGCAAAGGCCTTCAATTCCTGCAAAGAGGATGGAAGCGACGACGATTCCATCAAAATCAAGGTTCGCCGCGTGAATGAGGTTCAGGCGCTCGTTGCCCGCACGCTCTACAATGAGGGTCACGAAAAGATCTACGGAAGCGCTCAAGAAGACGGCAGCGGCGTTAAGAAGATCAACGCCGTGATAATCGGTATGGGACAGCACGGCACCGAGATGACGAAGGCGCTCTCTTGGTTCTGCCAGATGGACGGCTATCAGGTTGAGATCAACGCCTTTGACCTTGACGAAAATGCCGATATCAAATTTAAGTCTTTGTGTCCCGAGCTTATGTCAGACGAATACAACGGACGCTTTGACGTTCCTGATGATGCCAAGTACAAGATATCCGTACACCCCAAGATCGACGTTAATACCTCCACGTTCGATAACGCGATCATGGCGTTGCCGCGCACCACTTACGCGTTTGTTGCCCTTGGTAACGACGAAAAGAATATTGCTACCGCCGTTAAGCTTCGCACCATGTTTGAGAGACTTGGCTACGATCCCGTAATCCAGGCCATCGTATACAATTCCGATAAGAAAAAGGCTCTTGCCGACGCAACCAACTTCAAGGGTCAGAAATTCCGTATTGATTTTATCGGTGATATGGAATCCTCTTATTCGGAGGAGGTTATCCTTGACTCCGACGTTGAGGAAGCGGCGCTTAAGCGCCATTTGAAGTGGGGCAAGGAAAGCGAATTCTGGCAGTACGATTACAATTACAAATCCTCCGTTGCTTCCGCCATCCACAGACGAGTCAAGGAGCTGTGCAAGGTTCCGGGCATAGAGAAAGAGCCCGCGGCCCGCACCGATGAAGAGCGCAGAGCCATCAGGGTGATTGAGCACAGCAGATGGAATGCGTATATGCGCTCCGAAGGCTACGTATACGGTGGTACCACCGATAAATCCGGCAGAAACGATCTTGCAAAGACCCATAACTGCCTTGTCGCCTTTAAAAAGCTTCCTCAAAAGGAGCAGGAAAAGGACGACGATTGATCTGACTGTTCTTCATAACGTCTGACCGAATAATAGATTAAAAAAACGGTGCGGGCGTCAACGTACAAGGTGCGTTGACGTCCGCACGAATTTGAGTAAATAAAGGAAAACACCGATGAATTCAGTTGCAAACCGCCCACCGCACATCGAACACCACTATGATTTTATCAGGCATATTGCAGAAGCGTGCATAGCTTTTGTAAAGAAAAACACCGTTACGTGCATCGCGCTGGTGGCTGCGGTAATTACAAGCTTTATCGTGCACCCCGATAAGGAATATTTGGGGTACTTCGATTTCAAGACCCTCACCTGTCTTTTTTGCGTGCTTGCCGTTGTGTGCGCGCTGAAGAATATAAGCTTCTTCTATATGCTTGCAAGAAAGGTAGTTCAGCTTTTCAAGAATGCAAGGATGAGCGTGCTTGCATTGGTATATATAACCTTTATCGGCTCTATGCTTATTGCTAACGATATGGCGCTGCTTACCTTTTTGCCGTTGGGATACTTTGTGCTGAGCTCAACGGGAATGCAAAAGTATATGGCATTCACCTTTATTATGCAGAACATTGCCGCAAATCTGGGCGGTATGCTCACCCCCTTCGGCAATCCTCAAAACCTTTATCTGTATTCAAAATACGAAATACCCAATCTGGAGTTTATGGCAATAATGGCTCCGCCATTTATTCTTTCGGTGGCACTTATAACCGTCTGCTGTATCGTTTTCGTAAAGCCGGAGGCTCTTTGCCTTCCCGATGAAAAAATAAAGCTGAACGGCAAAAAAACGGTGCTCTATCTTTTGCTCTTTGCCCTTTCCATTTTGATCGTTTTCCGCGGCATACCCTATTGGATCGGTTTGATCGTCATTCCCTCCGTGCTTATTATGGTGGACAGAAAAGCATTGAAAACGGTGGATTACGGATTGCTGCTCACCTTCGTTTTCTTCTTCATTTTTGCGGGAAATATGGCAAGAATAGATGCGGTGAGAAACGTTTTTTCCGCCTTGCTTGAAAAAAGCACGCTTCTGTTCTCCGTGCTTTCCTGCCAATGCATAAGCAACGTGCCCTCAGCCATACTGCTCTCCCAATTCACGGGGAATTATGCCGATCTGCTCGTGGGGGTTAATATAGGCGGAGTCGGAACGCTGATATCGTCTCTTGCAAGTCTGATCACATTCCGCGAATATACCAATCACAATCCCGGCAAAACGGCGTACTACGTCGGAACCTTCTCCGTGTTTAATTTTGCATTTCTTATCATACTTACAGGCTTTATGTTTCTTTTAAAGCTGATATAAAAAACCGTGCTGTGAAACGCCGTTTCACAGCACGGTTTTTTATCAGAATTTCAGCGCGTTTGCCGAGGATACCTTTTCCCAGCTGTTGATGTTGGGAAGCTTGCCTGCTGTGCCGGGGCCTCCGTGTTCAAGAAGGTCCATATCAAACTCCTCAATGCGTTCAAGCTCTCCGTTTATGTAAGCAGTGATCTTATTCCGTGCGGTTCTCATGCGGAGCATAAGACCGCCAAGCCTTATCTCCTGCACCTCAAAGCCGAAGGGCTTGTTTTCCTTCATCCACAGCTTGCGGAAGTTTGCGTGGAACGTATCAAGCAGCTTGATGGCGCGGTCGTAGTCGGGCAAAAGAGCCTTAAGCTCTTCCTTGCTGTTCTTATACGCTTTTCTTGAGCGCATACCAAGATCGTATTTTACGGAAAGCAGCTCGCAAAGCGCGGCAGAGCTTTCAAAAATATAGGCGTAGGCGCTGTCCTTTGCGTAACCGTAGAGAGTCTCGGCGTGCTTTTTGAAGTCCTCGGCAGCGCCTTCCGTTACCACGGTATCGTAAATGCCCATAAGGGGATCGTTATAAAGCATAACCTTGGATACGGTAGAGCGGGCTGCATTGTTTGGCGCAACGAGATTGGGAAGATCAAGCGCCATCATAGCGTCGAAATCCTCGCCTGTGGCCTCCTTAAAGAGCCTTTTTATCTCGTTGGGGTCGCTTATGCCTTCGTATACCTTGCGGAAGGTGAACAGAGAGGGAAGCAGGGAATAGAAGGAGCATTCCTTGCCGTCGTCGCCCCACATCGTAAAGAATACGTTCTCAATATTCTTGTCCGCGCATGACTCCATCGCGTAGCTCATCGTGTCTATAGCAAAGCCGTTAAAGGAGGCAAAGCCGCTCCAGCACCAGGCACCGCCCGCAAACCATACGTCCTTGCCGAACTTTCTGTGCTGGTCTATCATATTATCGTAATACTCTCTGCCCTTGTGGTAATAATCCCAGTACACGAGCTCAACTCCATCGGGACATTTTGAGACGATCTCCTCCGTTATGGTGTCCTCCAGAGTGTAGTAAACGCCGTGATTTGCAAGGCGGAAGAACATATCGGACCACATAATTGGAGTAAAACCGTACTTTTTTGCTATTTCAATAACGCGGGTGAGGTGCTTGCTTAAAATATCAAAGCGGTTCTCGTAGCCGTTACGGTCGAGATATTTGCCAAGGCCGAGCATATGTGCCTCGTCCATACCGATGTGAATATAGTCGGAGGTGAAAGCGCCGCGCAGTGTCTTGAACATGTTTTCAATAAGCTCGTAGGTGCGCTCGTCGCCCACAAGCAGAATGTCGGCAGTATCACGGATCTTTGCGTACTCTCCGTGGCGGAAGAGCTGATTCAGGTGCGCAAGGGTCTGTATGCAGGGAATTACCTCCATACCTATGGAATTGCAATAGCTAACGATATCCGCAAGCTCCTCCTTGCTGTAGCGGCCGCGCATATAACCGAAGTAGGGCTCCCCGTCAACCTCATACGTGTCCTCGGTGTAAAGCTGGATCATATTGTAACCGAAGGAACGGATAAGCTTTGCAAAGCGCTTTACCTCTTCGGGGCGCATAACTGCGTTTCTTGACATATCAAGCATAACGCCAAATCGCTTGCCGTAATTTGCTGTGTTTGCCATATTCATCCTCCTTGAATTTATTCGAATTCGATTTCAAACATTCTTGATCCGTAGTAGCGCGATTTTCCGAGACCGGGGTTGCCCGTTTCCGGTGCAAGGGAATACCATTGAGATACGATAAGGGGTACTATCTTACCGTTATCGCGGAACATCTTTTCGTGGGTAAATCCTCCGTAAAGGCAGTTCTTCGTGATACTTGAGGGGATTCCGCGCATAAGCTCTGGGTGATCCATGGGAAGAAATACCTCCGGCTTTGTATAAGGACCGTAGGGAGTTTCGGAGAGGGCGTAGTTGATGCCTTCTCCGGGATAATAGTAAGTAAGCATCCACTTGGAAAGATACTCGTTGTAAGCAACGGACATATTGCTTGTGGGGGCGGGAATGACTTCCGCCTTTTCGGGTTCTGCGATTATTGCGTCAAGTCCTTCGCGGAACGGCTTCCATACCGCGTTGCCGTCCTTGAATTCCGTAAGATACTCGTAAGCGGAGAAATTTTCAAAATTCTCCTTTTTAACTCTGCCCACTTTTATACCGTGAATTCTTCCGCCGTAACGGCCGAACACGTAAATATATCCGTCCTTGCCGTCGCATCCGTACATCTGCCCGAATCCGGGGGCAATATGTGCCTTGATATCAAAATCAACACCGGACGGCTGCATATCCATAGTTTCCGTTGCAAGCCTTCCCGCAACCTCAAGTCTGTATGGGTCTTCCGTGGGCTCGATCCAAGTGAGATCGTATACCTTCTCAAAGGTCTTGCCTCCGTCTGTAGATTTGAGAGTTCCGTTAAAATTCAGATACCAAAGCCCCGAGGCGTAGGGGCCCCAATGGTTTATGGACTCGTAGAAAACGTAGAGCGCACCGTCGATCTCTATGCCCCCTTGGCTTATCTTGGTTCTTTCAAGCTTGTCGGCGTTGGGAGAGTAGTGGGCGGGAACAAGCTGACGGGCGTCTCCTTTTCCGTCGTCAAGAAAACCGTGCCAATTTATTCCCTTTGTAAAGTCTAAATCATCGGTGTAGCCTGCAACGGTGCCGCGCCAATTTGCCTTTTGGGTCTTGTCTATCTCTTCACGTCCAAAGGTGTCGCCAAAGAGAAAATACATTCTCTGCAAGGATGGACTGTATACGGGAACACCAAGATCGGTGCCGTAAACGTTCCATTTGCCCGTTTCCTTTTCTCCCGTTATATTAGAGATAAAGCGCACTTCCTTGATCTTTCTTTCCATAGCGTTTCTCCTTAATTTATCTGTTTTATCGTTCTTGCGTGGCTCTGTTTGCCGGCAAGGATCCTTGCAACGCGCATCAGCTTGGCCTGCCCCGTTTCACGTGCCGTTTTGCGTAAGGAAAACCGTTTTGCTCATGCTTTATCGCCTTTGGCTGTTTTATTTTTTGCTTAAGGTCATCTCAAGTATAAAGGTGTTGTAGCAGGGCTCCCAGGTAGACATTACGAGAGCTACCTTTTTGCCGCCCTCCTGCATAAGTGCGGAGCAGGTGAATCCGCCGTAAAGTCCCGCGCCGATGGAAGGGAAGGTAAGCTCCGCGGATACCGCGTAGGGTCCTGCGGGCTCCTTTGCCGTGTATATGTAAAGAACGTTGCCCTTTTTGAAGGTGATCATCCACTCCTCAAGGTATTCGTTGTATACTATGGTATTTTCGGATACTTGAGCATTTATAAGCGCAAATTCTTTGCGTATACCCTCCTCGCCCTTCGTCCATATCGGCTCGTTTGCGGAGGTATATCCCGTGAGATATTCGTATGCGGAAAGATCCTCGATCTTGTCCTTGTCAACGCGCATCATTCTGGCAAATCCAAGTCTGCCGCCCGTGATTCCGGTGATATAGATCTTGCCGTCCTTTTCGCACAGAACGGGGGAATTCTGGCAGTATTTGGAGTCGCCGGGCCACTGCACACCCTCAACGATCTTCCAGGTCTTGCCGTCATCCTCGCTTTTTGCAAGTCCGCCGTAGTTGCAATCCCATCCCGCATCGGAATCCCAATTGTTTACGGACATAAAGAAGAAGTAAAGGGTACCGTCAAGAGAAATAGCTCCCGTGGGGATCTTTGAATACTCGGTGTAAGGCTTTTTCAGACCCTTGATCATCTCGCTTGCAAAGCCTTCGCTGTCCGTTGAATACATACCGTCGAAAACGATGCCGTTTGTAAAATCAAGGTCGGTTGTGTATGCGGACGTGTTGGTTCTCCAGCCGCCCTTCATCTCTTCGCCCGAGAACGTATCGCCGAAGAAGAACCAGAGCTTGCCGTTATGGAATACGGGGAAGCCGAGGTCCGTTCCGCAAATATCGTAAAGAGAGCGGGTGCGGTTAACGGAATATTCTCCCGTAAGCATAGCAACGGCGTGAACGTTTGTAACCGCGCTGAGGCTAGCGGACTTGTTGGTCGTGTTGCGCACGGAAAGATCGATATTCTGGATCTTTTTGATGACCTCTGCGCCTTGCTTTTCGTAATTATTAAGTCCGAATCGGCTTTCTTTTGCAAGCTTTGCATCGCACCTAAGTCCGTTTTCGCCCTTTTCGAGATACTTGGCAATGAAGTTCTCAACGCCGCAGTGAACGTAGAAATCATCGGCGCCGAGTATGTAAAGGGCGGTCTTGCCATCGGTCTTTTCAACGAATATTTTGTAGCTGTTTGGGGCGACCTTGGTATCTTCCTTTTCCTTACGGTTGGTGTAGCCTACGACTATCTCAAGGTCTGCTTGCTCCTTCAAGTCGCTGTCAAGAGAAGCGGCAAGGCGGCATCCGGTTGCGGTGCGCACGTAATCTCTTAATTTTGATACGGCGTTTGCAACGGTGCTTGATGCCGTTTCGCTTCTGACGAGCACGGCGTTTGCCTTTCCGTCCTTAACAAGCCATAGATACCCGTCGTCAACGGGGGCCGGCTCCGTGATCACTGCGTCGGTGGTTGAGGGATCATCGGGGTTTGAAGTATTATCCGTTGTGTTAGCGGGAGCTTCGCTGCTGCAAGAGCACAAAAACATCAGTCCCAAAGCGGATAAGAAAATTGTTTTAAGAACCAAACTGAGTGTTTTCATAATGCCTCCTTGAATATCGGGTATTGCGAACTTTAAATCTTTACGATTTGATTATACAGTAAACAACCTTTAAAGTAAACCGCAAAGTTGCAAAAAAGTAAATATGACAAAAAGTGCAAATTCGGTAAGTATTGAAAAACGCGGAAAAATGTTTTATGATAGTGGTAAAGGCGGGTAATATAAGTCAAATATTGTCATTTGCTTTTCAATAATTGTCATTCCCCTTAAACTTCTTGCAGGAATTTTCCGTTGGTGCTATACTTTATTCGTATAATTACGTCAGGAGGTTACTATGGCTGTTGTATACGGATTCGGCAGTGCTGCCGTTGATTTCAGAATCAGGACCGCTGATTACGGCGATCTTTATAAGGACAAGCTCCTTGCCCAGAGCTGGGCGGAGATGGGCGGCGGTGCGGTTGCAAACTTTTTGGCTCAGGTTTCACGCCTCGGTGTCAAGACCGCGTTCGTCGGTAAGCTTGGCAAGGACGTGATCGGAAACAAGATAATAGAGCTGATGGAAAAGGAGAATATTGACTGCTCCGGTGTTATCATCTCGGAGACAGAGTGCTCTCCCTTTAACGTGGCTGTATATTCGGGACCGGAAATGCGCAGAAGAGGCGGCTTTCTTATTCCCAACAGCCTTGCAAAGCTGACGGCAGAGGATATAGAGAAGCTTGCATCCCCCGTATGTGCCGAAGATTTCGTCATGATAGAGATCGGTGAGGTTCCCCCTGCGCAGGTCATTGCTTTTGCCAACGCCGTACACGCAAAGGGCGCAAAGCTTTGCATAGACGTGGATCTTGATCCCGTGCGTCAGTGCGGATTTACCCCCGAGGAGTTTGACGGTGTGTGCCGTCTTTGCGATTATCTTATACCCAACGTGGTTTCCATGGCAACCATTTATCCCAATATGACGGCTGAGTCTCTTTCCGAAAAAATGTTTGCGGTATACGGCAAGCCTTGCATCGTTTCCGCGGGAAAAGACGGCGCTTACTATACCGTTGATGAAACGGGCGCAAAGAACGTTTCCATTTACGAAGCGGAGGTAGTTGATACCGTCGGTGCGGGCGACGCTTTCCACGGCGGAGTCGTATACGGCCTCGTTACCGGTATGAGCGTTGAGCGTGCCGTTAGATGCGGAACCGTTTGCGGCGGTATAAACTGCTCCACCTTCGGCGCAAGAGACGGTATGGCCCGCGGTGAGACCGTAAGAAAGATCATGGAGGAATATTGAAATGTCCAAGTATTTTGAATTGCTTGAAAAAGCATCCGAGGAGCTTAAGAAGGATGCGGTGCTCCGTTTCCCCGGCGCCTGCTCCGAGAATAAGGGAATAGTTATTTCCTGCGGCTGTGCGACCAAGGCGGGCGATTACGCGAAAAAGCTTGGTGCTACCAAGGTTGCGATCATTGCCGATAAGATAATTATTCAGCTGGGTATGCTTGATCCCATTACCGATTCTCTCGATAAGCAGGGAATAACGCATTGCTGTTTCTGCGATATAGCGCCCGAGCCTCACACCGACGATCTCCTTGCGGCTGAAAAGGCGGCAAGAGGATTTGGTGCCGATGCGGTCATCGGCGTTGGCGGCGGAAGCTCTCTTGATACTGCAAAGGTTACCGCTTGCGCACTTTCAAGCGGAGATAACGCGGTTGATATTATTACGAGTAAGGTACCCGCTGTTCGCACCGTGCCCCTTATTCTCCTTCCCACCACCTCAGGTACGGGAAGCGAGGTAAGCCCCTATGCTGTAGCAAGCCACAACGGAAAGAAGGTATTTATCAGCTCTCCCGTTGCTATTCCCGATATTGCTCTCGTTGACCCCGTTATGACCGCGACCATGCCTCCCAAGGTTACCGCGTTCACGGGTCTTGACGCACTCACCCACGCAGTTGAGGGCGTTTG
Source organism: Oscillospiraceae bacterium (assembly GCA_015064505.1). GTDB lineage: Bacteria > Bacillota > Clostridia > Oscillospirales > CAG-272 > RUG12395. The sequence continues at coordinate 14,299 of SVSB01000051.1, forward strand.
CGGTTGCACCAATCCCTTCACCAAGGCCCTTGCGGTGCAGGCTGTTGAGATAGTATTCGGCTCGCTTCCCGCCGCCGTTAAGGACGGAAGCGATATGGAGGCAAGAACCAGAATGGCTTACGCTTCCGTTCTCGGTATGATGGCGTATACCCAGGGCGGAGGACTTTACGCCCACAGCGCTTCTTACATACTTACCCTTGCAAAGAACGCTCCCCACGGTCTTGGATGCGGACTTACTCTTCCTTATACTCTTGCAATGAATATGAGCGAGATAAAGCCCTTGCTTGAGAGCTTTATTCCTTCCATTACCCAAAGCGGGATAGCAGCTCCAAAGAGTGCAGAGGAGGTTCCCGCTGCATTTCTTGAGCTTGTTAAGGTTGTTGGCGCTCCCGCGACTATCGCGGAGCTTGGTTATGAAGAAAAGGACATCCCCGCATTTGCCCACTCTCTCTTTGCGGATTACTTCCGTGCAAAGAACCCCAAGACTGTTGACGAGGCGGCGCTTAACGAGCTTGTTACCATGATGTACACAGGAAACATTAAATAAATTATTTAAATTATTTGGAGGAAAGAAAATGGAAATTTACGGAGCAGGATCCCTTGAGGACGTAAGAATCTGTACAGAGCTTGGAGTAACGGGAATACTCACCAACCCCCAGGGCTTTGAGCAGTACTATCAGGGCAAGATG
>SVSB01000004.1 GCA_015064505.1 Oscillospiraceae bacterium
GCATTATATCTCTTCCGTTTTGTCCTCTGCTTAACATTCTTTCACCGCCTGTCTTTTCTTGCTTCTATTATACCATATCTAACGCAAAAAAGCCACCCCGTAGAGTGACTTTTTCGACAGACTGAGCGGAAAAGCTTCAAGCTTTTCCGCTGTTTTTATATTATTCGTTTTCGCTATCCTCGTCCGCGGGCTTTTTCACCGTAACGGTGGCCTGCTCTATGCGATGCTCCTTGATGCCCGTTACCTTTATGTACATTTGCTCGGTTTCAAGCTCAAAGGTTGTATCGTCGTCGGGGATCGATCCGTAAATGCCGAGAACGAAGCCGCCGAAGGTATCGGATTCGCATTCCTCAAGGGTGATGCCGATAGCCTCCTCAAGCTCGGAAACGGCAACGGTTCCGTTTATCTGCCAGGTATTTTCCTCAAGCTGAACGATGGGAGCGATCTCCTCGCCCTCCTCGTCATCCTCGGAAAAGTCGCCAACGAGGCATTGCACCAGATCGGTGAAGGTAATAACGCCGAAGAGTCCGCCGTACTCGTCAAGCACGATCGCCATGGATTCCTTGTTCTTCTTCATATTGCGGAACAGCACGTCTGCCTTAACGCTTTCGGGCACGTAGTAAGCGGGGCGCAGAGCGTTTTCAAGAAGGCTCTCGCGGCTCTTATCCTCAAGGCGGAAATACTCTCTGGTATCAAGCACGCCGATAATATCGTCCACGTCCTCGCCGTATACGGGTATACGGGAGAAGCGGTTATGCTGAATGATCTCCTCCCATTCTTCGTCCGTTCCGTCCTTTGCAAGGGTGGTAAGCTCGGTGCGGTGGGTGGCGATCTCGGCGGCGGTCAGATCGTCAAAATCAAATATGTTCTCAATAAGCTCCTTGTTGTATTCGTCGATGCTTCCGTCCTCGTGTGCTTCGTCAACAAGGGTAAGTACCTCTCCCTCCGTAACGGTATCCACCTCGCCCGGCTTGAAGATAAGGTTAAGAAGCTTTCTCCAGAGCACGAAAATAAGGTTTACGGGGGTAAGAATAATGCCGATGAGGTTAAGAATGGGCGCAACGGTCATGGCGAAATACTCGGGTCTTCTCTTTGCCAGACTCTTTGGTGATATCTCTCCGAAGAGAAGAACTACCACAGTGACGACAACGGTGGAGACTGCGGATGCGGCGCCTGCCCGGGACGTGCCTGCAAGCAGATCCACGAAGAGAAGAGTTGCCATGGAGGAAAGCAGAATGTTTACGATGTTGTTACCCACGAGTATGGTGGAAAGCAGCTTGTCGTAATCCTCGGACATTTTAATAACGCGGGCGGCGCGTCTGCTTCCTTCAGCCGCAAGGTTTTTCAGTTTGGTCTGGTTTGCGGAGGTGAAGGCCGTCTCCGTTGCGGAAAAGAACGCAGAGAAGACAAGGCAAATGAGCATAACGATGATCTTGGTACTACTACCGTCGGGCATGATTTTCTCCTTGGTCAAAACGGTTGAATTAACGCAGATAAACGGTAAAGGCTCCGTAACGCAAAAAAGCACAGCCCGAAGCATTCCTCGGGTTATGTGCTTAATAAATATCAATATTCGGTGCGCGTACTTCGACTGTTACCGTCGTCCACTTTTCGTGTTCTCCTTAAAAATTCAGGACTTGCCTGCGTGATCGTTTTCGACCGACGAATATGATACCATAAATTTTCGGTTTGTCAAGAGTTTTTTTGAAATATGTACGTTTTTCGGTAATGTGAGATTATACTGTGCGTTCTCATTTTGCTTTTCCGAAAAAATGCGGAAAAATACAAAAAGAGGATTTTGCACATTTACAAAGGCGGGCTCGTGGCATATACTTGACGTGAAAAACAGACATTTTGGAGGATATATGGAGATCAGAAAGATAGGTATTGCCGGTGCGGGACTTATGGGGGCAAGTATGTCCCAGATATTCGCAAAATACGGCTATGACGTGGTCGTTTACGACGCTTTTGAAAGCGCCCTTGAAAAGGGAAGAAGGCTTATTGAGGTAAATCAGCGCACCCAGACTGAGGCGGGCGAGCAGAGCGCGGAGGAAGAAGCGCGCGTTCTTGCCGCACTTAAATACTCAAACGATATAAACTCCCTTGCAGACAGAGATATTATAATAGAAAGCATAATTGAAAATCTTGAGATAAAGCAGAAATTCTGGGCACAGCTTTCCCGTATCGTCAGGGAGGATTGCATTCTTACTACCAATACCTCGGGACTTCCCATCGACAGTATTGCCGCCGATATCGTGGGTAAGCACCGTTTTCTCGGTATGCATTGGGTAAACCCCGCCCATCTCATTCCATTCATTGAGATAATAAGGGGAAGCGAAACGGACGATGCAAGCACATCGGCAGTTACGGAGCTTGCCCATAAGGTTGGCAAGAAAACGGGCGTGTGCAAAAAGGACGTTCCCGGCTTTATATTCAACCGCATTCAGCTTGCGGTCATAAGAGAATGTATTTCTCTGGTGGAGCAGGGAATTGCCGACCCCGAGGACGTGGATGCCACCGTAAAGTACGGCCTTGGCTTCCGCTATGCGGCAATAGGTCCCTTTGAGGTGGTCGATCTCGGTGGTATAGACACCTTCCATCATATCGCTTCTTATCTTAACCGCGAGCTTTGTGCAACGCCGGAGGTCCAGCCTCTTATGGACGAGCTGTACAAGGCGGGCAATTACGGCGTTAAGACGGGAAAAGGCTTTTACGATTATTCGGAAGGCAAGGACGTGGAGGCGCTTAAAAACCGCGACGAGAAATTCCTTAAGATATATAACGCGCTTTACAAATAAGATAAAGGGGATGCAAAGAAATCGGGTTTCTTTGCATCCCCTTGTTGCATTGACGCGTAATGTGTGATAAACTGAAGAAAAACGGAGGTGCGTTATGGCTATTCAGTATTCCGTGAACAAAAACGGCGAGTGCCTTGAACGGGAGGTATTCTGTTGCGAGGGGATGAACGGTGCTTCTTTGCTGAAGACGGAGGATGCTCCCTCTGCTTCAGATATGCTGGGCGTTGGCGTTGCCCTTACTGCGTCCTCCTGCTATCTGCTTGCAAAAATGGAAGCAAATGAGCGCAGGGAGCTTCTTGAGAAAGTATTCACTCCGAAGGGACTTAACCTTTCCGTTATCAGGGTAAGCATCGCGTCAAGTGATTATTCACCGGAGCTTTATTCCTACGACGACGTGCCCTTTGATACGGAGCTTAAGCATTTTTCCGTTGAGAGGGATGAAAGATACGTTATCCCCATGATAAAGGAAGCTCTGGCGGTGAACCCCGATCTGTACGTATTTGCTTCTCCGTGGAGCCCTCCCGGTTGGATGAAAACGGGCGGTCAGCTTTGCGGCGGACATATGCGTGATAAATACGTGGACTGCTTTGCGGATTACGTTATAAAATTCATAAAGGCTTACGGTGAGCACGGCATCAGGATAAGGGCGATAACCCCTCAGAACGAGCCCGAAAACCATCAGTTTGCCCGTATGCCCGCTTGCGTATGGAGCCCCGATACGGAGGCAAAGTATATTATATCCCTTAAGAAAAAGCTGAAGAAGAATTGCCTTGACACCGAGATATGGATATATGACCACAACTTCTCCGGTGCAGACAGGGTGGACTGGATGCTTGCGGAGTATCCCGAGGCTTTGGATGCGGCAGACGGCTTTGCCTTCCATTATTACGGCGGTAATATAGAGCAAACGGCGTATCTTGCAAAGAAATACCCGGGAATGAAGCTGCACTTCACGGAAGCCGGCCCCCGCCTTTACGATAATTACTCCACCGATATATGCAAATGGGCGATAATGCTTTGCCGCGCAATGAAATGCGGCTACAGCTCATTTACGGGCTGGAATATGATGCTTGACGAAACGGGATGGCCCAATATCGGTCCCTTTGGCTGCGGAGGACTCGTGACCCGCAACAGCCAAACGGGAGATATTACCTACAGCGGGCAGTACCGCGCCTTTGAGCTGATAGCAAAGAATATAACGCCTAAGTCCGTTATTTATCCCATCGTAAGCCACGAGCTTGCCAAGGGAGCTATGTTCGAGTACCCGAAAACGAGAGAGGTGTGCGAAGGCGTTTGCATTGATAACGGAGGGGAGCTTGCGTTTATCGTTGTAAACCCCGGCACCGTAAAAAAGCAGACGGTAATAGAAACGGGCGGCAAAAAGCTCTATGCGGAGCTGATGCCCGAAAGCGTTTCCGTTATAAGTGAATAAAAAAGACGGTGTAAAAGGCAGGTTCTCATAAGGAAGTTTGATTTCTCCTTGTAGGGACCGGCGTCCTCGACGGTCCGAGACATATTTTGCTACGCAGGAAACAAATAATTAACCCCGACAGATTTGCAACAAAATCTGTCGGGGTTTTATCATATTCCGTAACGTATTGCCTTCCATTCGTTCCAAAAGGCAATAGGACCGTCGAGGACGCCGGTCCCTACAATTTTGTAAACATCCTTATGAGAAGGAGCGTAAGAAACGCGAGTTTCTTTACACCGTCTATATTCTTTTTACCTTAACCGGAGTATTGTTGCCGATGAACTCTATCCACGAGGAAACGGTTTCGCTATTTGGTGGATCATTCGAAAGACTGTTCATTGCGATCTATGACCTCTTGCTGAATATCCGGTGGGAGCTTGGTGAAATATGCGGAAAAGCCGCTGACACGAACGAGCAAGTCTTTGTACTGTTCGGGACGCTCCCTTGCATCAAGCAGGGTTTGATTGCTGACACAGTTAAACTGCAGCTCCATTCCGCCGCGCTCAAGAAACGTTCTGATTATGGCAAGAATATTATCCTCGTTCTCGCCGCTCATCTGTCCGGGGGTGAATTTCATATTGATGACGATACCGCCCATAAAGGGAGTATGGTCCCAACAAGTGGCGGAAAGCAACGCGGCGGTAGGACCTTTCGTTTCCATTCCCGCTGTGGCGGCAGAGCTTGCGGCAAGGGGAAGTCCTGCAAGTCTACCGTCAAGAGTTGCTCCGGTTACTCTTCCGAGTGTACCGTTTTCTACGTAAGTAAAGGTTCCCGGCACAAGGGTGCTGTGTCGGTAAGTTGTTATTCCCTTACACGCGTCGACGATAATGGAAGTAACTTTTTTTGCAAAACTATCGGGCATCGGTTCGTCCGTGCCGTAATGCGGTATACGATTTATGATATACTGACGAAGCGCCTCGTTGCCTTCGTAATTCTTGTCGATTACGTCAATCAGCTCCGAAACGGTCATGCGCTTTTGATCGAAAACCAGGGTTTGCAAAGTAGCAAAGGAGTCTACAACGTTAGAGATGCCAACAAACGTAGGTTCTATGTGATTGTATACGGCGCCGCCCTCGTCGATCGCTTTACCGCGCTTGATACAATCACCCACAAGACAAGACACTCGCAACGGTTCTCCGCCGTTTCTTGCTCTTTCCATTTGTCTGCGGTTAATAGTAAGGTTTTCTTCAAATATCTCTTTGCGCAGTTGCTTTGCAAGCGCATTCAAAAGCACATCACAGCTTTCTGCATCTTGATTTGCACGCAAAACGTCGTTGAATATTCTCGCCATATTATGATACGGTGCACAGGGATAGAGACCGGATTTTCCTATGGGTGTCATTTCCACACATCCGGTATTAGCGTAATAATGTGCATCCTCCGGCGCAATACCCATCCGCATAAAGCCTTCTACAATAACGTCGTCGTTATAAAGAGCAGGCTGTGTTGCTCCCGTTGCATTGACCTGAATAGCCCTGCGCAGCAAGCGCTCACTGCTTTTCTTGGAGATAGCGAGAGCGATCTTGCCGTTGCCTGCGTGCACGATCTCTGCCGCATCAAGAGCTATAAACGTTACGTCGTTTTCAACGGGATCTCCGTTTGCGTCCGTTCCGCCGATCATTGAATCGAGCGCGACGTTGGGAAGTATGTATGCTTCGGGCAAAAGAAGGAAGCAGGCAAACAGCTCCACCGCATCGTCATAGGTAAGCCTTCCCGCCTTTACGTCCGCTTCATAATACGGATAAAGATACTGATCCACCCTACCGAAATAATACAATTCCCAAAGATTGAAATTGTAAAAATGCACGGCCTGAAGCGCTTCATAAAAATCACGCGCAGGCTCGGCGGGAACGTGCAAAAGTATCCCGTGCAAGCGTTCAAGCTCTTCTTTTCTTTTTCCCGTTGCGGTCTTTGCCATTTCTGCCGCCTTTTCGGCATATCTGCGCTGGAGATCCAAAAGAGCCTCAAGCTCCATAAGAGCGCCTTCGTAAAACTCGTACTTGGAAAGATTCTCCGGGACGTTCAGATCAAGAGCCTCCATAAGAGTTTTTATCTCGTTGACAAGACCGTTTACACCCACTCTAAGCAACTTGGGATAATCAAGCGACATATGACCCAAAGTAAGCCTTGTGGTGTTTGGGGCGCCTCTCATTGCTATCTCAAGTTGACGGTATTCCGCTTTTTCCTCCTCTGTCAGCGGAGTATAATCGGGACGACCGACAATCAGCTCGTCATCTCCTATTTGCGGTTCCATATTCTTCAGAATCGCCGCCTCCGCATAGGCAAGACGCAAACGGGCTGTGTACGGACGGTCAGCAAGCAGTTTTCGGTTTCTTTCGGTTACGGCGGGACCGATGCTTTCCGTGCCGATGCAATTGATATACGCACGCATAAAATTCAGCTTTTGACGCAAAACACGCGTATACCCGTAGTGATGCTTGAATACGGGTTGATCCATATAAAACGCCCGTATGCGCTCTATTCTCGACAGTTGCTCTTCTTTTAGCATAGCCTTCTCCTATCTGCGGTTGTTACCGGTCAAGACCGCCGTTTATAAACACGGGTCTGCCGGCTGTCCTGTTTCCCGTTTCGGAAGCCATATTTATTATTTTTCCTTAGCTTAGTTATTCTACTATATCTTCAATATCGTAAATTCTGAGCTTTGCCATTTTCATATCGGCGTACAAATATTTGTTCAGTCTGTAATCCGGAAATACGTTGTTTACGTAGTAAATGCTTCCGTCCGTGCCCGTGAAGAATCCAAGGGAATATGCGTAGTTTGCGGAGGAGTCCAGATTATAGTCGTAGGGAAGAGGATTTTCAAAGGCATGCCACGTTTTTCCAAGGTCAAAGCTTGCAAAAAGCTTGGAGCCGTCTCCTCTTTTGTTATCTCCGTCCGCGATATACCAATCGGGTCTTGAGAATCTGCCTGCGGCAATTATCGTTCCGTATTCGCCGCCTGCGGGAGTCCAGGTGCAATAGGGAGTACATCCCGTGAATTCTCCGTTGGTGCCGGTGACTCTGGTGCCCTTGTCAAGAGGGTCCCAATCCGTGAGTGAATCGGATATTTTTGTGTATACGGGGCCGCCAAGCTCTTCTATCATTTCGTAGCAAAGGACGTATCCGTGCTCACCCATCTTTGCAACCGTTACCATTCCGGGACGGAGAGCCTTATTGGCGGGTGCAACGCAGTATTGCTTTTCACCCCAATTCACGCCGTCCTTTGATACTTTGAATACCAGTCTTTGGCCACCCACGTTGCTTACTTCGGTTTCATCGGAGTAGAAGCAGACGAGAGATCCGTCCTCATCGCAGATCAGGAAAGGCTCGTACATTCCGTCCTTCGCTCCGTTACCCGAGTCAACAACGGTAAATTCCTCCCAGGTTTTTCCAAGGTCGTAGCTTCTCCAAATGCACATGAGAGTCTCTTTTTCCACGTTGTTGTCACGCGTGCATCCGGCAAGAAGGAGAGTACCCGCAGGCATTTCGCCAACCTGATTCGGAAGCTCGTAAATGTGAGGCTGCCAGCTTGCAACGTATTCGTTTGAAGGCTTTAACTGCTCGGAAACCGTTGTGATAAGGCGCCAGCTCTTTCCGTCGTCGTCGCTTCTGTATATGGGGTAATCTCTTCCTGCCCACTGTCCCGTTGCAAAGAGAACTCCGTTGTTTTCCCCGTTGTGCTGAAGCTGAAGGATCCTTTCGTAGGTGGGCCACTTGACCGACTCCGTGGATGCGTGTATGACGGAGGTGTACAGGGTCTTTACACACTTTCCGTTGTCCAGAACCGCCGTTCCTTTATCAAGAGAGCCCGTAAGGGAAACCTCTTCCCTTGCGTTGATCACGCCTTTGTTATCCGATGAAATTACGAACAGGCGCATAAATTCCTTTACGGCGTAATAAACGGCTTCATCGGATTTGCCGTTAAGAACTATCTTATTGCCCTTTATTTCGATTATATAATCGGCGTTTTTATCGGAGTTCAGCTTTTCAAGCGCGGAAACGGAGGCGTCTCTGTTGGTGTTTCCTATGAGAATTTCGGTAAGGGAATTATCGGGTGCTTCCCCTGTGTTTACCTCGTCCGTTTTTATCTTAAGGGATACGCCTGCGTACTCGTTGATAAGCTGTCTGAGATTTCTGGTGGCGGTTATATGGTCCTTACCGGCATCCACGTTTCTGACGATAACGTATTCCGAAAGATCGCATTCGGGTTCCGTTGCTTCCGTTATGATCGGTGCGTCGGTGGTGTCGCCCGTACTTGAAGCGGAATGCCCGTCGGAACAGGAAACGAAAAAGGGAAGCGTCGTCAGAATTAAAAGCATTGCGGTGAATCTGATTTTTTTCATTGAGTATCTCCTTGCGGTGGGGATTTTGGAACTGTATGAAACGAGTATATCATTGAATTTTTGAAAAAACAAGTCGCGCAAGCGAAGATCAGTTCTCAAAAAAACAAACCGCGGCACGCGCAACGCGGATAAGCGTTGGAACGCAACGGAATAATTCGTTACCTTGCGGCTTACTTGTTGTTGACAAAGGCATACCTATATGCTATACTGAAGAACGGAGCGGACGCTCCGATCTTTCGATACGTGGGTTAGCTTTGGCTAACCTTGGAGGAAATATGACAGCGGCAGGACTTAAATATCTTATAGCAGTAAACGATCTGGGTGCGGCAGGTATTAAAATTACCGAAATATCGGAAAAAATGGGTATTTCAAAGGTAAGCGTGTACCGTGCGGTATCGCGCCTTGAGGCGAGTGGGTACACGGTGAGAGACGAGAAGAACAGAGTTGTCATCACGGAGCAGGGAAAGGAACAGCTTGAAAAATACAATCTGCTGACCTCTTTGCTTGCACACCACCTGAACACCTGCGGACAAATAAGGGCAGAGGTGGCAAAAGAGGACGCCATTAACGCGGTTTGCGCGGTAAGCGACGAGTGCAGGGATGCCATTTTCAAGCTCCTTACGGCAAAGGCAAAGGGCGAGAATAAATAAACGCAACTCCTCAACTTTGCAATGCGGATGCCTCAAGATTGCAAAATATACCGATTTTGAGTCCGCAAAAAACGAAATAATGAATTTTTTAGCCATAGCTAACTTAATTTTAGCTATGGCTAACTTATTGTTAGCTATGGCTACTCCTTGACCTGCGTAAATAATATGGTATAATGACTTTAGTTAACTAAAATTCGCGGAAAATGTAAAAACGGCTCCGCGATGAAGGGAGAATTCAGTATGAAAAGATATTTATCTGTAATAATGGCGGCAATTATGCTTCTTGCGTGCCTTTTTACCGTATCCTGCGGAGAGAAGCCGGTGACCGTTACCCGTTCCTTTATCGGCGGTTACGAGCAGACGGTGAATATGGGCGGAAACGAGAGTGGGATGAGCGGCAGAGTGCTGATGAATCTTAAGAGCGACGGCACCGCCGATATCTACGTTTCCCTCGTTGCTATGGGCAAGACCACTACTGCACAGTATAGCGGCACGTACTCCTTTGGCGAGAACGAGGAGTTTGACGAGACCATTACTCTTAACTACACATACGGCGAGGGTCAGAGCGCGGAGATAAAGGACGCGGTACTGATAGACAGCGTGTTTGAATCCCCCTTCTATATGGTTGCTTCCATGACCTCCGCTCCCATAAGATTTTACGAAACCGCACCCGCAAGCGTTGACGGTGACGTTTACGTTGGATACCTTGCAAAGACGGGCGGTATGGGCTCTATGGTATACGCTTACTCCGTTTGCCTTAAGGCGGACAACACCTTCAGCGTAAGCATTATGCAGCTTGCAAGCGTTATGCACGTCTGGGGCGAGAGCGTTGGTACTTACGCTATCGACGGCGATAAGATCACCTTCACCTACGGAGTTTCCGACGGAGAGGGCGGAATTGCCGCAGAGGATTTCGTTTCCGAGGGCGTTGGATATTCCGCAGAGGGCTTTGAAGTGGGCTTTAACATAGGTCAGACCAACGTGCGCGCATCAAACGCCGTATTCATCAAGGTAAAATAAAATCATCAGAACGTTAACCATTTCATTTACATAAAGGAGAATCATCATGGAAAGAGCAAGACTTGAATCAGGCGAGCTTAACAGATTTTTTAACTGGGCGTACAGGACCCGCGGCAATACGGTAAAGGCACTCGCGGAGGGCACGATGATGTCCCCCGAAAAGATATTCCTTTCCTTTACCTCTCACGATCCCGTATTTATCTCCAACGGCCCCGCAGGACTTAACGGATCCGTTAAGGGAATCGGCTTCATTCCCAAGGAGGAGTATCTTGAGGAGGCTCTTGCCGCCTACATCGAGCATATCAAGACCTACGATCCCGAGGACAAGACCTACAGCGACAGAGGACTTAAGCTGCTTATGAAGTGGCTCTACTCCGAGGAAGCGGAGAAGACCGTTGATTTTGAGCATATCTACAGCGTTGAGATGGCGTTCAAGCACAGCTGGGCAAACTATCAGGTAAATCCCGAGGCAACCCTTATGTTCTATCAGCCTCCCGTGCTTTCCTACGAGGTGCGCGGTAAGATGGAGATCGTCGGTAATCACAACGAGCTTGGCTCCATCTCTCCCTACGAGCTGCCCCTTATCCAGCAGTTCATCAACGCACAGCACGACGTTTACCACTCTCCCAACATTGAGCGTTGGGTGACCCGTCCCGCATATAAGTTCACCGTTGAGGAGATCTTTGATAACTCCGCAAACAAGGTGGGCTTCGGTACGCAGATACCCTATTGATGAAGATGAAAAGAATAATTGCACTTATATTGGTCGCCGCATCCCTTCTGTGCGCGACCTCCTGCGCCGTAAGACAGGATAAGTATGCGGATTCTCTCCGCATAGGTACCACGGCGTTGCCAAAGAATCTTAATCCCTACTCCTCCACCGCATCCTCCTCCACCTTTTTCGTCAGTCTGTTCTATAACACTCTGCTTGGAAGCGTGTCTGTTCCTGCGGATTACGAGGAGGGCAAGACTTACACTTTCCCCGACGGAACGGTGTTCACTCCCGCAGATACCTCCGTGAACCCTCTTGCCTTTACAGACGGACTGCTTGAGTACGAGGGCGCTCTCCCCAAGAAGGAGGGAAGCCTTTACGGCTACGAGTATTTTGACCCCACCGAGGAGCAATGGAAGGAGCAGTGTGAGAGGGAGAGCATCAGGTTCGGCGTTGACGAAAACGGTAATCCCATGCTGGAGACCAAGGAAGAATTTGAGGCTCGCGCCATTATCGCGGTGCCCAAGACCAACTGGATGCGCTTCCGCTTCAAGGTGGTTGACGGTTATTCCTGGAACGATGGCACTCCCTTTACCGCAGAGGACATAAAGTTCACACTTGATTACATCATCAAGCACGCAGGCTCTCTCGGAAGCCAGGCGTACTTCCTTACGGATTATTATCAGAGCTCCGTTATAGACGGGGATCTTGAGTTTATTCTGGCAAGCAACAATTACACCTCCATGAAGAGCATCTGCAACTCCATAGTAGTGCTTCCGAAGCACATCTGGGAGAAGGTGCGCAACCCCGCAAAGGAAAAGAACCTTTCCCCCGTGGGAACGGGAGCTTATTATATTGCTGAGGGCGACTACATTGAGGACAGCACCATAACCGTTACGTACCGCAGTGATTTTGACGCGACCCTTGCGGCGGAGATGTTTGCGGGCGAGCCCATAAAGAATATTTCCGTTATACTTATGAGCAACGAGGACGTGCTTATAAACGCCCTGCGCGACGGAAGCATCGATCTTATGATGGATACGGTAAAGCCCTCCAAGGCTTACGCAGTTGAAAACAACGCCGCATACGATAAGGTGCAGATCTGTGCGGTAAATAACGAGTTCGTTACCACTCTGCTCTTTAACGTGGGGCTCTACGGTGCCTTCGGGGATGGCGGATTCAACGGTTATTCCAAGGAGATCAGAGAAGCAATATCCCTTTGCATAGATCAGAAGAAGCTTATTGACGAGGTGCTTCACGGTATGGGCACGGAGGTGGGCGACTGTCTCGTGCAGGATTATTACGATCACGCATACCTCGGCGAGGACGGCAAGTACGTATACCATAAGACGGACGTTGCCGCCGCAAACGCTCTCCTTGATACCACCTCCTACAAGATGGATGCAAACGGCAGCAGGGGTATTACTCTTACCGTGTTTGCCACTCCCGAGAACGAGGTTACCGTAAAGGCCCTTGCATCCCAGCTTTCCGCTATCGGTATCACCCTTGAATACGATCAGGCTACCTCCACCTACGCTGACGATATCAAGCAGCAGAATCACGCGGATTTTGATATGATAATCAACTCCGTGTCCTTCACGGCGGACAAGCTGCTTATGTACAGCGCAAGATACAGCGTGTATCCCGGAGGGGACAGCGTTCGTCTGTTTAACTATTCCGGTATTAAGGACGATAAGCTTATCGGGATGATAAGCGAGATGGAGCTTGCACCCAACACCGCAGAGCAGTATTCCCGTTGCCGTGAGGTGCAGAAGTACGTGGCGGATCTTGCCATAGAGCTCCCTCTGTACTCAGAGCATACCATCACCTTCTATTCTTCCCAGAGGTGGGAAGGCTGGATGGAGGTGCGCGGTGCATCGGTATGGAACAGCTATTCCATCCGCTATCTCAAAAAGGTTGCAACCGCCCCCGTTCAGTGAATGGCTCAAACGGAATAAAAGCCAAAACCGTGTCTGTAGCTTTTCGGCTTTTATAAAAATAACATTGCTCATATATACGAATTGCACATTGTGTTCAGCAATGTGCAATTCGCGTTAAGAAAATGCGCAATTTGACGTAAATGGTTTGGAGAAAAGAATGAAAGGTTATTACCTGAAAAAGATATTAAGCTCGCTATTCGTGCTTTTTATCATAATAACGCTGAACTTTTTCCTGCCGAGAATGATATTCAGCGATCCCGCACAGCCATATTTTGCGGGCGTGCCCGAGGATGCGGTTGCTCTCCGTGATCAGATCAGGGAGGCAAACGGCTTCAACGATCCTGTAATAGTACAGTATCTTGACTACCTGGGCAGAATCGTCACTCTTGACTTCGGAGAATCTCATTATTATAAGGAATCCGTCTGGAAGGTAATGTTCTCGCGCATTCCCTGGTCCATGGTCCTTACCGTTTCCTCCATGATCTTTTCCATTATTTTCGGAATTATCTTCGGTGCGATAGCGGGTAAGAAGCGCGACCGCGGCGCCGATAAGGCGTTGCTTGCCCTTTCGGGCGTTACTACGGCGATACCCTCCTTCTGGCTTGCTCTTGTGTCGCTGATGCTCTTTGCGTTTACGTATAAGATCTTCCCTTATCGCGGCGCAATGACGGCGGGCTATACTCTTTCTTTTAACGGAACTGCGTTCCTTATCGTATTCGCGGCAGTCATGGTGCTTTCTATAGCGCTGAAGCTTATAACAAAAAAGACTCTGTTCATCTTTGCGGGTATTCCCGTATCTCTGCTGGCGGCAATATTTGCCTCCATTCCCATGGGAGATATTATGGACGTAGCGTATCACGCGGCGCTTCCCGTAATGATCGCGGTATTTTCGGGCGTTATCTCTTACGCGTTGCTCGTAAGAAACAGTATGATAGCCGTAACCAACGAGGATTACATACTTACCGCCCGCGCAAAGGGTCTTCCCGCGGGAGTAGTGCTTTATAAGCATACCTTCCGCAACGCGCTTCTTCCCCTTATTACCAACGTGGGTATGTCCATGGCGGGTCTTATGGGCGGAAGCGTGCTGACCGAAAAAATATTTTCATGGCCCGGTATGGGTCAGCTTTTGCTTGACGCCTGCAACAACGGCGACTATCTTCTCTCTCAGGCAATACTCTTGCTTTTTGCGGTCATAACCGTGGTATGTAACTTTATAACCGACCTTGTGTACCACAAGTTTGACCCCAGAATAAAGGAGGTGTAAGTAATGAAAAAGCTTGGAATCACCCTCCTTTCCGCACTCAAGGGCATAGGTAGCTTTATCCTTAAGGTGCTGAAGAACCCCAAGGGCAGACTTGGCGTTATTCTCGTGGGTATCGTGGTGACGGCGGCGGTATTCGCTCCGTATCTCACCCCCTACGAGCTTGACGATTACGATATTGCAAACGGACTTGCAAAGCCGAGTGCGGAGCATCTTCTCGGTACCGATAAGAACGGTATAGATATTCTTACTCAGCTGCTCTACGGCGCCCGTATATCACTTATCATCGGCGTTACCACGGGTCTGTGCGTAACTCTGCTTGGCGCCACTCTCGGTATCGTTTCCGCGTATTTCGGTAAGGTTAGCGCCACCGTGATACTTAATATCATCAACGTGTTGCTTGTTATCCCCACAACTCCCCTTATGATGATAATGAGCAATCTTTCCTCCAGCTATCTGATGATGATAGCAATATTCACCCTTATCGGCTGGTGCGGAACCGCAAGAATGGTACGCGCTCAGGTGCTTTCCATAATGAATATGAACTACGTCCGTGCCGCAGAGCTGGCAGGCGGATCCAAGAGCTATATTATGTTCCGCCACATTATGCCCTCCGTTTCCCATCTGCTTATTATGAACTGTGCGCTTTCCTGTGCGGGATTTATGATAGCGGAGGCGGGACTCAGCTTTATCGGTCTTGGTGACCCGTCCGTAATGAGCTGGGGTAAGATACTGGTTGCGGCGCAGGAAAGCGCCTTTACCTCGGGTCTTTGGGCGTGGGTGCTTGCTCCCGGTGCCGCCATCTTCATTACCGTTTTCGGATTTATGCAGATAGGCTACGCCCTTGAGGAGATACTTAACCCCAAGATGAAGCGCAAAAAAGATACCCGCACCAAGGGACTTTCCCCCGAGGCGGCTGCTGCAGCGGTTTTTGCCGAGATAGGCGATATCAGCGAGGCAGAAGCCGATGCCCTGAAGGAAAGCTTTGAAAAGGAGGGGCAGAGGGTATGAACGTACTTGACATTAAAAATCTTAAAATAATCTTCCGCACGGGTGAAGGCTTCGTTCGCGCCGTTGAGGGCGTGGATATCTCCATCGGCGAGGGAGAGCGCGTTGCCATCGTTGGTGAGAGCGGATGCGGAAAAAGCGTTACGGGTCTTTCATGTATGAGCCTGCTTACCACTCCCCCCGCATACGTCAGCGCAGACGAGTTCACCTTTACATCCCGCGACGGAGTGAAGCATGATATCCGCGAAAAGACGGAAAACGAGATGCTTCGCCTCCGTGCGGAAGAGATGGCGATGATATTCCAGGATCCATCTACTTTTCTGAATCCCGTAATGACCATCGGCGAACAGCTTGACGAGGTGTTCATATATCATATGAATATGAAACCCAAGGAGGCAAGAGCACGCAGCATCGAGATGATGAAAAAGGTTGGTATTCCCGACCCCGAGATGCGCGCACAGCAATATCCCCACGAGCTTTCGGGCGGTCTTAAGCAGAGAATACTCATTGCCATGGCAACGTCCCTTTCACCCAGACTTCTTATTGCGGACGAGCCCACCACAGCTCTTGACGTTACCATTCAGGCGCAGATACTCAATCTTATCTCCGAGCATTGCGAAAAGGAGAAGATGTCTTTGCTTATGATAACTCACGATCTGGGAGTCGTGCGGGAGATGGCAGACAGAGTGTACGTTATGTACTGCGGAAAGATCGTGGAGGAGGGAACGGTGGAGGAGATAATCCGTAACCCCCGTCACCCTTACACCAAGGCGCTTATAGATACCGTCCCCGGAATGGACGAAAAGGTGGAGCGCTTCGTGCAGATACCCCATAACGTGCCCCATCCCATGAACAAGCCCCAAGGCTGTTATTTTTCCAATCGCTGTGCTTACTGCACGGAGCTTTGCAAGAAACAGCAGCCGCCCCTTTACGATCTCGGAGGCGGCAGAAAGAGCCGCTGTTATTACCGACCGGAGGAGCTATGGGAGAAATAATCTTAAAAACCAACGGACTTACCGTAGATTTCAAGATAAAGAAAAATCTCTTCGGTAAGGCTTCCCGTCTTTCCGCCGTTCAGAACGTTGATCTTGAGATACGCCGCGGAGAGATCTACGGCCTTGTAGGCGAGAGCGGATGCGGAAAGACCACTCTTGCAAACGCCATCCTCGGCTTCGTGCCCATTACCTCCGGCTCCTTTGAAGCATTCGGGCACACCGTTACGGCAAGCACGAAGCCCCGTGAATGGAAGGACGTGCGCCGCCATATGCAAACGGTGTTCCAGGATCCTTATTCCTCCCTTAACACCCGTCTTGCCGTATGGCAGATAATTTCCGAGCCGCTGTACATCAGGGGCGAGAGAAACGAGAAGATACTGCGGGAGCGAGCAGCCGCTTTGGTGGAAAAGGTCGGACTTTCCCTGCGCGATCTTGACAGATACGTATTTGAGTTTTCCGGCGGTCAGAGGCAGAGAATAGCCATTGCCCGTGCCCTTATTTCGGGTGCGGAGCTTATAATTTGCGACGAGCCCACCTCGGCGCTTGACGTTTCCGTTCACTCCCAGATATGCAATCTTCTTCTTGACTTGCGGGAGGAATTCGGACTTACCTACCTGTTTATCTCCCACAATCTTTCCCTTATCAAGCACATAACCGACCATATGAGCGTTATGTATCTGGGCGAGGTCATGGAAAGCGGAAAAACGGAGGAGATATTCGGTAACCCCCAGACTCCTTATACGGAGGCGCTGATGTCCGCTATTCTTGAGGTGGATCCCAAGGAGAAGCGGGAGCGTATCATTCTTACGGGTGAGGCGCGTTCTCCCATTGATCCCCCCGATATCTGCCGCTTTGCAAACCGCTGTCCCAAGGCCTGCGAGCTGTGCCGTAATTCACCCCTGCCGGCGCCCGCGCAGATATCTGAGGAACACGTTGCAAGGTGCCATCTGATAGGAGGGAAGTAATATGGGAGAATTAAAATGCCCCTGTATGCCCCAATGCCCCAATTACGGAAAATGCCGTGAGTGCATTGAAGCCCACGCGAGGTTTTACACCGTTCCCCATTGCATAAAGACCATGCAGAAGGAAATGAAGGAAAAGCATCTGCATCCCTCAAATCCCCATATAAAGAAGACCCTGCCCGAGAGGATAGCGGAGTTTTACGCCGCAAATCCCGAGGCGCATCTCCGCACCGTTGCCGAGGAGCTGAATATCACCGAATGGCAGCTGCTTGACGGGATGGAGAAAACCGCTTCCGTTCCCGCAGAGGACGTTGACGGCATACTTGACGCCCTTTCGGAGCTTGATAAGGTAATGCTCCACGTGGATACGGGAAGTGTTCTCTTGCAGCTTGCCTGCAAGCTTCCAAAGCCCGTGGATATGAAGGGAACGAAGCTTATAAAGGCGGCGGAGGGAGATATGGAGCTTACCTCTCTTATCTTCTCAAAGAGCTTTTACGCGGTATTTCTCGTAAGGGAGATACTGTACGGAGGCAAGGAGAGTCTCAGCTTCGCTTTCGTTGGTGAGGACGAAAAGATCGCCCTTTCCGTTTACCTGCGCAGAGGCGCGGACAATACCGTAGAACCCAAATCAAAGGCTCTGTTTGAGGAGCTTTGGGCGAAATATACACTTTGAATTCAGGAGAGAAATTATGAAGCGTTTAATTATTGCAGTTCTTATTCTCGCGTTTATGCTTTCCGCCGTTGCTTGCGGCAACGGTACTCCCGCAGTGACCACAGATCCCGCAACCGATGCTCCCGTAACCGACGCGCCAGTAGTTACGGAGCCTGCCGTAAACGAGGGCGCCTTCAAAGCCGGCGTTTATACCGCTACGTCCTCCTATGCCGCAGAGGGAATGAATATGACATGGAATTTCGTTCTTACCCTTAAGGCAGACGGAAGCTTTACTCTGGCAAACGACGCAGGCGAGGTTAAGGGTGAGGGTACGTACGCTCTTGCCGGCGACCACTACGAGATGAAGTTCAACGACGATAGAACCGGCGCTTTCGTCGTTACCGCAGACGGCAAGCTTAAGATGACCGCAGATATGCCCTACGGTATTGCCACCATTCAGCTTGCGCTGGTTGGTGATATCATCTTCTCCTTCTCCGCAGACGTTCCCGCCGATACCGAGGCAGACACCACTGCAGCAGGCGGCGAGGCTGCTACGGGCTTTGCCGTTGCCGCCGGTAATTATTCCGCAGAATACGAGAAGGTAAGCGCAATGGCAGGCACCGTTGTGTATAAGTACAGCGCAACCGTTGGTGAGGACGGCACCTTTGCTTACTCCGTTACCTTTGCAATGGGCGGACAGAACATGGACGGCTCCTCCGCAAAGGGTACCTTTAAGATCGATGGCGGTAAGTTTATCTTTACCGATAGCGAGGGCAACGTTACCGAGGGTAAGGTAACCGCCGAAAACACCATCGTTATCTCCCTTAAGGCATCCCAGATGGCGTCTACCCCCTATGAAGTAACCTTTACTCCCGCTGTTCCCACCGTTGCGGCGGGCGTTTACACCGCTGCCTACGAGAAGGTAAGCGCAATGGCGGGCACGGTAGTGTATAATTACACTGCAATCGTTGGCGAGGACGGCACCTTTGCTTACTCCGTTACCTTTGCAATGGGCGGACAGAACATGGAAGGCTCCTCCGCAAACGGTACCTTCAAGATCGATGGCGATAAGCTTATCTTTACGGATAGCGAGGGCAACGTTACCGAGGGTAAGGTAACTGCCGATAACACCTTCGTTATCTCTCTTAAGGCGTCTCAGATGGCATCCTCGCCTTATGAAGTAACCTTTACTCTTGCCGAAGACGAGAAGTAATATTTTTATTTAAGTACCGACACAAAAAGCGCTCTGCTTTCCAAAGCAGAGCGCTTTTTGTTGACTGCGGAGAAAAAATATGTTAAATTGTATACGGATTACGCGGAGGTGCTTATGATAAACAAGATAATTATAAAAACAGTTTCGGTTTTTTTGCTGGTGAGCGGAATCTCGGCGGGAGCGCTTTTCTTTAATTTGGGACTTCGGACGGTGAAGGACGGGGAAAGTGCCGCCACCGTAACTCTGTGCTTTGCGCTTGCGCTGCTTTCCTTCGTTTTGGGCGGATTCGGTGCAATGCTGATAAACTACGGAAAAAACACCTATCTCAGAATCGAGAACGGCAGAATAAAGGCGTGTTACGGGATGGGCACCACCGTTGATCTTCCCCTTGAGGAGGTGGAGGACGTATACGCCTACGGCAACGTTCTTACTCTTTTCGGAAAAAGAAGGGCGTACCGCATCCTGCTTTACGAGGAGTATGCGGAAACGGTTACGGAGCTTCTCGCTTACTCAAAGGATCCGAAAAGCGTGAATGCGGATAAGGAGAACCGTGGGTACGCCCGCGCCTCCGTGCGCCGTATGTTCTTTGCCTGGGCAAGCCTTATTATGGGCGCGGTGATCATACTGAATATGATACTGTGCGTGGGACTTACGGACGGAAAGGACGTTACGGATTTTACCCCAAGAGACGATAATATATGGCTCGCCTGCTTTGCAGCTCAGGTGGCTTCGGCACTCGCTTTCTTCTTTTTTGCTCATATGGGAAGAAAGGCGACTTTGGAAAGAGAAAAGCATCTTCACCGTCTCGGCTCCGCTCTCGGGTATGAAAACAGATATGGTGATACGGACGTGGGCGGTACCGTTCTGCGGGTGATCTTCGTGGATAATTACAGGGCGCGGGTGATCCTTTCCGAGAATCTCGGAGTATTTATCTATAGCCTGTACGTAATGGATCCCGGCTCGGGGAAATGGATCGTTGTGGAAACGCAGACCTGCGAAAGCCGCGAGGAGCTTGACGAGCTTTTTGAAAGCCGACTTGGAAATCTTGCCGTTTGCGAGGAAAAGCTTTTCGGATAAATTCCGCTCATTTGTTGTATTTTGCCGAATTATGTGATAAACTGTAGTAAAATCCGATTATCGGGAGAGAGGACGTTATGTTCAGAATAGCATTGATACAGAATACCTCGGAGATGCGCAATTATTCCTTTGCCGATCTGCGCGTGCCGCTTGCCGAAATGGGCTTTGAGGTGGCGCATTATACCTGCGAGAATATCACAAGCCTTTGCAGAGATCTTTCAAACGGCATAGATTGCGTGGTTTTCGTTTCCAACTCTCTCCACGACGACGTGATCAGAAATTACGTATATTCCGACGAGTTCTGCGCCGCCTTTGATAAGTATCTTGAAAAGGGTGCGGCACTTATTATGCATCAGCACAAGCTGGCAAAGGTAGCGGGCAACCCTCTTCCTTTCCTTGGGGATACCGTGGAAAAGCTTGAAAAGGACTACCACGGGGCAAACGAGGATGAAAAGGAAAAGAACGCCTTTTTTGAAACGGCGTACGGTAAGCCTTATTTTTCCTTCCCCAATTCGGTAACGGCAGAGGACGTGCTTGTTCACGCGGAGAGCAGCCCCGGCATTCCCGGGGATTATTGGCAGGTGCTTAAGTACAGAGAAAACACCTGGCTTCCCATAATGACGGATAAATACGGGAACTCTGTCATTCAGCGTATGGCAGGGGAGAGAAGAGTTATTTTTTCCTCCGTTCTGCTTGATTATCAGCAGCATTACGCGCTTCTTGAAAATCTGCTCATCAATCTGCTTACGAACAATATGTCCCTTGCGGTGTTCAAGGACTCAAGAGAAAACGCTCTCGGCTTCAGCTATTTTCTCAATCATCTTGAGAATATGAAGTTCTATTTCCGCCATTACGGAGCCGAGGAGAAGGATTATATGCTTGCAAATATCGAGTGCGGCGTGCACAGCGGTATTCTTGTGGGCAGCGGTATGATGGAAAAGCTTTCCGAGGAGGATCGACGCATCATAGACCGCAACGGCGTTAAGCTTATAAAGCTTCGCCATAAGAACACGGACGGCGACGACTTCTTTGAGGTACATACCGTTGATAAGACCAGCTGTCTTAACTTTGCAAAGGCGGAGATAGAGGTACAGCAGGAGCTGGCAAAGGATCCCAAGGACAGCAGCTTTCTCGTGCGTGCGGATCTTCTTTCCGCCATTATGGAATTCAAAAATATGGGTCTTGCCCAGGGAGATTACTCGGAAAAGAAGCTGAGAGCCGTGCTTGACGACGCAATCGCTCATATAGACGATAAAAACGGCTCCTACGATAACACCTACGGAGCTACCTGCAAGGCGCTGTGGCTCTTTTATACCTTCCTTGGCAAGAACAGCATCTTTACCAAGGCCGCGTACGAATATATCAAGGATTACGACGTAAGCCGCAACGCCGCCCGTGAGCAGCTGGAAAAGTATCTCGTGCTTTCGCTGTTCGAGGACGATGCGGTGGAATATATGAAGCGCTCCTGCGCTCCCGTTATCGCATCGGTGGATATGTCTGCGGTGAACGAATACGATCTTTTGATGCTTTTTCGCGTTGCGTTGATGACCGACGACAGAGAGCAGCTTAAGAAGCTCGTTGAGTTTATCGGCGAGAACGTAAACGCAACGGAGGTTCGGTTAGGCATTTACGTTGCCGCGTGCACCACCTCCTTGCTTATAGACGCTTACGGCAAGCTGAGCGATCATAGGGATGAGGAAAGCCTTAAGCTTTGCCGCAGGATAGAGGAGCTGCTCTTTACCCTCGTTAAGCATCTGCACGTTGCGGGTGCCGAGGCAAGGCGCGTGGAGGAAAGACTGCGCATTGCCTGCGCTCTCTATAAGTTTGAAAACATCACCGCTTTCCCCGTTGCGGATCTTGCGGAGCTGCTGTATAAGACGGGCACCTTCCCCAATGCCAAGCGTATGCACGAAAATTATCTGAACACCTATCAGCAGGCAAGAGTAGAGAAGGATACCCTTAAGGCGGAAAAGCAGACCCTTACGGAGACGGTATCGGAGCTTAACGAAAAAATGGAAAAGCTCCGCACGGAAACGAATCTCACAAAGCCCTATAAGCCTGCGTTTTATATCGCGCTTTCTCTGCTTGTAGTGGCACTTTATTTCGTCGTTTATCTGGTAATAATGCTCTTGGATACGGATCCACACCTGTTTACCACGCTGTTCAATAAGGCGATCGAATCCTGGCCCGCCTTCTTCGGCGTGCTCATTATTCCCCTCGTTAAGTTCATCTTCGACCACCAGATAAAGAAAAGGAAAAAGTAAACGAGCCGAAAAAGCTTGAAAATCAGGAAAAGGAGAACAAATGGCGGTTCTCGGACTGTTGTTTGCTTTGCTTGATTCGTTAAGCAAGGCGATCGATACGCTTATAAACAAAAAAATAATGCGTACCCGCTCTGCAGAGGAGCATGCGGTACTCAGGATAATGTTCGTTATCCCCATATTTTTTATCGCCTCGCTGTTTAACTATCGCCTTGAGGCGGGATGTATCGGCTTTCTTTTGCTCTACGGCGCCCTTGAGGCGGTAAATATCTTCTGCCATCAGCTTGCCGTTAAAAGCTCCAACGCCGTGCACGTGGAGATGATAGCAAAATCGAAGGTGCTTCTTGCTATGATAGTATCCTTCGTGCTGGTGATAGATACGCTTTCCGTTGGCGGCGTTATCGGTATCGTGGTGTTCGTTGCGGGCGCAGTTCTCACCATCAATTTTCAGAATAAAAATGATGACAGAACGGGTGCCAAGGGGATATTTTTCGAGATAGTTTCGGTTATCGCACGCACCTTTAAGCCGTTCATACTCAAGACCTGCGTAAAGCGCGGACTTATCTCAAACGAGACTATGCTGTTTTTCAGCATGGTGGTTGCTTTGGTACTGCTTTTTGCGGTGTTAAGACCCCGAATTGATCTTAATACGGTTCCCGTAAAGGCGTATACCGCACAGGCCGCAATGGTTGCCGCGGGAATGATCCTTTCCGGTTGGGCGGTAATATATGCAAATATCGTTATAGTAAACGCTATCGAAAGTATGTCCGTATTTTTCGTTATGCTTATTTCGGCTGTGCTGTACAAAAAGAAATATACGGCGCTTTCGGCTATAGGTTGTGCTCTTTCGGTGCTGGGCATCGTTATTTCTATATTTTTTTAATATTCGGAGGACGGTATGAGAAAGTATCTTTTACCCGAAAGCGGTAACTACTACAAGGCAAATCTTCATTGCCACACCACGGTATCCGACGGAAAGCTTCCGCCCGAGATAGTGAAGAAGGTGTATAAGGAAAAGGGATATTCCGTGGTTGCGTTCACGGATCACGATATTATGATCCCCCATCCCGAATTGAAGGACGAGGAATTTCTTCCCCTTTCCGGCTACGAGATGGAGTTCACGGAGCCGCCCCGTACGGACGGATACTCCAAGCGCACCTGCCATCTCTGCCTTATCGCTCCCACGGCGGAGGACACGGATCAGGTCTGCTGGCACCGCGAAAAATATCTTTTCGGCAACGCGCCCTATTACAGAGACAGAGCGAAGTTTGACGACAGCATTCCCGATTTTGAGAGGGAGTACTCCGTTGAATGCGTAAATACCGCTATAAAGACCGCCGAGGAGAAGGGATATTTCGTTACCCTCAATCATCCCGATTGGTCAAGAGAGCTGATATCCGATCTCGTACAGTACGAGGGAATGGACGCAATGGAGATAGCAAACTACTCCTGCCTCGTTGGCGGATACGGGGATTACGTTCCGTGGCTTTACGACGAGATGCTCCGCGTTGGCAAGACCGATCTGTTCGTTATAGGTGCAGACGATAACCATAACGTCCATCCTTTGGGTCACGCCCGCTTTGATTCCTGCGGCGCGTGGACCATGATCAACGCGGAAAGCCTTACCTACGAGAATATCTTCGCTTCTCTCAAAAAGGGAGATTTCTACGCCTCCCGCGGCCCCGAGATAAAGGAGCTGTACGTTGAGGACGGTAAGCTGTACGTAAGCTGCTCCGATGCATTCTGCATCAAGGTGGTCTGCCCCCTGAGAAAGGGCCGCTCCGCTTATAATAACGCAGGCGGGGTCATCAATTCCGCGTCCTTCCCCCTTTCAAGGGAGGATAAATACATCCGCGTTACGATAGTGGATGAAAGAGGTAATACCGCAGATACCCATTATTATTCCGTTGACGAGCTGTTGGGATAAGAACAGATTAAAAAACGAAGAAACGGAATCCTTTGTGGATATGGATGGACTGAATAAAAAAACGTTACCTCAACGGAAGAATCCGAGGCTTGCGGGATTTGATTACTCCTCGGGTGTATTCTTCGTAACGGTCTGTACCCAAGACAGAAAAGGATTGTTGTCTGACATTTCGGCAGTAGGGGAGGGGCTTGCTCCTCCCGAAGAAATATCCGTTCTGCTAAAACCCTGCGGTGTGATAGCCAAAGAACAACTTTTTGCTCTTGAAGATCGGTTTGACGGACTGAAAATAGTCGATTACGTAATAATGCCCGAACACATACACGCCATTATCGTTTTGCCGCATAAAACCCGAAGTATTCAGATGGCGGGAGGAGCAAGCCCCTCCCCTACCGTGGTAGATGATAGCAGATCGCACATAAGGGAGCTTGACAGAGTGATCTGTGCGTTCAAATCGTTGACTTCACGCCTGTGTAAACAACAGCACGGAACAGAAAAGATATTCCAAAGATCGTATTACGAACACGTTATCCGTAATAATGACGATTATAGGCTTTGCCGGAATTACATCCTTGACAATCCCGAAAAGCGATTTCTTCAGGAATTACACCGGAATACCGACAAATAAAAAATCTCCCCGTGAACCGATCGGTTCACGGGGAGATTTTTCGTTTGGTTATTTGAGGGTTATGGTACCTCTCTCGCTGACGGCGAAGGCGCCGCTGTCGGTATTCTGTGCAAACGCCGCTTCAACTACGTATTCGCCGGGGATGGCGGTACGGATATAGTAGGAGAAGGAACCCGTATAGGTGCGGCTCACAAGGCCCGAAATACCTTTGGAGTCGTTATAACAGCCGAGATACCCTTCCATGGTCTGGGCGGAATTAGAGAGCCACAGATAAGAATTTTTTGAGTGTGTGGAGTTTGAGCCGTGGCGGAGGAAGCGCGCGCCCGAGGGGATGGTATCTGTAATTCTGAACTGCACGTTATCCTTATCGCTTACAACCTTATAGGAAACGGTAACCAGATAGATACCGTTACCTGCGGGGACTACGGTCTTTTCTATATTCAGCTCGTCGCTTCTCATGTTCTCGCCCGCCGCCTCTTCGGCACTGCCGATATAGCGCACGTATGCGGAAAGGTCCGTTGCCTCAAGCACCTCAAAGCTTTCAAATTCCGATTTCGTCAGCATAATACGGAAGAAGCTGCCTGCCTTGAGGGTCTGGGTCATCTTTTCGCCGCCCACGGTATATACGAGGGTGCTTTCCGTGCTTACGGGAGGAATATAGTTTGCAAGATAGAAAGCAATGGGCAGATCGTACAGCTCCACGCGGGAGGTGTGGGAGAGCAGGAAGTCAACTATCAGCCTTGCATCATCTCTTGCACATACGGATGCGGAAATAAGCGCCGTTGCGGAGAGGGCAAGCTTTTCCTCGGTATTCATATTCTTCGTGCCGAAATAACCGAGCGTGCCGTTATCGGTAACGGTGAAGAGCTTGGAGCGGATGTCGGAATAGATCTCCCAAGCGGCACCGTGGTCGCCGATGACCGCAAAGGCGGCGGCAAGAACCAGCTTGCTTTCGTCGGAGAATTTCTCACAGCCCGAGGCGACTTGCTCAAGGTCGGTGAGTATCGGCTCGCCGCACGCGGCAAGTCCGAGCAGGGAATAAACCAGCTCCTCTTCGGTGCATTTGCCGTTTAAGTGGCGGTAGAAGGTGACGGAAAGCGTATCGAGCGTGGTTTTCGTTAACGCGTCCGTGCTGCAGGCGGCAATAAGGGCAGAAAGCTTAAGCTCGCCCGATGAGTAGGGAAGCAGGGAGAGAAGGCCGCTGTTCGTGTATCTTGAATTGAGCGCGGTCTTCTGCTTTGCACCGTCGCGGATAGTTCCCGTATAAGCGGAAAGAAGATTCTGCGCGGAAATCGATGCCGCAATGGCGTCGCTCCTGGTGCTTCCCGTATAGGAAAGTCTGTGGGCAAGATTTAAAAACTCGCGCTGTTCCTTGTTGACGAAGGAGAGGATCACGGGATATTTTGCAGGGGTGATGTCCTTGATTTCCTTTATCTCCAAGGGCTTTTCTATCTCTGCGAGGACGGCGGTCTTAACTACGGAGAAGGGATACTGTACCGCATCTCCCGCGCCGAGGGCGGTGCAGGTAATGCGGAGCACGTATTCTCCTGCCTCCAGCTTGCCAAAGGAGAAATAGCTGAACTCGCCCGCCTTTGCGCTTGCGGTGAGATCCTTTATAAGCTTGCCATTTTCGTCGTATACTGCGGCAACGGTGTTAAAGCTCTTGCTTACTGCCTTGCCGTAAACGCGGGCACTGCAGGTCACGTCGTCGCCTTCAATATAGCTTTCAAGATACCCGGCGTTGATAAAGAAGGGCAGAGTTACGATAACGTCCGTTGAAGCGTTGCCCGCAAGGATGCTTCCGTTGGTGCCGCCAAGGGAATAAGCGGCGGCAGCGGTAAGGCGCCATTCTGTAATATTATCGGGGGCGGTGAAGGTGAAGCTTGCACTTCCGTTTTCGCTTACCGTCATCTCGTATACGGGATTATCGGCAAAATAACTGCGCACGCGCACGTTATCGGCTTCAGCTCCGCCGCCGGTTGCTGTGGGGGCTTCCGTCATTGCAGCGTCCTCGGCAACCTCGTTTTTGCTCATTCCCGAATACAGATAGTATCTTGTGGGATCGTATGCGTAGAACAGGGAGAAGGACCAATTTCTTTCAAGAGATGGGGTACGGACGCCGCCGTAAAGGGCGGAAAGAATATCAAGGGTCTGATCGCCCAGAGCAAAGCACGCCTCGTCCACCACCGCAAGGGTCACTCTGGTGCCTACGGGAGCGGCTTTGCCGTTTTTGTCCGTGACCTTCACGGTAACGCTGACGGTATCTCCCGGCTTATATTCCGTTCCGTCGGGAACTATCTCCAGAGTGAGTCCGCTGTTTTTCACGTAGTCGTAAAGGGGACGGCAGGAGATGAGATTGACGGAATTCTCTTCCACTACCGTAACGTTTACCGAAACGCCCGAAACGTATTCCTCTTTGTATGGCAATTCAAACTCGCGGTCGTTCGTAACGAAATGCTCGTAGGAATCGCGGCACAGCACCGTAACCAGGTAGCTGCGCAGCGTGTCGGTCGTTTCGGGGTATTCGGTAACGGTGAGGCGCATCGTATCGCCAACGGAGTACGCCTCCTTGTCGCAGGTCAGGGTAAAGCCTTCCCATGCGGCGTCGTAATTATCCACGTTGCGGCTTGTGGCGTTAACGCGGAGTGTGTAGTCCTTATAGGTGACCGTGTAGTAATAGTAACCGTTAAATCCCGCCTCGTTCTCAATATGCTCAAGGCGCATAACGCCGTCGTTAAAGAGGCGTACCTCGGACTTTACCACGTCCTCGCGTCTGTCGTAGGTGAATCTTTCGTTAGTAACCTTATTGATGGGATCGTATTCAACGCCCATGCTGCGGCGCACGTAGGTGACCTTGGTAAGGGTCACTCTTGCATCTCCGTCCATGGGCTTACCCACGGTGTTTTTGGGGAAAACGGTGTAATTCAGATCGGCTTCGGTCTTTATTGCGGAGGTGTCAACCTTGTTAAGGAGCACCTTGCCGTAGGAAACGCCGTTTTCGTAAGCGGTTTCTGCAGTAAAGTAGAATTTGCTGTGTATATAGGTTGCGCTGTTTGAGATATACAGGCTTGCGGTTTCATTTCCCATAAGCTCAGCCGTTGCACTGACGTAGGTGGGATAGGTGGAGCTTACGTCGGGGCGGGGAAGCCTGTAGCTTACGGTTGCGGTGCCGTCCTTTGCGGTTGTAACCTCAAAATCCTTTCTGCTTCCCGGTACGTGTACGTACACGCGGAACTTAAGGCCCGATGCGGGAGTACCGTCAAAGAACGTGGCGTTAACGGTGATATTTGCGGTGTCGCCCGATTCGTAGAAAAGCTTATCGTAGGTGATATTTGCGGTGTAAACGGGCTTATCCTCTGCCGTTACGCGCACGAATTGAGAGGCGAGTATTTTTCCTTGCTCATCCGAAAACTGCAGGGTGATGCCGTAGCCGTAGAAGCCTTCAAGCACGTAGCTGCCCTCAAAATAACCGTCCTCGGCAACGGAAATGGGATATTTTGCGCCGCCGTAGTTGGTACGCAGCCAGATCTTCTCGGGCACCGTGCCGTCCGCAAGCATTATGATGCCGCTGAAGTTAACGGTGTCGTCACCGAAATAAACGGAGCGGTCGGTAAACACGTAGGAATATCTCTGCTCTGCCGCAATGCCGTCGAGTCCGCCGGGGAACAGAAGCAAAGTGGACTTTCCGCTTTTGATTTTGCAGATAGACGCCCTGCGGTCTTCGGGTACCTCAAAGCGGGCAACGCCGTCCTCTGCGGTCTTTGCCGTTTGCTTCGTATAGGATGCGGATGCGTTTTCCGTGGAGAAGTTCTGCTGTCTTGAGAAGAATTCCGCGGTTATTTCCGCGTTTTTGACGGGGGTCGCACCCTCGTGCGTCCAGATAAGAAGCTCCTTTTCCGTCTGCTCAAAGTAAGCGGAGATATCGCTTACCTGCAGAAGTATCTGGGTGGTTTCCTTTTCCGTTTTACCGCCAACCTTTATTTCAAGGGTAATATCCGCAAGATAATAACCTGCGTCAAGCTTCGGAAGGTATGCAAAATGATTTCTGCCCGTGGTATTTTTATGATATTCAAGCTCTCCTGTATATGCTTTGGATAGCCCTTGGCTTGGGTAGCGGTATGCCTCTCCCGTTGCGATAAGCTCCGCGCCCTTTTCGTTAAATTCCTTAACGGCGTTAAGCATCGCGTCTGCGTTTTTATAGGCGTATATGCTTGCGCTTAATTGCTTTATCTCCGCATTGTAATCTCTGTACGTGCCGAATGCAAAGGAGAACACTCCGCTCTCTCCCGTTCTTACGGTAATGGGGGCGGGAGAAAGATTGATATAATACTTTTTGTCCGCTATGCTTCCCGCCTTGTCTGCGGAGGTGCGGAAGCGGATTGAAATATCGTTTTCAAGGGCTTCACCGTTTGCGGCGGGAAAGCCTTTTTTAACGGTTACGGTATATTCGGCGTTTTTGTCCAGATGCTTTTTGGGTATGACCGCAAGGCGCTTGCCGTTGGGGTAAAGCTCTGCGCTCCATTCAAAAGCGGGAGAAACGCTGATATAATCGGAAATATCCGTGCCGCTTTTTATCTGAGAGGTAAAGTCAAGCTCAATGCCGCTGTTAACGGGCACGTTGGTGGCAAGATCCGCGGGAATGGTGGAGGATACGGCGAATCTGCTCTCCGTCTGGAAGGCAAAGGAGATCTGCGCCTTTCCGTCGGTGCCGAGAGAAAGGCGGTAAACCGTTCCCGGATCAAGCTCATTTTCGGGAGTCGCTATATATTCCGTATCGGATACGCGGCTGATATTCAGGGATGCGGCGGGGGAAAGATAGAGATGCTCCTCCACCGTTTCCGTATTCGTCGGGGCGCTGAAGCGCAGAGTAAACTCCGTATTGGTGGGAATGGTTCTGCCAACGGAGCTTTTTGCCGTAACGGCAACGCTGCAGAGCTCCTCGGGAAGACCCATATTTGCCGCAGCGGTGCCAACCAAAGTGGATGGCAGCTCGTATCCGTTACCTATATCAATGGTAACGGGCACCTTTTTCGGTGCGCAGGCAAACATAAGAGGGGCTACTGTCGTAATAACGAGAATGAATGATAAAAAACGCTTTAGCTTCATAAATTGCCTCCTGAGTGTTGGTTACGTCCTTTAGACGACGGGAGAGGGAAAATGTTCCGCTCTTTGAATAAAATCCACAGTTTTACCAAAAATTGCACTCTTGATTTGTGCAATAAAAACAAGGGCGCGAGGCTCATATTCAGCCTCGCGCGAACTTCGTTTCGTATTTGTAGCTTTTTGATACTCTGCGCAGAACGAAAAGCGCACAGCGGCGCAAAAAGAGGGAAGCGCACCACAGCCTGCAGTACAGCTTATAACCTCCGTGCTTTTCAAGCTCCACGCACTTATCGTCGCGGAAGATGCTCTGCACGTATCCAAGCACCGCATCGTTTTTTATAGCTTCCTTGGTTATCTGGTTATCGCCGCACATCACAAGCGTCTCGCCATCCGTTTTCAGCAGACGGTGGGCAATAATTTCGTGGGCGTTGGTATAAACCAGGATATCGTATTTCTTCGGCGCTCTCGTAAGGGCCTTTATGCACATTCTATCCCGTGAATTGCGGATAAGGGGGAGCATGCTGGTGCCCTTGCCCTGCACTACGGCAAAGCCGTGCTTGCTGAGGGCGTCCTTTAAGGACATCAGCTCCGTTACGGGCTCACTCATCTAAAAGACCTGCGCCTCTGATGGACTCAACGAATGCGGAGATGTCTTTTTTGGCCGTTTCCCCGTCGGTATCGTAGCTTTCAAGCATTGCCGCAACCATAGCTTCCTCGGTGGTGTCGCTTTCAAGAAGCTTCCAAAGAAATGCTCCCGTTGGGTTAAGCCTGATCATGCCGCGGAATTTCGTTGCCGCCTCGCCAACTGCGATAACCACGTTCTCTCCCGCAACCTCGCGCAAAATAAATCCGTTTTTGATCTTCATATCCGTTCTCCTTGGCTATACGTCCTCACGCTCAAAATGGTATTTTTTGGCGTGTGTACAAATGCTTTGTATAATTCCCACCATAAGATACAGCGAAAGCACGGAGGATCCGCCGTAGCTTAAAAAGGGAAGAGTAATGCCCACAACGGGCAGCATGGCAAGCGCCATACCGATATTTTCCGTAACCTGCGCAAGCAGCAAAGCTCCGCAACCCACGGCAATGTAAGCGCCGCAATCCTTGCGCGCCCTGATGGCAACCACGAAGATGCGAATTATCAGCACGGCAAAAAGCACGACCACCGTGGCGCAACCCACGAATCCGAGCTTTTCTCCGATCATGGCAAAAACGAAGTCGTTGTTTGCCATCGGCACGTCCTCGTAATATCCGCCGCCGTTAAGACCCGTGCCGAATATACCTCCTGCGGTGATGGCACGGCGCGACATAAGCGCCTGCATACCGAAATCGGTGGGGTCAAGCTCGGGATTGAATCCAACGAGAATACGCATTCGCTGATATTCGCCGAGATGGGGCCAGATGTAAGGGAATGCGATAACCGCGGCAGTGCCGCCGATTATGTAGTACCAAAGGCTGAGACCCGCCGCGTACATCATTGCAAGAGCAATAACGAAATAAACGAGGGCGGTACCCAGATCGTCCTGCAGAAAAACGAGTCCCGCAAGAATGCCCACGTGCGCCGCAAGGCGCAAAACGGAAAGGGGGTGGTTTATCTTTGCGCGCAGCAGCTCCAGATGCTTTGCAAAGGTCAGTATCAAAAACAGCTTTACAAACTCGGAGGGCTGGATGGTCAGCGGAATGCCGGGGATCTGTATCCAGCTTTTTCCGCCGAACTTGCCCGTGGAGCCGATAACGAGGGTTAGGAGCAAGGCGGCGGCTCCGCCGATAAACAGCGGAAGCGCCAGCTTATCGCAAATGTCCTGATAGTCAAGAGTTGCTATCATCAGTGCAAGGAAAACGCCAAGCACCGTTGCAAAGGACTGCACCAGCACGCGGCTCGTGCCGTATACCTCGCGTGCTCCCCAGTGGGTGAGAATTCCGATAAAGGAAAGGGCAAGCACGCAGAACATTATAACGAAATCAAGATTACGGAGCCGCCCGCGTATGGAATTAAGAAACGACTTCATGGGCAGAGCCTCCGTTTTTCAGATCAATATGCGTTGCCCCAGTAAACGAGGGTGTCTGCGTCCTCGCCGCAGCAAACGCACTTGTTGCCGTTCGCCTCAACGCCGAAGGGGATGCAGCGGGAGCTTACGCCCGTCAGCTCCTTAACCTTCTTTTCGCATTCGGGAGAGCCGCACCACATAGCGCGGATAAATCCGTCGCCGTTCTTTGCAAGTACTTCCTTGATCTCGTCGGTGGTTTTGCAGTCGTAGGTGCGCTTCTCGCGGTTTTCAAGAGCCTTCTTGAAGAGTCCGTCGCGTACCTCGGTGAGCTTTGCCTTAACGGCTTCTCCGATGTTCTCAAGGGGCAGAACGGTCTTTTCGCCGTTGTGGCGGGTTGCAACTACGCAGCAGCCGTTCTCTATATCACGGGGGCCGATCTCAATGCGAACGGGCACGCCCTTCATCTCGTATTCCGCAAACTTCCAGCCTGCGCTGTTATCGCTTGCGTCAAGCTTTGCGCGGATGCCCGCAGCCTTGAGCTGCTCGGTAAGGGCGGTTGCCGCCTCGATAACGCCCTCCTTGTGCTGTGCAACGGGAATTACGATTGCCTGCGTGGGAGCAATGGCGGGGGGAAGAACGAGTCCGTTGTTATCGCCGTGGGTCATAATTACCGCGCCGATAAGACGGGTGGTAACGCCCCAGGAGGTCTGATGAGGATAGCACTTCTTGTTCTCTCTGTCGGTGAACTGAATGTCGAACGCCTTCGCAAATCCGTCACCGAAATAGTGGGAGGTTCCTGCCTGAAGGGCCTTACCGTCGTGCATCAGCGCTTCGATGGCGTAAGTGGAAACCGCGCCCGCAAACTTATCGCTTTCGGTCTTCTTGCCCTTAACTACGGGAATTGCAAGAGCATGCTCGCAGAAGTCGGCGTATACGTCAAGCATACGCTCGGTCTCCATGATTGCCTCCTCTGCGGTCTCGTGGATGGTGTGGCCCTCCTGCCACAGAAATTCTCTGGAGCGGAGGAAGGGACGGGTGGTCTTCTCCCAACGAACAACGCTTACCCACTGGTTATAGAGCTTGGGCAGGTCGCGATAGGAGTGAATGATATTTGAATAATGCTCGCAGAATAGCGTTTCGGAGGTGGGGCGCACGCAAAGACGCTCCTCCAGCTTCTCACTTCCGCCGTAGGTTACCCAGGCAACCTCGGGAGCAAAGCCCTCAACGTGGTCCTTCTCCTTGTTAAGAAGGCTCTCGGTGATGAACATGGGCATGCACACGTTCTCGTGTCCCAGCTCCTTGAAGCGGGTGTCAAGTATCTTCTGGATATTCTCCCAGATAGCGTAGCCGTAAGGGCGGATTACCATACAGCCCTTAACGCTGGTGTACTCGATAAGCTCTGCTTTTTTTACGATATCGGTGAACCATTTTGCAAAATCCTCGTCCATGGAGGTGATCTGTTCTACCTTTTTCTTGTTGTCTGCCATAATAACCTCTCGCAAATGGAATATAGTTTTAGTTAATAGAAGTATTTTATCATACCCCTGCGCGGATGTCAATACGGATAAGCCATAACCGTAGCCCCCATAGGGGTGTTTTTGTGCAAAAAACAAGGCAGAACCGTGCAGGATCTGCCTTGTTGTGATGGTGCGCGCATTGCCAAAGGCATCGCTAACCGTTCCCTGTCTTGTGAAAATAATGTGAAGAAAAGGCGGGGGAACGCAGTTCGCCCCTACGGGGAACCGCAGAAACCGTAGGGGACGGCTCCTAGACGTCCCGCAAATACGGCGAAGAAACATCGGGAGGAGCAGCCCCTCCCCTACAAAGGAGGAACTGCGGGCGCAAGTACAGGGGACGGTTCTGTGTCTTATTCGCCCAGGACAGAGAACCGTATTCCGCCTTAGTCTATATATCCTCGATTATGGTAATTCACCCTGTAATAATACCAATCGGAATCGCCGATTCGTTTGTAGTCCTTACCTAAATAGTCGAATTCGCTATTTGCATGAAAATAGGCGATTCCACCGTAAGCTTCAAGGCGTTCTGAATACCAATATGTAAAGGTAACAAAATCATAAGGTTTTCCTTTTTCAATGCTCCAACTTTTCTTATCTCCAAATAGAGAATCTATAGCCGATATCAAGGTGGCTTTTTGCTCTTCGGTCAGTTCAAAATCATCAGTTATCAAAGCAACGGCATTGTCAGAATTGACTATTGAAGAACTATTATCAGAAGCAAGTAGCCAATCGGAAATTGTTTCAAGCTGTGCTTCGTGTTTCGATAGATAATACCTTGTTGCAGTTCTGCCGTATCTGCAATTGTCAACAAGTCTCGCTAAATTGGGTATTAAAAACACTAAAATGAGGGCGGCTGTTAACAGCGCGACAACAACTCTGACGATCTTTCCGGTTCTTTTTGCAGAGGCTAAATGTTTATTCATTATTATTTACCTCCCCTGTGTTCATTGCCTTCTCCATATCATCTGCGGTTTGTCCGAAAACGATTGTTTGGGTATCGACAAAGCCCCAATAGAGCATAAAAGCTTCAACACTGTCAACTTCAAGGTGATCGACGTAACCGGGAGGCCAACTGTCGTACCAAGTCTTGATTTGAGGAAAGTAATCGTCTAAATTACCGCAATATACTGTTGCTGTGGGGGATAAATCGGCAAAAGGTGGATTATCCAAAGTGTTCCATCTTATAGCGCTTTTGGGCAGGTATACGAAGGACATATTATCACAATCAGCAAACGCACTGCCGCCAACAAGAATATTTTCCGGAAGAAATACACTTGTTATATTGTCGCAGTTAACGAACGCACCGTACCGTATTTTTTTAATGTTACTTAAGCTATATCGGTCTAATGAAATACTCGTATGCGAAAAAGCGTAACTATGTATTTCTTCACATTCATTAGGAATTAAATCAATATTTTTTATCGCTCTAAAAATGATTTTTCTGTCTTTTGAAACCAAGCTGCCGTTTAAAGTATCGAATTCATTATTGTCAGTATGAACTTGAAATGTTTTTACTGAATATTGGCTGTTATCGCCGCAAACATCATATCGCCAAACATCCTTTCCCAGTACTATCTCCTCCAATTTCGAACACATACAAGGTTCTGCAACGATTTCAACTTTATTTGGAATAATCAATTTTGTTAAATCATTTTGGTTTGAAATTCCGTACACCCAAACAGCAGTTTTTCCGTCTATCTCGCAATCAAATTCAAAAACTTGCGGTAGCTGTCCTGATATTTTTGCCATTACATAATTGTCGTTCTGCGTCTCACCGTATAAATATGGCTCAATCTCAATCGCATAAGGTTTAAAATTGTTTTTTGCTTTCAGAGCATATATAAATATACCAACAAAAACAAAGCTAACAGCTAAAAGTAAAACAACGATTTTTTCTTCATAAGGCCTCCTGATTACTTAACGATATGAGCTAAACTTTCATCGTAGTCCACAATTCGCTTGTACTTTTCATAATCATCTTGATCCCTTCGGTCCGGGGTCAATAAGACAGGGGACGGTTCTGTGTCTTATTCGCTTAGGGCAGAGAACCGTCCCCTGTCTTACGCGCGTAGGTATAGCGGGTCGTCTGCGTGTCCTCGGCGGCGTTGCCGCTTACCTCGTATTCGCAGGCAACCACCGAGGCAAGCGCCGATTGCCCCGTGATAAGTATCACGGAGCAGAGCAAAATGCTTAAAAGGCGCTTGAAAATACACATTTTGAAACCTAGATAATTAACACAAACTTATCGCTACTTTTTTGAAATCTCCTTAACTTCAAATTCGTACATGTAAATTTCGCCGTTAGGATTTCGTCCGCCGAAACGTATGTACACTACCATTTGATACTTCCGTGTTTCAACAACAAATGGGCGCCAATTTTCACCGTTATTATCTCGCTTTATTGGCCAATCCCGCGCACGGGAAATTTTTTTAGGTTTACCGTACTGCGAAACGAAAGATTCGTTTTTCCTCAAAAAATCTTTAACTTCCTCAAAGTAGAGTGCATCATATTGATACCATCCGCCTTTTACACCGTACAATTCTTCAAGCTTGTAGCCGATAAGCGACAGCGGATCCTTTTTATATCCGCGCCTGTCTACCCATTCGTAATATACTTTACCATCGCTAAAGAGCGCGTGAACATACGCCTCGCCAAATTCAATACTGTCAATCTTCTCAGTACCCTCTTCAACGTTATTCATACAGTTGTCAAGCAAGATTTCAAGCTCTTTTACTTGCTCCGCAGAAAGCTTGATTTCATCATAGATTATACCAAAATCTTCGCGAGTAAAGGTTGTGTTGGGATAATATGCTATTGCTTCTTCATAAGTGAGGAAATAACCTCGGTCTGTTATATAACTACTTTCGGCATAACCGTTGCCGCGCAATAAAGTGCCGTCTTTACCGACCTGATAATACGTGGAATGACCACCGCCAAATTGAGATATTGAAAAGCAGAAAAGCAAATTATCTTTTGCGAGATGTCGTTCTTCAGATTCGTATCGAGGCTCACAATAACTTGCAACAAGAAATACAATACAAGTTAAAACAATTATTGATATCAAAAAGACTAACATTTTTTTCATATCAATACCCCCTTACACCAACATATGCTGGTCTCGTATCTAATACAGAGTGTTTCTTCTTATTAGCCCTTACATACAGATTCGGGCTACTCTCTATATCAAAAATAATACTCGCATCTCCACCTACGCCATTGTAATAGTATGAGGAGAGTCAATGAGTGTCGCTATTAGCTCATTACCTATCGGCGTTTCTTCGGCTATGTTCCCTTTTTTATAGGTAAGCTCATTTGTAGAAAAACTATAGAATAATTCGTATTCCGTCAATTCATTTATACAACTTAAAGCCTCAATAATGTAATCGTCATTTTCACTAGATACGATTACCGTATTTCCGCTCGGATCCACATACCCTACAGGATTCCCATAGCAATAGACATAAAGATTAAGGCTCAAGGGGTCGTTGGGGTTGTAATACGCCCAAGAATCTTGCTGTGTGAATCTACCCGTTGCGGGGTCGTACCAACGTGCGCGGAGGAAGTAAGTTCCCGTTGCTGTATCGAAGTATTCTCCACAGTAGCGGAAGGGGTTTTGGTCGGAAATCAAGGCGTTTGCGGTGTTGCGGTCATTACCGAAAGCATCGTAATCGTATGTGGTTACGGTAATGCGGTCGGAACCGATAGTTCGCACCACGTCACCGTGAGCATTATGGCGGTCAGTCCGTCTCGCTTGTTTCCTCTTCGTTGCGCGGAGATAATTTCGATAAGTTTTCAAGATCCAACCGCCAAACCTCACGGAAGCTTTCTTCATAAACGGTTTCTCCGGTTTTTCCGTCAATGAACGTAAAGGTAACTTTCACGTCACAAGGGGCGGTGCCGTTCATCAATTGCGCAATACGGAGGGCGTACAGGGTAGAAAAGGGCATTTTTTCGACCATTGCACTTACGTCCTCCCGATATCCCTCAAAGGAAACGTGATAATAATCATCGGATATTTTAATGCCCAGTTCTTTTGCCGTGATTATGAACGGTTCGTAAAACTCACAAATGATCTCTTTTTGATCGGCGGTGATCCCCACTATCAGATCGCCGTTTTTATCCACGTAGGAATTTTCGCGGAAATCGCCAATGTCATCATAAAACGGAAAATGCTCATTAAAAAATTCGGTCGGCGTTACGGAAAAGTAGCGTTCGCACTCTTCCGGTGTGAAAACAAATTCGGTAATTCTGTTTTTGTAATTATTTACAGCAATGGCTGCAATCGCTACGATAACGAGTATGCAAATTGAAGCGTATCCAGGTAATAGTCTCTTTCTCATAAACAACTCCGATTGAAGGCCGGCTCGTGACGGGGACGCGGTTCTGTGCGTTCCCGTTCGGTGTGGTGAAGCGTTCTTCACTTTTTGTAAAGACCGAGCGCCGGTCGGATTATAAGGATCTCATAAAATCGCAGAAGCTCTTAAGGCTTTCCGGCGTTTTCTCTCCACCACCCTCAAAGGACACGGTGGCGTCGTATCCTCCCTTGCGGAGATAGTCGATAAACTGCCCGTAATCAGCGCCGTCGTCGGGGGTGGGAAGGGTACGTTTGCAGGGGGAAGCTACGTGGGTGTGAAAAATGTTTTTTGCCAAAGTCTCAAGCTTTGACATCTTCTCACCATTCTGCATAAGGTGGTAGTAATCAACGTGGGAGCCAACGTTGTCGCAGCCCGTCATTTCGGCAAGCCTTGCTGCGTCCTCGGCATAGTTGATTATATTGCATTCCGCGGTGCGCAGAGGTTCTATGCATACCCATTGCCCGTGCTTTTTTGCTACTTGCGCAAATATTTGCGTGACCCTTACAAGCTGCTCCATCGCCTCGTCAAAGTCAAAGCCCTCGGGCACCTCCTTTGCCTTGGAGGAGCCGAAAACGAGCATTTTAACGCCCAGCTTTGCCAGCTTTGCAAAGCTGCTTTCGGAAAAATCGCGTATTTTTTCGTAATCCACGTCGGGCCCCGTGAGACGAAGGTCCGGAGGAACGAGTCCGTTGCAGGCGTAGAAAAAGCCCTCGGGCAAGGTGCTTTTGAGAGCAAGCATATTCTTAAATGCCGCCTCGTCTGATTTTGCGAGCTCCCAATTGCTTACTTCAACGAAATCAAGGCCCGATTCGTATGCGGTTTTTATCATAGCGGGGTTCGTAGTGCAAATTCCGATTTTCATAAAGTTCTCCTGCTACGGTGCGTGTCGTGTGTTTTTAATTTAGCATATTTAGAACGTAAAGTCAACGGTTTCGCCACGGAGTTTTGCCGCTTTCCCACAGAGAGCTACGGCATTTTATTACTTAATAATAATATAATTAAAATATCTTGCAAAGGCATTGAAAAAGCGGAAATACTATGGTATAATAGCACGATAATAAGTATCTTGGAAAAGTATGCACACAGGAGGCGCGGATGGATAACGGTGTCGGTATATTCGGCTATTCCCGCAGGGCGAAGAGACGCGGGGCTTACTTGCGCAAATGCGTGATGACGGCCGTGCTGTGGGTCCTTTTGGCGCTTGTAAACGGCTATGCGGCCTTGTGGCTGGGTTCTCCCGCCGCCATCGGCTTTGCCGTGATAATTGAAATAACCGTTATTTTGCTTACTCTTCCCAACTTCAGGCTTGAATACGATTATGAGATCGAGGATGGCGTTTTTACCGTTGCAAAAATTAACGGCGTCTCTCGCCGCAAGGTGCTTACCTCCTTTTCCCTCCGCGATGCGGTGCTCCTTGCGCCCTTAAGCGACGACGTGCTCCGCAAATGCGAAAACGAGCGTCCCGCAAGGGCACTTGACGTTACGAGCGGCTTTGAGCCCGAAAACAGAGCGGCGGTGCTTTATCCCGACGAAAAGGGAAGGCTTACGCTTCTTCTGTTCGATGCAAACGAAAGATTCTTCAAGGCGGCAAGATTTTACTGTCCTGCGGCTATGCGCCGCTGACAGGAGGCGATTACATGCAAAACAAAGAAATTTTGAAAACATATGCAAAAATAGATCTGGGAGCACTTGAGCATAATTATCTTGCTATCAAGGCTCACATAGATAAGGATACCCCCCAATGCCGGGTTATGTGCGTGGTTAAGGCGGATGCCTACGGTCACGGTGCGGAGAACTGCGTGAAGCGGCTGGCGGGTCTTGGGGTGCGGCGCTTTGGCGTTTCCTGCATTGAGGAGGCCCGTCAGGTACGCCGCTTTGCCCCCGAAAACAGCGATATTCTCATCCTTGGCTACACTCCCGTGGAGAACGCGGGGGAGCTTGCGGAGAGCGGATATATCCAGACCGTCTACAGTCCCGAATACGGCAGGGCGCTATCGTGCGCCGCCGTTGAGGCAGGGCAGACCGTCAGAGTGCATATCAAGGTAGACACGGGAATGAACCGAATCGGCTTTTCTGCGCTTGACGGAGCGGCTTGCGCCGAGGAGATAAGCAAGGTGACGGAGCTTGGCGGCATTCGTGCCGAGGGAATATTCACCCACTTTGCCTGTGCAGACGGGGCGATCGAGGAAACGGAGCGGCAGCACGATCTGTTCGCGGGCGTGCTTGATGCTCTTGGGGAAAAGGTGAAGGGGCTGTGCGTTCACTGCTGTAACAGTGCGGCGGCAATGCGCTTCCCCGAGTACAGGCACGATATGGTGCGCGTTGGCATCATTCTTTACGGGCTTTCCCCCGATAGGGAGCTTGCGTTGCCCGTAAGCCTTGAGCCCGTTATGACCTTTATGACCACGGTCATCCACGTGCATTCCCTGAAGGCGGGGGAGAGGATAAGCTACGGCGGAAGCTATACGGCGGAGAGGGATATGCGCGTTGCCACTCTCGGAGTCGGATATGCAGACGGTTTTCTCCGCGCATTCTCCGGCGGCGGTCAGGTGCTTATAAACGGCAGCCCCGCGCCCGTCGTTGGCAGAGTCTGTATGGATCAGTGCATGGTGGATATCGGAGATCGCGAGGTGCGTCCGGGCGACGTTGCCGTGATCTTTGACAGCGAGGGCAAAAATATAGAAAAGCTTGCGGCATCCGCAGATACCATCTGCTACGAGCTCGTTTGCCTCGTTGGAAAGCGAGTAAAGAGGATATCCGCAGAAAACCCATAAGCGTGCGCTTGCACAACAAAAGTACACAAAAGGAATTTTAATGGACAAGAACAACCAAAACCAAACGAATACCAACAGGCATAAATGGCGGCCGTTCGTTCTTATTATGGCTCTTGCAGTGTGCGTTGCCTCCGCCTTCGTTGTGGGCAGAGGAATGAACGCCCCGACAACGGAGCAATCGCCTACGACGGAGGAGACCGTGAAAACTCTCGGCGCCGTTAAACCGCCGGACGAGACCGTGATGGTATATCCCGGATCGGTTGCGGATTTTGAGGGCGGCAGCTTCAAGATACTGGTTGCCGACAAGGAGCGCAATACGGGCTTTGACGGCGACAGCGCTCCAACGATACTTTCCCGCATAGACGCCGACGAGGGGCAGATGCTTGCTTTTGATCTTAATATAGACCTTAAGGTGGTAAGACTTGCGGATCCCGTTGCTTACGTTATGGCGGCTCACGCCGCAAACGAGGGAGATACGGCGGATCTGCTCGTGCTTGACCTGTTCGTTGAGAACACCTCGGAGCTTAACCACCACGCGGCGGATCTGCTTGCGGGAGGTCTGCTTGCGGATCTCAACCGAGTGGAGAACGTACACCTTGACGGAGACGGTTATTATACCGATATAAATACGGCGCTCTCCGTCCGCGGCAAGACGTTTCTTGCGGCATCGGATGCCACCGCAGGCTTCCGTGACTCTCTTGTGGGAGTGATATTTGATAAAGAGCAGCTGGACGTTGCTCCTTCCGAGCTTGCGGCAACGGTGGAAAGCGGAAAATGGACTCTTGATACCCTCCACGGCATCGTGAAGGAGCAAAGCGGGAACGGCGTATATACCGACTGCAACGAGGCGGTGGTGTGGATGCTGGGAATGGGAGCAAGGGATGCGGTCCCAACCGAGGACGGATTCCGCGTTTCCGTTACCGAGAACGGCGCCGTGGAGCTGTTCGGCAAGCTGAAGGGCTCACTGTACGGCAACGTGAGCTCAAAGGGTGTTGTGGGCAGTGCCGACGCGGTGTTCCGCCAGGGCACCGTCGGTGAATTCGGCACCCTTGATACCGCCACCTACGGTATGCTCCCTCTGCCAAAGGCAACCGAGCAGGGGAGCTACGTGTCCGTTGCGGATCCGAGCAGGGCAACGGTCATGGCTATCACCTCCTTCTGCGACGACAGGGAGCGCAGCGGTACGGTGATGGATAATCTGGTAAAGCGCACGGCAGAGCATTTTGCCGAGGCTTACATAAACGACGTTTCAAGAGGGGATACGGTCAGCCGTGCAAGCATTGAAAAAATGTTTGAGAGCCGTTCCGTGTGCGTAATTGCGGTGCTGGGTTATCCCGACACGCTGGAAGACGCCTGCGAAACGCTGATACTCGGCAAAAACACGGACCTTAACGCCTTCCTGAAGCAAAGAAGTTACTTTTTGCAGAACGCTCTTGACATTATCGTTTCCGATATTGCAGGGGACGAGGATGCAGAGCAATAAAAAAGATAATGAAAGATGGGCAAAGCCCGGAAA
This sequence comes from Oscillospiraceae bacterium, assembly GCA_015064505.1. GTDB lineage: Bacteria > Bacillota > Clostridia > Oscillospirales > CAG-272 > RUG12395. The sequence continues at coordinate 42,169 of SVSB01000004.1, forward strand.
GGAACATAAAATGGCAAATTTACTTTCAGAAAACGATAAGAGGACGTGCCGTTGCGGCGAGCTTACCGAAAACGATATCGGCAAGACCGTGACGGTCATGGGTTGGACCCAGCGCCAGCGCGACCTGGGACAGCTTATATTCATCGATCTCCGCGACCGCAGCGGAATCATCCAGCTTTCCTTTGACAAGAATACCGACGAAAAGAGCTTTGAGACCGCGTACGGAGTAAGATCCGAGACGGTGCTTATGGCAAAGGGCGTTGTGCGCAGCAGAGGAGAGGGCGCCATCAACCGCAAGATACCTACCGGTGCTATCGAGGTTGCGGTTAAGGAGCTTACGGTTCTTTCCCGTTCCGAGACGCCTCCCTTTGAGATCGTGGAGAACAGCCAGGTGCGCCCCGAGCTCCGTATGCGTTACCGCTATCTTGACCTCCGCCGTCCCGATCTTGCGAAAAACATTATCGCAAGAAGCAAAATAGCGCAGATCACCAGAGAGTACTATATGGGTGAGGGCTTCCTTGAAATAGAAACCCCCAACCTTATCGGACCTACCCCCGAGGGCGCACGTGACTATCTTGTTCCCAGCCGCGTTCACCCCGGCAAGTTCTACGCGCTTCCCCAGTCTCCTCAGCTTTACAAGCAGCTTTTGATGGTATCGGGCTTTGACCGCTATTTCCAGCTTGCCCGTTGCTTCCGCGACGAGGACCTGCGCGTTGACCGTCAGCCCGAGTTCACCCAGATAGATACCGAGTATTCCTTCGTTACCCAGGAGGACGTTATTGCCACCACCGAGGGATACCTCAAGAAGGTATGGAAGGAATTCAGAGGCGAGGATATAGAGCTTCCCCTGCCCCGTCTTACTTATGCGGAGGCAATGGAGCGCTTTGGCTCCGATAAGCCCGACGTGCGCTTCGGCTTTGAGCTGAGGAACATCTCCGATATCGCAGGCAAGACTTCCTTCAAGGTATTTGCAGGCTGCGTTGAGAACGGCGGAAGCGTTCGCGCCATCAACGTAAAGGGCGGCGGATCTATGCCACGCAAGGAGATAGACGGCCTCGGCGAGTTCGTAAAGACCTACAAGGCAAAGGGTATGGCTTGGTATAAGATGAATAAGGGCGAGGTTTCCTCCTCTTACGCCAAGTTCCTTACCGAGGAAGAGAATAACGCCATCCTCAAGGCAATGGAATTTGAGGACGGCGACCTTATCTGCATCGTTGCGGATAAGGACAGCGTGGTATTTGACGCCCTGGGCGCGCTCAGATGCGAGTGCGCAAAGCGCCTGGGTCTGCTTGACCCCATGGAGACGAAGCTTCTTTGGGTAACGGACTTCCCCCTCTTTGAATACTCCGAGGAGGACGGCAGATACTATGCAAAGCACCACCCCTTCACCATGCCCAATCCCGAGGATCTGGATAAGCTGGAGAGCGACCGCGGAAACGTTCGTGCCATCGCCTACGATATCGTTATGAACGGTACCGAGATCGGCGGCGGTTCCATCAGAATCCACGATCCCGAGATCCAGCAGAGAATGTTTGCCGCCCTCGGCTTTACCCCCGAGGAGGCACAGGCAAAGTTCGGCTTCCTGCTTGATGCGTTCAAGTACGGCGTACCTCCTCACGGCGGTCTTGCCTTCGGCTTTGACAGACTTGTGACTCTGCTTCTGGGTCTTGAGGATATCCGCGACGTTATAGCCTTCCCCAAGGCGCAGAACGCTTCCGAGCTTATGACCAAGTGCCCTGCAGAAGCTGATGCAAAGGCTCTTGACGAGCTTTCCATCGCTATCACCCGCAAAGAGGAAGAGTAAAACGGGGTATGCAGAATACTTCAACTCGCCCCTTCGGCGTTCTTCTGATAGATAAGCCGGAGAATATGACGAGCCACAATGCGGTTAACCGCGTGCGCAGGCTGTATAACACCCGCGAGGTGGGTCATACGGGCACCCTTGACCCTATGGCAACGGGACTTCTCGTTTTGCTGGTGGGCAGAGCAGTGAAGGCATCGGAGTATTTTTCCGAGGGCGATAAGGGATACGAAGCCCGTATGCGCCTCGGTATGATAAGCGACACGGAGGATATATGGGGGCAGACGGAGAAAACCGCCGCCCCCATCCCCGCGAGGGAAAGGGTGCTTGAATGCGCACGATCCTTTTGCGGAGATATCCTTCAGGTGCCTCCCATGTACAGCGCTCTCAAAAGAGACGGGCAAAAGCTCGTTGATCTTGCAAGAAGCGGCAAGACGGTGGAGCGTGAGCCCCGCCCGGTCACCGTATATTCCCTTGAGGCGGATGCAATATCCGACGAGGAATACAGCCTGAGTATATCCTGCTCCAAGGGCACGTATATACGCACCCTTTGCGCGGATATAGGTGCCGCACTCGGATGCGGAGGGGTAATGAGCGCACTGAGGCGCACCGCCGCCTGCGGTTTTTCCGTTGAGAAGGCTCACACCTTTGATGAGCTGGAGCAGATGACGGAAGAGGAACGGGACGCGTTGCTTCTGCCAACGGAGGCGGCGTTTTCCCATCTGCCGCGGGTATATCTTACGGAGTTTTTTGCAACTCTTGCAAAGCGCGGTAATCAGATATATCAGCATAAGATAGGAACGGATATGCCCTTGGGCACGAGGGTATTGCTGTTCGATAAAGACGGCTTTTTTGCATTCGGTGAGGTAAAAAGCTTCCCCGAGGGAAGCGCAATAAAGCCGATAAAACAGATAAGACTTGATTTTTGAGGTGGATATGTTCAGACCTGTACGGGCAGAAAACGGAGTTGTATTCTACCGAAGCGATATGCTTGGGGAGGTCATACACGGCTTTTCCGCCCGTATAGGCGGAGTATCCCGATTGACGCACACCGCCTGCCTCAATCTTGCCTTTGGGCGCGGAGATGAGGATGAAACGGTGTTAAAAAACACGGAGCTGTTTGCTGATGCCGTTGGCTTTGATGCAAAACGGCTCGTTTCCGTACCCCAGATACATTCCTCAAGGATATTCACCGTTACGGAGGATATGCTCGGAGAGGGAGTCTACAGAAAAGCCACTGCTGAGGGGGACGGATATATTATTACGGAGCGGGGAATGTTTGCGGCGGTAAAGACCGCAGACTGCGTTCCCGTACTGCTTTACGATCCCGCAGAAAAAATATGCGCCGCCGTTCACGCGGGCTGGCGCGGCACCTTCGCTCTCATTGCCGCAGGGGCAGTGGGGCGAATGAAGGAGCTTGGCTGTAAGGCGGATAATATCCGCGTTGCCATCGGTCCCGCCATCGTAGGTGCTTGCTACGAGGTTGGCAAAGAGGTGGCGGATGCCGCCATAGGGGCTCTCGGAGAAAAGGCAGAGCACGTGCTCGTGCGCGGCAGATCGGAGGGAAAATACCTCTGCGATCTGAAAACCGCCAACAGCATCATCCTTTGCAACGCGGGAGTTAAAAAAGAAAATATCGACGTTTGCGGCCTTTGCACCCATTGCGAGAGGGAAACCTTCTATTCCCATCGCGCAAGCGGAGGCGTGCGGGGCACTATGATGTCTGTTATAGGTATGAAATAATGAAAGAGATCACCTGCTGTTTTACGGGGCATCGGCATATTGCCGCAGAGGATATATCGCCCCTGAAGGAGCTTTTGCGGTGCGAGGTGGAAAAACGGTACGCATCGGGCAAAAGAGTATTCTGCGCGGGCGGCGCGCTCGGCTTTGATACTCTTGCGGCGGAGGCGGTCCTTGCGCTGAAGGAAAAGCATGGGAACGTAAAGCTGCTACTGTTTTTGCCCTATAAGGATCAGGCAAAGGCGTGGTGTGAGGCGGACAGGCTTAAATACGAAAAGATACTTAAAGAGGCGGACGGCGTAAGCTATGCGTCGTCCGAATACGTTTCCCAGTGTATGTTCACCCGCAACCGTCAGCTTTGCGATGCATCGTCCGTATGTATCGCGTTTCTTGACCGTGCCTCGGGAGGCACCTTTTACACGGTAAAATACGCCCGTCAGAACGGGCTTGAGATAGTAAATCTTGCAAAGAAGCTCAGAGGTATAGACGATGAAAATTAAAAGAATGACATTGATATGCTTGATCATTTCCGCCTTTGGCGGTATTGCGGGGGCAATATTCAGAACCGTTGCCCTGCTTAATAATTACGACTCCGCAAGCGGTCATTTTATGATAGGAGATCCTCAGCCCGTTCTGGGGCTCAGCTGGGCGTTCCCCGTTATCTGCGTGCTTGCTGTTTGCGCTCTGTGCATCGTTTGCCGCAAGCGTCTTAAAGAAAAAAGAATCATCCACGGCATTGACTATACCGTAGGAGCTTTTGCCGCCGCGATGACGTCGCTTATCGTGTTTTTTGAGTCCGTTTCCTCTATTGCGGCAGGCTCTGCCTTCAGCCGCGGTCTGGAGATGGGGATTGCGGTTTTTGCCGTTCTCTCCTGCGTTACGGTTCTTGCGGGCGCTCTTATTCCCGCTAAGGGAGTCAATCTTTTGCGTGCCGGCGTTTCGCTTACCCCCGCGCTGTTCATTATGCTGCCCGGCTTCAGAGCGTATTTCGATCCCGAGCTCGTAATGAACTGCCCGAACAAAAACGTTTACATTATTGCCGCGTGCTTTGCCGCACTTTCCGTTATTTCGGAATGCAGATTCAACACCGCTGAGCCAAAGCCTCTGTGGTTCGTTATCTGCTGCTGCGGTGCCGTAAGCTTCGGTCTCCTTTGCGCTATCCCCGATCTTATCTATCTTGCGGCAAACAAGACGTCTCTGCTGAGAGGCTGGGGAGCCGATGCTTCCATCTTCGGCTTCGCGGTATTCTCCGCTTTGCGTCTCATATCTGTCAGAAACGGTGCAAAAAGATTAAAGAAGGCTGACGAGTGATGAAAAAACTGCTTGTTATCGATGCAAACAGCATACTTAACCGTGCCTTTTACGGTATATCTCCTCTTACCTCGCCGTCGGGCATACCCACTAACGCAGTGTACGGAATGATAAACACCGTAATGGCACAGCTGGATGCTCTTTCTCCCGATATGTGTGCCGCCGCCTTCGACGTGAAGGCCCCCACCTTCCGCCATAATATGTACGGCGAGTATAAGGCCGGAAGAAAACCAACGCCACCGGAGCTTCTTGCCCAGTTCCCAATAGCAAAGGACTGCCTTTCCGCCATGGGAGTATATGTTGCGGAAAAGGCGGGCTTCGAGGCCGACGATATTCTCGGTACTCTTGCGGCAGAGGCTACGGCAAAGAATGTTCGCGTGTACCTGCTGACGGGCGACAGAGACAGCCTGCAGCTTATTGATGAAAACGTTACCGTGCTTCTTTCGGGAAACAAGGAAACGGCGGTAATGACGCCCGAAGCGTTCAAGGAAAAATACGGTGTGCCCGCAGAAAATTACGTTTACTGCAAGGCGCTGATGGGAGACAGCTCCGATAATATTCCCGGAGTGCCCGGCATCGGTGAAAAGACCGCATTCAAGCTTATCGGCGAATACGGCGATCTTGATACGCTTTATAAGGCGCTTCCCGAGGCGGCTATCCCCGCGGGGCAGAAAAACAAGCTTGAGACGGGAAGGGAGCTTGCCTATCTTTCCCTTGAGCTTGCCACCATAAAAAGAGATGCGGAGCTTGGCTTCGGCATCGCGGAAATCGAAGAGGTAAAGCGCGATAACGCACGGCTTGCCTCCATCTTCTCCGAGCTTGGCTTTGCAAAGCTTACGGAGCGCCTTGACGTGAAGTCCGAGCGCCCCGAAAACATTGCGCCCGCTGAGGCAAAGACAGTTACGGCGGCGGAGCTTTTTGCGGCAACCGAGAAAAAAACGGCGGTCTTTACATTCCTTGAGGACGGCGGTATTGCCGTTGGCTGTGATGGGAGCTACTATTTGCTTTCCCCTGAGGAAGCTAAGAACGCAGACGGATTTTTCGGCGGCGGCGTGCAGCTTGTGTGCCACGATCTGAAAAGCTGTTGCCACAAGGCGGGAAGGATCGTGCACGGCTGTGTGTTCGATACCATGCTTGCGGATTATCTGCTGGATCCCGGTACCTCGGATCACGGCGTTGACGCGGTATTTGCAAAGCACCCCGAAAAAGCCGATTGCGTGCTTAAATATTTGGAGCTGCTCCAAAAAAAGCAAAGAGCGCTTCTTGAGGAGAACGGGGAGCTTTCCCTGCTTTCCGATATAGAGATCCCCGTTGCCGAGATCCTTTACACAATGGAAAAGCACGGCTTCCTCGTGGACGTAGAGGGACTTGAGCGCTTTGGAAATATGCTTATGCTTCTTGCAAAGGAGCTTGAGGAGCGGATATTTTTCTTGGCGAACAGAGAGTTCAATATAAACTCCCCAAAGCAGCTGGGCACGGTGCTCTTTGAAGAGATGGGGCTTAAGGCTCCCAAAAAGACCAAAAACGGTTACTCCACTGCGTCGGACGTGCTGAACAAGATTTCGGATCACGAGATAGTTTCTCTGGTTCTGGAGTACCGCCACGTAACCAAGCTTAATTCCACCTTCGTTGCGGGGCTTGTGAACGCCGCAGACGGTGAGGGCAGGGTTCACTCCACCTTCCACCAGAGCGTTACCGCCACGGGCAGACTTTCCTCCACGGATCCCAATCTGCAGAATATTCCCATAAGGACGGAGCTTGGAAGGGAGCTGCGCAAGTTCTTTATTCCGAAGAAAGGCTATCTGCTTGCCGATGCGGACTATTCACAGATCGAGCTTCGCGTGCTTGCCCACGTAAGCGGCGATGAGAATATGCGCAACGCATTCGTAAACGGCGAGGACATCCACACCTCCACGGCTTCTGCCGTGTTCGGCGTGCCGGAGGAGCTGGTGACCTCCGAGCTTCGCAAGCGGGCAAAGGCAGTGAACTTCGGTATCGTTTACGGCATAGGAGATTTTTCGCTTGCGGAGGATCTGCATATTTCCCGCAGAGAAGCGAGAGAGTATATAAACAGCTATCTGGAAAGATACCCCGGCGTGCACGAATATCTCCGCAGAATTGTGGAGGAGGCCAAAGAAAATGGCTGTGTCAGCACCGTATTCGGCAGGCGCAGAAAGATACCCGAGCTTCAGTCAAGCAACAAGAATCTGCAGGCGTTCGGCGAGCGCGTGGCAATGAACAGCCCCATTCAGGGAAGTGCCGCAGATATAATAAAGATAGCTATGATAAACGTCTATCGCCGTCTTGCAAGGGAGCTGCCCGAGGCAAGACTCGTATTGCAGGTGCACGACGAGCTGCTTGTGGAGGCGCCCGCAGATAAAATAGAAGAAGCCGCCCGTATACTGAGGGAGGAGATGGCAAATGCAGTAAGCCTTGCCGTGCCTCTGCCCGCAGATTGCGGAACGGGCGAGAATTGGTTCGTTTGCCATTGAGGTGAGTATGGGAAAGATATTAAAAACGGTTCTTGTTACGGGAATATTCCTTTTCTGCGGAATGTTCATTCTTCGCATCGGTCTTTCGGATTACTATCCTGCCGCCGCCAAGGAAGTGCTTGTAAACGACGCGCTCAGCGCGGCGTATTCCGAGGACGGCAGTGCTCCGCAGGCGTTTACTCAGGATCCCGTAACGCCCTACGATAACAAGGACAGGGCGCATTTCTTCTTTAAATTCCTTGTGGTGGTGCCCGAGGCAAAGCAGCTTCAGCTTACTCTCAGGTATAACGACAGCACCCTTGAGGATATACAGAACGATCTTAAGCTTGATAAGCTGCCTGAGGGCGACGACGAGGGCTTTTCCTTCTATCTCCGTGATGCAAACGGAAAGCTTTATCCCCTTTCCGACGCATCCTACGAGCATTTTATGATATATAACTACCGCCGTCTGGTGTTTGATAACGTGGATACCACCGCAACGGGAATGCTTTATCTGGACGTTTACTTCGGAGAAGCAGACCCCGAAACGGACGTGCCCTACGGCAGTATGCTTATATTCGTACCCGAAAAATCAGTTAAAAATTACGAGCTTCCCGTTAAATAAGGAGCTGAAAAGAGGAACGTTATGAATTACAATTTTTCCGATAAGATCAAAAGTCTTAAACCCTCTGCAATAAGAGAGATGTTCAAATCTCTCGTGGACCCGGAGGTCATCTCCTTCGCCGCGGGAAATCCTGCGCCCGAGTCCTTCCCCGTGGAGGAGCTTGCGCGCCTTTCTGCCGATATTTATAAGAACAGCGCGGTTCCTGCCCTGCAGTACAGCATGACCGAGGGCTACGCGCCTCTCCGTGCCGCTATCACAAAGCGCCAGGGCGAGCGCTTCGGCGTTGTTTCGGAGGACGACGATACCCTCGTCGTCAGCGGCGGTAATCAGGGAATCGAGCTTGCCGCAAAGATCTTCACAAACGAGGGCGACGTTGTTATCTGCGAGGAGCCTACCTTTATCGGCGCTCTGAACGCATTCCGATCCTGCGGTGCCCGTACCGTCGGCGTAAAGCTTCACGACGACGGCATAGATCCCGATGAGCTTGATAAGACCCTCACCGCAACTCCCAACGCAAAGATGATATATCTTATCCCAACCTTCCACAACCCCTGCGGCACGTCTACTTCTCTTGAAAAGAGAAAGGCTATCCTTGAGGTGGCAAAGAAGCACGGCGTTGTGATCTTTGAGGACAACCCCTACGGAGAGCTTCGCTTTGAGGGCGAGGATATTCCCACGCTGAAGTCTCTTGATAAGGACGGCATAGTTATTTATTGCTCCTCCTTCTCAAAGATCCTTTCCGCAGGTATGCGCGTTGGCTTCGTTATTACAAATAAGGAAATAATCGCAAAGATGACCGTTGCAAAGCAGAGCGAGGACGTACACACCAATATCTTCTTCCAGATGCTGTGCTATAAGTATATGACCGAGTGTGATCTTGACGCCCACATTGAAAAGATACGCGGCATTTATAAGCACAAGACTTCCCTTATGCTTTCCGCGCTTGACGCAAATATGCCCGATTGCATCAGTTACACACGTCCCCAGGGCGGTCTGTTCATCTGGTGCCGTCTGCCTGAGGGAGTAACTGATTGCTCCGATTACATAAAGGCCTGCATGGCAAATAAGGTTGCGGTGGTTCCCGGTTCCACCTTCAACTGCGATCCCTCCAAGCCTTCAAACGGGTTCCGCCTTAATTACTCCACCCCCTCCGACGAGCAGATAATTCTGGGCGTTGAGCGCATATCAAAGGCGGCAAAAGAAATGTTCTGCCGCTGAGGAAAGGAAACTGAAATGAACGAAGTAATGACAAACGAAGTAAAAAAGAAGATAGTATATTCGGGCGTACAGCCCTCCGGTAATCTTACTATCGGAAACTACCTTGGAGCCATCAAAAACTTTTCCGCCTTTTCAGAGGATTACGAGTGCTATTACTGCGTGGTGGATCTGCATTCCGTTACGGTGCGTCAGGTGCCTGCGGAGCTGAGAAAGCGTACCTACGAGGGACTTGCCGTTTATATGGCTTGCGGACTTGATCCCCAAAAGAATACCCTTTACGTGCAGAGCCACGTGCACGAGCACGCAGAGCTTTCGTGGCTTCTTGGCTGTAACACTATGTTCGGCGAGCTTTCCCGCATGACGCAGTTCAAGGATAAGAGCCGCAAGCACGCAGAGAATATAAACGCGGGACTTTTCACCTACCCCGTGCTGATGGCGGCGGATATACTTCTTTATCAGACCGATATAGTGCCCATAGGAAGCGATCAGAAGCAGCATCTTGAGCTTGCAAGAGATATTGCCGTGCGTTTCAACACCACCTACAGCGAGACCTTCAAGGTGCCCGAGCCCTATATGCCCAAGAGCGGTGCAAGGATAATGTCCCTTGCGGAGCCCACCCAGAAGATGTCCAAATCCGATCCCAACGCAAACGCGATCGTATACATCCTTGATAAGAAGGACGATATCATCCGCAAGTTCCGCCGTGCGGTAACGGACAGCGGAAGCGAGATCGTGATGGGCGAGGGCAAGGACGGTATCAACAATCTTATCACTATTTACAGCGTGCTTTCCGGCAAGACCTGCGAGGAGGTGGAGAGAGAATTCGCAGGGAAGGGATACGGAGACTTCAAGACCGCAGTGGGAGAGCTTTGTGCTGACGTGCTTCGCCCGGTGCAGGAGGAATACGCACGTCTTATAGCGGATAAAAAGTATCTGGAAGAGGTAATGAAGCTGGGCGCAGAGAGAGCGTCCTACGCCGCAAGAAGGACTCTTTCCAAGGTTAAGCGCAAGATGGGCTTTACCGATATTCCCAGATAATGGAGGACGCAATGATAAGCACCGAATGGATATATGCTATAGTGTCTGTGCTCTGCGCGGCACTGCTTGCATTCTCATCCACCCCTGCCGTAAGGGTGCTGGCGTTTAAGATAAACGCCATAGACCGCGCCAAGGACGGCAGAAGAATGCATAAGGAGCCCATTCCCCGCATTGGCGGACTTGCAATGTTTTTCGGCTTTTTTGTGTCGACTCTCGTATTTTGCGATATAACGAGAGATCTCGTTGCCGTATGGACCGGCGGATTCGTACTGGTTCTTCTCGGCATAGTAGACGATATTTATTCTCTTAAGCCCTGGATGAAGGCGATAGTGCAGTTTGCCGTTGCCTTTATTCCCATATCCCAGGGAATACAGATAAGCTTTCTTCACCTTTTCGGCAAGACGGTTCTTCTTGGCGGGTGGAGCATACCCGTCACCGTTTTGTGGATCGTGTTCGTTACCAACGCCGTTAACCTTATCGACGGACTCGACGGACTTGCCTGCGGAGTTTCCACCATTTGCGCAATTTCTCTCACGGTGGTAATGCTTCTGGGCGGCAACGCTTATTACGCACTTCTTACGGCTATTCTTGCGGGTAGCTGTGCGGGATTTTTGCCCTTTAACTCTAACCCTGCAAAGATAATCATGGGCGATACGGGCGCGCTCTTCCTCGGCTACACCCTTTCCGTGCTTTCCGTTGGCGGCGTATTTAAAATGGATGCGGTGCTTGCGTTCCTTATTCCCTTGGCCATCTTCGGTCTGCCATTGTTTGACACGGTATTTGCCATCGTGCGCCGAGTTGCCCATGGAAAAAGCCCCTTTGCGGCGGACAGAGGACATTTGCACCACAGGCTGATAGATATGGGCTTCGGTCATAAGCAGAGCGTAAGGATACTTTATTCCATCAGCGGAACTCTCGGCATTGCGGCGGTGCTCCTTATGGAGTCCTCCTTCGTTCCTGCCATCTGCCTCGTTACCGCGGCGCTGGGTCTTTATATCGCGCTGTACTTCATTATGAAGAACAGCGAGCTGAGAAAGCTGACGGGTCTTGAGAATATTGACCCTCATCCCGATGATATTCAGTCTCCGGACGACGGTAAATGAGCTTATAAACAAAAATAAAAAAACAGGAGGAAGAAATGAATCGGGATAAACGACATAACGATATACTTTCCGTGCTGCTGCTTGCGGTGGTGCTGGTGGCACTTCTTTCTCTTGCACTTTTCGGTCTGCACAAGGCGGGCATAGTCAATTGGTTTAAGCAGGAGCAGACTGCTGAACAGCCCGACGACGGACAGGCTATTGCAAACCTGCTTGAGAGCCTTGCAGAGCGGGAGAAAAACGGTGAACTGACCTACGTTACCCTTGATTCTTCCATAATCAAGGCTGTGCTTGCAACGGGCGGTGCAGGTAATCAGTATCTGCACGAGTACACCATAACCTACGGCAACAGAGATACCCCGTCCATTTCCTGCAGCGTGCTGCGCCTTGATAACGATTTCCATCTTTTGGAGTTCAAGGACGGCAGACTTATGCGCGAGGTGCTCTGCGTTGACAGGATAGCGCAGGTATTTGACAGCCGCGTGGGAAGGAGCGAAGTCCTGACGGGTGTGCCTGCCGAATATTTTGAGCAGAATACGGGAAGTGTCAGCGCCATTGACCTTATAAATCTTATTATCAATTTCAAAACGGGAACCCCCGTAAGCTGGAAGCTTGGCACCGTGCAGGATTGCATAGTTGAGGCTCTTCGCGAGGAGAGCGTCAATATGGCGCGTATCACCCTCGATTACGGAGATCACAAGGATATATATATGCTTGATATAGACAGCAGAGCGCTGTATTCCTACGAGAGCTATTCGGGCGACGTGCGTATGGTGCGTATGCAGACCACCAATTTTACTTATAAAATAGAAGGAATGGAGCTTCGCTCTGTCCTTGAATAACAAAGGAGAACAAAAATGAAAGCAGTTGTATCGGTTATAGGTAAGGACAGCATCGGTATCATTGCCGCAGTAAGCGGTGAATGCGCCGATTTCGGAGTTAATATCATTGAGATAACCCAAAGCGTTCTTGACGAATACTTTGCAATGATAATGATAGTAGACATTTCAAAGATAAATCGCCCCTTCTCCGAGTTCGTTGACGCTATGTCGGAGCTGGGCAAAAAGAGCAATCTTGAGATCCGCGCAATGCACGAGGATATCTTTGACGCAATGCACAGAATATGAGGACGAAAAATGCTTAATACCAGAGACATACTTGAAACCATAAATATGATAAGGGAGGAGAACCTGGACGTAAGAACCGTTACGGCGGGAATCTCTCTCTTCGATTGCGTTGCGGATGATAACAAAAGGCTTTGCGACAAGATATACGATAAGATAACCAAAACGGCAGAGCATCTCGTTCCCGTTGCTTCTTCCATTGAGAAGGAGATCGGTATTCCGATAGTGAATAAGAGAATTTCCGTAACTCCCATATCCCTTGTGTGCGGTAACGCAACGCCCGACGATTGCGTTGAGATAGCCCGCACCCTTGACCGCGCCGCCGCCACCGTTGGTGTAAACTTCATAGGCGGCTACGGTGCTCTCGTGCAGAAGGGAATGACCAAGGGCAGTGCCGCTCTTATTGATTCAATTCCCGACGCTCTTGCAGAAACCAATATCGTTTGCTCCTCCGTAAACGTTGCCTCCACCAAGGCGGGCATCAATATGGATGCGGTTGCAAAGATGGGTCAAATAATCAAGGCAACTGCGGAAAAGACCGCAGACAGAGATGCAATAGGATGCGCTAAGCTGGTGGTATTTGCAAACGTGCCCGAGGATAACCCCTTTATGGCAGGTGCATTCCACGGTATCGGTGAGTCGGATTGCGCCATCAACGTTGGCGTATCGGGTCCCGGCGTCGTTGCAAAGGCTATTGAGCGCGCAGGCAACGTAAGCTTCGGCGAGCTCAGCGACGTTATAAAGAAGACCGCCTTCAAGATAACCCGCGTTGGTCAGCTCGTAGCGTACGAGGCTTCCCGCAGACTTGGAATACCTTACGGTATCGTTGATCTTTCTCTGGCACCCACTCCCGCTATCGGTGACAGCGTTGCTCACATTCTGGAGGCTATGGGCCTTGAGGTATGCGGCACTCACGGAACCACTGCCGCGCTTATGATGCTTAACGACGCCGTTAAAAAAGGCGGCGTTATGGCTTCATCCCACGTTGGCGGACTTTCGGGCGCGTTTATTCCCGTTTCCGAGGATGCGGGTATGATCCACGCGGCGGAGATCGGCGAGCTTTCCATAGAAAAGCTGGAGGCAATGACCGCCGTTTGCTCCGTTGGCCTTGATATGATAGCAATTCCCGGTGATACCTCGGCAGAGACTATTTCCGCGCTTATTGCGGACGAGATCGCCATCGGCGTTGCCAATACAAAGACCACCGCAGTGCGCGTTATTCCCGCACCCGGAAAGAAGGTTGGAGATTCCGTTGAATTCGGCGGACTTCTCGGTTACGCACCCATTATGCCCTTGCGCACTCCCTCCTCTGCGGCGTTCATCGCCCGCGGCGGCCGTATCCCCGCGCCGATACATAGTCTTAAAAACTGAAAGGAATACATATATGGCAAAGGAACTTATTTGTGTAAAGGGACTTTCCAAGGAATTTGACTTAAGTGCGAAGCAAAGAAAGCTGAACAATACCACGGAAAAGGTAAAAATTGCGGTAAACGACGTAAGCTTTTCCGTTTACGAGGGCGAGGTGTTCGGTCTGCTCGGCCCGAACGGGGCAGGAAAGACCACCACCCTCCGTATGCTCTCCACTCTTATAAAGCCCACCTCGGGCGATGCCCTTGTGGACGGTGCAAGTATCGTTACGGAGCCCGATAAGGTAAGGGCAAAGATCGGTTTTCTTACAAGCGAATTGAAGCTTGAGCAGTTTTTCACCCCCGACTATCTCTTTGATTTCTTCAGCGAGCTGCACGGCGTTCCTTCCGACGTGGCAAAGGCCAGAAAAAAGGAGATGTTTTCCCGCTTCGGTATCGACGAGTTTGCGGCGATCAAGGTGGCAAATCTCTCAACGGGTATGAAGCAGAAGGCCTCGCTCGTTATCTCCCTCGTTCACGATCCCGACGTGGTGGTATTTGACGAGCCCACCAACGGACTTGATATTATCACCGCAAAGACGGTGACGGATTTTCTTCTGGATCTCAAGGCGGAGAAAAAGACCGTTATGATCTCCACCCACATATTCAGCCTTGTGGAAAAGCTGTGCGACAGAGTGGGCATTATCATAGACGGTAAAATGATAGCCTGCGATTCGCTTGCCGCCGTTTGCGGAGAGATGAATCTGGAGGATCGCTTCTTTGAGCTTTACAGAACGGTAAAGGGGGCGGAGTAATGAAAAACAACAAGATATGGGCGGTAATGCGCAAGGAGTTTGCCCGTTTCTTTGGTGACAGAAGGCTTGTGCTTACCACGATAGTTTTGCCCGGACTTATGATATACGCCCTCTATTCATTTATGGGAAGCGCAATGGGAAATATGTTCGGAACCGAGGAGGACTATGCGGCAAGATGCTATGCGGTCAATATGCCCGCAAGCGCGGAGACTCTCCTTGAGGCGGGTCTCGGCACCGATATTGAGCATATAGGCGCGGATCAGACGGATGAATACAAGCAGCTGATTGCCGACGGAGAGGCGGATCTTGTGATAGTTTTCCCCGAAGGTGCGGAAAAGCTCTTTGACGGCACTGCCGTTCCGTCCCTGAACGCTCCCTCCGTTTCGCTGTTTTATAATTCCGCAGAGGTGGATTCCTTTAACGCCTTTGACGGCGCGAACGCGGTGCTTCAGGGTTATGAGAGCTCCGTTACCAATCTTTTTGACGTAAACGTCGGTGAAGAGAAATACGATCTGGCAACGGACGAGGCGGCGGCGGGGCAGGTGTTCTCAATGATGATGCCCATGCTGCTGATGATGTTTATGTTCACGGGCTGTATGTCGGTTGCGCCCGAATCCATTGCCGGTGAAAAAGAGCGCGGCACCATTGCCACCTTGCTGATAACTCCCCTTAAGCGCTCTCATCTTGCTTTGGGAAAGATCTTCAGTCTTGGCGTTATTGCCATACTTTCCGGCGTTTCCAGCGCCGTTGGAACCATACTGTCCCTTCCAAGGCTTATGAACTTTGAGGGAATGAACGTGGACGCAAGCGTATACGGCTTATCCGATTATCTTATGCTTGGCTGCGTTATTATTTCCACCGTGCTACTGCTTGTGGCGCTTATATCCTGCGTATCCGCTTTTGCAAAGAGCGTGAAGGAGGCGTCCACGGCGCTCTCGCCCATAATGATAATCAATATGCTTATCGGCGTTACCGCTATGCTCGGCGCCGCGCCTGCAAACGGAG
This sequence comes from Oscillospiraceae bacterium, assembly GCA_015064505.1. Lineage (GTDB taxonomy): Bacteria > Bacillota > Clostridia > Oscillospirales > CAG-272 > RUG12395. Next base: position 57,763 of record SVSB01000004.1, read on the forward strand.
TAATGTATTGCATTCCCCTTTACAACAGCGCCCAGTGCATGAACGCCATCTTCTCCTTTGCGGCAAACCCCGTGCATATCGCGATTACCTGCGGAGTAAACCTCGCCGTAATGGGAATACTCGTGTTCCTGCTGACTAAGATGTTTGATAACGAGAAGGTTATGTTCTCGGCTTGATGTTAATAAAAAATCTCTGCGAATTTCGCAGAGATTTTTTACTATAGGTGAAACGGGGCTGTTCCTTGAGTTGACATTCTGTATTGGCGCGGAGTAACACCGAATTTGCGTTTGAAAAGAACGATGAAATGAGAGCAATCGGAGAATCCTGCGTGCAGGCAGGCGCTCATGACAGATTCACCGTTTTCGAGAAGCTTTGCGGCGGCTGCAAGCTTATGGGATCTCAAAAGTGCGTGGGGTGAAAGGTGTAAGTGCTTTTGAAAAAGCCGATTTAGTGTGGAAGGGCTTGTGTAATGTCTTTCGCAGAGATGTTTGACATTTCGGATATCGGTGCAGTTTTCATTTATATCATTTAAGATCTGTTGGAAAAGCGGAGAAGGGGCACTGCGGTATTCCGATGTGATTGCAGTATCACGCAGAGTACAAACAGCTTGCAGGATCAGTGAAGACAGATAGAGTGTGTCATTCGTTTCCAAAGTCTTTTCAATTTCGGAAAGCAGGAAACACAGCTTGCTTAAATGCTTTGCGTCCGGTTGAATGTAAGGTGTGGAAAGATTGCGGAGTGCCTCTGCGATAGGGGAGCTTTCGGGGATATCCAACCAAAGGCAGTAGTTTTCTTGCTCTATCGGATAACTTACAACGCGCATATGCAGATCTTTGGTCGCTGTAAGGATAACATCCCCTTTTTTTAAGGAATATAGGTGACCGTTGACCAAAAAAGAACCCTCATCGGACAGATGAAGATAGATCTCCCAATACGGATGCAAATGTAACGGGTCGTTCTTTTTGCTATCGGGATAAACGATCGTGCGGTTATGCATCAGAGCAAAGCGTGTGCAGGATACGGCATCGGGTAGAGAATGGATCTCCGGTATATTTATCGGTTCGTACATAACAGCCTCTATTGACATAAAAATCATATTTTATGGGATGAAACTCATAGAAATATTGTTTTTATTTTGTTATGATTATATTGTAAACTAATCGGATTGTCAATACGGTGTTTTATATGAATCATTATATTTTGCTTTGTCTTTCATTACTTGCTTGCCTTGCGGGCGGCGTGTTCCGAAAAATATATACTCTTCACACAAGCGGGAATATGGCATCTATATTCCTCTTCAATGCCGTCTCCTCAATTGTTTCGGCGGGCGTATTGCTGTTATGGGGTGTTTCCGTGCCCTCTGCGTTCACAATATGGCTCGGTATTTTGTTCGGCGTAGTTACGGCATTGCAGTCGCTTGCGTTTCTTTGGGCGTTGCAGATAGGCCCGATGTCCTATACTTCCGTTATCGGCTCATTTTCCACGTTGGTCACGGCGGTTTCGGGTGTGCTTTTCTTTGATGAAGGCATAACTGTTTTGCAGACGGTGGGAATTGCAATTATGCTTTGCAGCTTTGTATTTGCCGCAGAGAAGGATAAGGACAAGAAGAAATCCTCATTCCTTTGGTTGCTGCTTTGCACGGTAAATTTCCTTTCCATTGGTTGTATAGGCATTATGCAAAAGGTGCATCAATCCTCCCCCTACCGTGCAGAGCTGAACTCGTTTTTAGTTATTGCATTTGTTGTGGCGGGCTTACTTTCGCTTTTTCTTGCTCTGCTGTTTTTCAAAAGCACCGCGGGGGAAAAGAAAAACAAGAGTTCCCTTGTGCTTTTGCTGCTTTGTATGCTCGCCGCAGGCGTGGGAGCTGCATTTAATAACAAATTCAATCTGTATCTTTCGGGAGTGATCGACAGCGCAGTTTTCTTTCCCGTTGTCAACGGCGGCGGACTGATTTTATCCACCCTTGCCGCAGTTGTGTTCTTTAAAGAACGCCTTGCGAAAAAGCAGTGGATAGGCATGGTACTGGGGATTGTTGCGGTGCTTATGCTTTGCACTCCGACTTAATCATCCAAAAAATAATAACATATATACGAGGAGGAATGAACGTGTTAAACAATCTTAAATCTCAAAAAAGAATCTCTTTTCTGCTTGACGGAAAGCCTTTTGATGCCGCTGAGCCTACCGTTACGGTAAGCGAGAACGGAAATACCGTTACTACCGTCTACGAATTTATGGGTGGGCTGAAGCTCACGAACGTTTTTACATCCTACCCCGAGCATAATGCCTGCGACTGGGTAAACTTCTGGGAGAATACCGGAAGCGAGCCCACCGAAATTATCACCGAGCTTTGGGATTCGGCGTTTTCTCTGCCTTTTTCTCCCTGCGCGCCCAAGACTACGGGCAGGGCATACCTTCCGGAGTCGGAAAACGTTATCAAGGTATGGGTTCCGCGCGGTTCGGAATGGTCGGGCGACGAGTTTTATTGTGACATTGACCGCATATTCGGAAATCACTACCCAAATTGGCTTGAATACGTTGGCACGGTTAAGAGATACTCTGCAACCGCAGGTCGCTCCGCACAAGGAGCGTATGCCCCGTTTTTTAACATCAAGCATGGAGGAAAGGACGAAGGATATATCGTTGCCGTGGGCTGGACCGGGCAGTGGAATGCCACGGTCACCCGCACCGAAGACGGTGTATTCTTCCAGAGCAAGCTTGAGGATACTGCGTTTAGTTTGCTCCCCGGTGAAAGCTTCCGCACTTCTTCTGTGACGGTTATGGGATATAACGGCTCTTTCGCCGACGGTCAGAATCGCTTCAGACAGTTGGTCAAGGACGTTTACTCTCCCGTTGGTAAGGGAGAGGTTCCTACAGAGCTGCCGTTTTGCGCAGGTCTTTGGGGCGGCATGAGCACCGCAGGTTGTCTTGAACGTATCGAAAAAGTGGAAAAAGCAAAGCTTCCCTTTAACTGCTACTGGATGGATGCAGGTTGGTACGGCGCGGGTGAGCAGGTATCGCCCGATGAGTTTGAGGGCGACTGGGGACAGCATACGGGCAACTGGGAGGTAAACGCATTCCGCCATCCCGACGGGCTTGCCGACGTTGTTTCTGCGATCGATAATACCGATAAGCGCTTTCTTCTCTGGGTGGAGCCTGAGCGCGTAAGAAGAATTGCACCGATCGTCGCCGAGCACCCCGAATATTTTATCTTTCCGAACGATGAAAAAAATCCCAATCTGCTTTTGAATTTGGGAGACGACTCTGCTTGGCAGTATTGCTTTGACGTGCTTTCCGGGCTTATAGAACGCTTGCATCTTGCGGTCTACCGCCAGGATTTCAATTTCGGACCCCTTGATTACTGGCGCAAAAATGATACCGAGGGAAGGATAGGAATCAGCGAGATCAAGCATATCAACGGCTTATACCGACTCTGGGATGCACTGCGTGAAAAATTCCCGCATTTGCTGATAGACAACTGTGCTTCGGGCGGCAGACGTATAGATATTGAAACGCTGAGGCGCTCCGTTCCTCTTTGGAGAAGCGACGTACAGTGTCCAGCAAATCCTACACCCGAAGCAACTCAGGCGCACGCGCTTGCCTACGGCTCGTGGATGCCGTATTCGGGAACCGGTACGGGCAGAATCTGGTTTGATACATACCGTTTCAGAAGCGCGTACGCTCCGGCGCTTACGACTAACTTTACCTTCTCGGAAAAAAATGCCTTTGGCGACGACCCCGAGGCTATGCGTTGGCTTAGTTGTATGTGCGCTGAGTATGTAAAAGTGAGACCGTATCTTACAAAGGACATCTATCCCCTTACCAAGGCGAGTCCGGCAAGCGATATATGGAGCGCGGTGCAGTACCACGATCCCGAGACCGATTCCGGCATTGTGCTTGTTTTCAGACGCGAAAACGCGCCGTATACCGAGTGCTGCTTTAACCTTTTCGGACTTACCGAGGAAAAAACTTATACATTTACCGAGGTAGATGGAGAAACGTATCCATTTGACGGAGCTTCGTTGATGAAAAAAGGTATTACCGTACGTATAGAAAAGAGAAGGGAATCTAAACTCTACCTATATAAATAAAGCGGTATTAAGAAAAAACGATAATAAGAAGATAATGGTAAAAAACGCAATTCCCGATATGATCGGGAGTTGCGTTTTTTTGTTGCAAAAAAATTCAAAAAAATTTTAAACTTGTACGTTTTGTACGGAAATTTGGGTTTATAGTTATAATGCGGTCGGAAAAGATCAAGGAAATGAGGGATGAAAATATCGGCAAAAAACAGTGAGAAAAAGGAGGAGACGGCAGGCGGAAAGCCGAAGCGAAAGCGCAAGACCAAGGAGGAAAGGGAGCGGGAGCAGCTGCGGAAGATATGGACGCGCTCCGATGCACTCCGAGGGCTTAAGCAGGTGGTAAGCGTTTCCATTGAGGCGGCGCGGCAGGAGGTCACCGACGAGGATGGGGAAGTGAGTGAGGTGAAGTTCAATCCCAGTGCCGCCAATGCCGCCACGAAGGCTATCGAAGCCGCCAACCGCCTTTGCGGTTACGATGGCGAGCCCGAAGACAAAGAGGATGACGACGAGATAGTTATCTGCTTTGAGGAAGGAAAAGAGCTGGCAAGGTGAAGCTGACCCTGCCGCGACCCTTCGGGGCCCAGAGAAAATTCCTTGAGGCGGACACCCGTTACGTTGCTTACGGCGGCTCACGCGGCGGCGGCAAGAGCTTTGCCGTAAGGATGAAAGCCATCCTCCTTTCAATGAACTATCCCGGAATCAGAGTGCTTATCGTCCGACGTACCTACCCCGAGGTATATGAAAATCACATAAAGGAGCTGACGGTGCAGACGGCAGGAGCGGCAGTCTACCGTGACTCGGATAAGAGTCTTACCTTTAAGAACGGCTCGCGCATCAAATTCGGCTACTGCGCCTGTGACTCCGATCTTACCCAATATCAGGGCGTGGAGTACGACGTGATATTCATGGACGAGGCGACCCAATTTACGGAATATCAATTCCGCTTCATTGCCGCATCACTTCGCGGCGCAAATTCTTTCCCAAAGAGGTTTTATCTGACCTGCAATCCCGGCGGTGTGGGGCACGGCTGGGTGAAGCGTTTATTCGTTGACCGCCGCTATAAGAAGGGGGAGGACCCCGGGGACTATACCTTTATCCGCGCGGGAGTGCGGGATAATCTGCCCTTGCTATCCACCGACCGTGCATATCTCGGCGCTCTGGAAAACCTGCCCGATGATCTGCGTCGTGCGTGGCTTGACGGGGACTGGGATGTGTTTGCTGGGCAGTACTTCCCGGAATTCTCAAGAGAGAAGCACACCGTTGAACCCTTTGTTATTCCCGAAAATTGGCGCAGGTACCGCGCCTTTGACTACGGACTTGATATGCTTGCCGTCCTTTGGGCGGCTGTGGACGAGGAGGGAACGGTCTATATTTACCGCGAGCTTTGCGCTCCCGAGCTTATAGTAAGCGAGGCGGCGGCAGAGATACGGCGACTATCCGAGGGGGAGCGCTTCTGCGGCACCGCCGCACCGCCCGATATGTGGAACAGACAAAAGGACACGGGTAAATCCATGGCGGAGATTTTCCGCGAAAACGGTCTTCTTTTGACCCGTGCCGATAACGACCGCATTCAGGGATGGATGCAGATAAAGGAGCTTCTTGCAAAGGAGGATGGTGTGCGTATCTTTACCACCTGCACCGAGCTGATACGCTGTCTTCCTGCTCTTCTTCGTGATAGCAAGGACCCCTGCGACGCTTCCGTAACGCCCCACGAGATCACCCATATTTGCGACGCCTTCCGCTATCTTGCCATGCTCCGCACCCGTAAGACGGATACGGTGCGCAAGATGAGCTGGGAAGAGGAGCACAGAAAAAAGACCATCGAAAGATGCAGACGCGGCGCCATGCGCCGTTAGAGTGACGGAGATATGCGTCACTCTACAGGAGGAAAAATGAAAAGCTACGTAACAAAAAAGACGAGGCGCATATGCAGTGTTCCCGGCTGCGGCGCCAAGGAGAGCTATCTGCTCTCCAAGTCAAAGGATCTTACGGGAAGTGTATTTCTCTGCAAGGACTGCCTGGAGGCGGCATCCGCCCTTCACGGTGCGCTGAAGAGCGATGCAAAAAAGTCAGGTAAAAAAGCCGCAACCGAAGACGGAGGAAACGTCAATGAAAAAGCAGGCGGCTGAAGCCGTACAGGCAGAGAAGGGGGAAAAGCCCCTTGACCGCGACGGCGAGGGCAGACAGCTTTACGCGGAGGACATACTCGGTATGCTTGAAGCGGAGCTTGCTCGCCGCAAGGAGGAGCGCAGACCTCTGGAGCTTCAGTGGATACTGAACGCCAATTTCCAATCGGGGCATCAGTATTGTGATATCAATCCTCATAACGGAGAGATATTTGAAACGGAGGAGGGAACCGCAAGGGGGGCTTACAACCGTATCGCGCCTCTTATCGAATCCCGTATTGCCAATCTCAAGCAGCTTAAGTACACCATGACGGTGCGCCCCCAGACGGACGATCCCGACGATGAGGAAAAAGCGAAAATAGCAACTAAGCTACTTAAGAGCTTTATCGCGTCCTCGGATTTTGAAGGAAAGCGCAATATGCTCCTTGAATGGACGGAGCTTTGCGGCACCGCGTTCGTTCTTTCCTGGTGGGATAAGGATGGCGGCAGGACCGTTGGCGGAGATGGAGCGGAGGAGATAAGAGAGGGAGAACTGCGATACGGCCTCCTTACTCCTTACGAGGTATATCCCGAGAGCATATACAAGCAGGATATGGAGGATCAGCGCAGCCTGCTTATTGAGCAGGTGCTTACCGTTGAGGAGCTTTACGAGATGTACGGCGTTCGTATGGACGGCGGCAGCGTTGACACCTTTGCTCTTACCCCCGTTTGCAGCGGTGGCGGCTACGGGCATCCCGTTTCATCGGCTTTTGCCCTTACCTACCGCAAGGCGGAAAACAGCGTGCGCCTTATCACCTGGTTTGAGCGCCCCGGCAGAGTTTACCCCAACGGCAGGTTGATAATCGCCGCAGGAAACACTCTGCTCCATTACGGCGAGCTGCCCTACGGAACCATTCCCGTTTGCAGCGTTAAATGTAAGGACGTTCCAGGTCAGTTCTTCGGCAGATCGGTGATAACGGAGCTTATCCCTCTGCAAAGAGCTTATAACGGCGTAAAGAACAAGCTTCACGATCATATCCGCACTCTTGCGGCAAATCCCTTGCTGGTGCCGGAGGGAAGCGTTTCGGAGCTTGAAAGCCTTGAGGACTGCGGCGTAACGCCGGGAAGGATAGTTGAGTACAACCCCGAGCGCGGCAAACCTTCCCCCTTGGATTTTCCCGATATCTCCGGCGAGGTACGTCTTGAGTGCGAAAGTCTGCAAAGAGAGATGGAGTATACTGCGGGCGTATCGCAGATGACCGTTGTGGGAAACACAGCTGCAGGTATCATCAGCGGCAGGGCCATTGAAAAGCTGCAGCAGATAGATTCCACGCGAATTTCTCTCACGGGAGATAATCTCCGCGACGCAGTAAAGCGTCTTGCGCAGATATGGCTTGGGATATTCAAGAGATGCGCCGTTGGAAGCAGAGTGGTGGAGAGCGTTGGAATGGGAGAAGCGGGCGGCGCCCTTATATGGTGCGCCTCCGATATCAATTCCTTTGACGTGGCGTTTGATACGGAGAACGAGCTTAAGTACGGCGACGAGGCTCAGAAGCAGGAGTTCTTTACGGCGCTTAAGCTGGGACTCTTCAACGACGAGCACGGAAACGTACCCGCCTCCACCCGCCGCCGCGCCCTGGAGCTTATGCGACTTGGCTGTTATTCCGAGCTCCTTTACGCGGGAGAATTACACGCGAAGAACGCAAAGCGGGAGAACAGTATGCTTGCAACCTGCGGCATTGACGGTCCCGGTCTTTACGACGACGATGAGGTTCATATTGAGGAGCATTGCCGCTTTGCAGTTGGCAGAGGCTTTGCGGAGCTCCGTAAAAAGGATCCCGCCCTTGCGGAGGCCTTTGACAGGCACATTGCTTTGCATTCCAAGAGATTGCAGGAGGGCCGCATAAGCCACACAGATCAAAAGAAAGGAATTAAAGATGAACAGCAATATTGATGAGGAAGTAAAAAAGCTTCCCACGGAAAAGGAGCTTGCAGCTCTCTCGGAAAAAGAGAGAAAAAGCTTTTTCCGTTCTCTTATAAAAAAGCTGAACGGGGCGGAGAAAACATCCGAAAAGCCTGCGGATAAGCCCGAGGATAAGCCCGAGGAAATACTCACTTGCAAGGCAGAGGAGAATGAAGGCGGTGACGAGACCGTTCTTTCGGAGCTTAAAGCCGATAAGCGCTTTAAGGAGCTGGATAAGCTTCTTCCCCGTATGGAGAAGCTTCTTGCCGCCTTCCCCGAGCTTGATGCCCTTGAGCCGAAGGAGAAGTATCAACTCGCATACTTCGTTATTATGGGAGCTGATGCGGCGGAGAACGGGCTGACGAAGCCTACTGCCCGCAGTCTTGTGGACGCGCTCCTTGAAAACGAGGAGGCGGTAAGACTTTACGAAAATATCCGAATGACGGAGATAGCGGAAAAGAACAGGGAATACCCCGCCCATTCCGCATCCAAAGGCGCGGCGTCCATGCCCGCCGCAGTAAAAAACGCACCAAAGAACCTTAACGAGGCAAGAAAAGAGGCCTACGGTTACTTTGGCATCAATAATTAAAAGGAGAAACTAAACTATGTCACAGATTCTTACTCAGGTAGAAGCCATTCTTAAGGATAAGTACCAGCCTGCGCTGGTGAACCAGATATCCACCTGCCCCTCGCCTTTTCTTGAAAAAATAAAGCGCGTGCCCCTTACGAACAACACCATCAAGTGCGCCGCACCCATTGGTATCAACGGTGGATTCGGCTTTGGTGCCGAGGGCGTTGCAACTCCCGTTTCCGGTGCACAGCGCTATGCGGAGTTCACCGTGGACGCGGTGGATATGTACGTGGATATTCAGATCTCCAATAAGACCGTACAGCTTGCGTCCGCCAACGTTTCCGCAATGATAAACGCTCTCGATCAGGAGATCAAGGGAAGCTACCGTTCTGCGGAGTGGAACCTCAGCCGTGCCCTCTTCGGTAACGGAAGCGGCGTGCTTTGCGCCGTTACCTCTGCAGATACCAACGGTTCCGCCACCTCTACCGTAAAGGTTGACGATACCTCAAAGCTGGTGGAGGGTCTTACCGTTGATATATATACCTACGCAACCGCAACCGCCGCAGACGGTACTCTTGCAAGCGTTAATAAGGCGGTACGTATCATAGCTATCGACAGAGCGACGAACACCGTTACCTTCGATACTCCTGCCGTTGCCGTTACTCTTGCCCTTACCGCAGATTCCGTAACCAAGGCGGGCACCTACGGCTTTATGACCGTTCAGAACAGCTACAACCGTGAGCTTTGCGGTCTCGGCACCATTTACGACGATAAGGCAAGCACCCTTTACGGCGTGAAGAAGGAGGATAACCCCTGGATCAAGCCCATCGTCATTGATGCGGAGAACGATATCTCCGATCTCGTTATTTATAGCGGCGTTAAGCGCGCATCCGATTACAAGGGCACGAAGATAGACCTTGTTATGATGGGCGATAAGGCCTTTGCCGCTTATCAGGACTATATGCGCACCAACAACGTGGTAGTTGTGGATAAGCAGCGCTTCGTTGGCGGCGCGGTGGGATACAAGGTGCTTTGCGGCTCTCAGGAGACCGTTATCATCAACGAGCGCTTCGTTCCCGAAAACGAGGCGTGGGCTGTTGATACCGCAACCTTCTATCTTGAGCAGACTCCCTGGGACTTTATGGCAAAGGACGGAGCTGTGTTCCTCCCCATGGCGGGCACTTCCGTTTACAGAGCGCTTCTTACCTCCTACGGTAATCTGGTTTGCACCAATCCCGGCGGTTGCGTAAGATATATCAACTGCAATAACCTCTGATAATACTTGCTTTTGCCGCGGCGCCCTGCGCCGCGGCAAAAAGGGGGAAAAATGTTAAAAAAACTATTTGAGACCTTGCGGGAAAGATGCGGCGTTACGAAGCGTGAGTTTACAGAGTATTTCAACAGCTCCGTAAGCTTTCTGCGCGCCAGATACGGGGATGAATACATTACCTACGACGGCACCGATGCCTTCCCTATATCTGATGAAGCCTCGCCCTGCCCCGTTTGTGAGGAATATATTGACGGGATATGCGACAATATTGCGTATCTCAAAACGGGGAATGAAAATTACCGTGTGGACTTTATTGCCAAAAGCGAATATGCCTATCGCACCGTCTGGCGTATGCGTATCAAAAATAAAAGGGTAAAGGGGGAAAGCTGGTAATGATATATTCTTCTTCCGTTACGGGAGCGGAGCTGGTTGCCGCAATAAAAAGCGAGCTTGATATTATTCCTCTTCCCTCGGACGGCACCTTCGTGCGTTGGCTTTGCTCTCTTGAGCAGATGGTATGGAGCGAGATCGTTCGTATGCGCCGCGTTGCCACCCTGTTCGCAGATGGAGGTAAGCTGTTGCTTGATGGCATATCCGTACCCTCAGACGAGGACGGCGTGCTTGCCTGCGACGTTTGCACCGTTTACTACGACGGGGCGCAGGTGATGCGCGGCAGTGCGGAGGAGGGCTTCCTCTTTGCCCCCGAAACCGCGGTGTGGCACCTAAGCGGAGAAAGGGAGATAACCGTTGACGGTATGGAAAGCGGTTACGCTACTGTCGTCTATTATGCCCGCCCCGTTCGCCGCACGGAGCTGGCGGCGGTCATCGCTCTGCCCGATGAGTTTACGGAGCTTGCCGCCTCGCGCCTGAAGGGAGAAGCTTATCGCGCCGCAAACGAGGACGTGCTTGCAACCAAGTGGCTGGGGGATTATAATCAGAAGCTTGATGCATTCTCCCTGTGGTGCGACAGACGCCGCCCGGGAGGAGGTGCCGTATGAGAGCAACGGATTATATGAAGGAGCTTCTCTTTGAGGGGGAGGCTCGCAGTAAGGTAAAAAAGACTCAATGGGGAGGGTTGGATCGCACCCGCGCCTTTGATTCGGGCGGAATCAGCGAGGCGGTGAATATAGACACTTCCTTCCTGCCCGCCCTTCGCAGTGCGCCAATGCCCTTATTCGTCAGCAAGGTTGACGGTATTCCTCTCGGGGCTTACGCGGGTGACGGGTACGTGTTCGTTATATACTCTTCAAACGGAAAAATAATGGCAAAGCGCATAACGGAGGATGGGGAGCAGACGGGCGTTCTTTCCGATAACGGGGATGATCTTGAAAAAAGGTGCATAGTCGCCTTTAACCGTTATACCACACCACTGGATCCTCTCTCGGGAGAATACGAAAAGCTTTTGCTCGTATTCCCGGATAAAAAGTGCTGTTCCGCCGAAACGGGCGATCCCGTGGAGTTTTCCGGTATCTCGGATTCTCCCATGCCTGATATAAAGCACGCCGCAGTCCATAGCTCAAGAGTTTTCGGCGTGGACGGCGACAGGGTATACGCCTCCGCCTTCAACGATTGCGGAAACTGGGAGCTTGATACGGCAGAGGATATAGGTGCTGAGAACGCTTGGGCAACCACCTCGCAGTCCTCCACCAAGGCGAGCGGAGGATATACGGCGGTTGCTTGCTGTGACGGTTATGCAGTTTGTTTCCGCCGAGATCATATGCAACAGGTATACAACAACAAGAATCCCTTCCGTCTTGTGGATATAGGTGCATGGGGATGTATGGACGGCTATTCAGTATGTGAGTGGAACAACAATCTTGCTTTTGCATCCGATATCGGCATATGGCTGTATTCCGGTGGATATCCCAAGCTTATAAGCGAGAGGCTTGCGGTTGAAAGCTTTGAGGGAACTCGTCTCGGAGCTTGTGCCGACCTGCTGTTCGCTTATATTCCATCGGAGGGCCGTACCTTCGTTTATGAAAACACAAGCGACAGCTGGGGAGAGCGCGCACTCGGGGAGATAGCCTTGTTTGCGGGCGACGGCAAGAGAGTATACGCCGTAAAGAACGATGGCACGGTGCTTCTTATGGACGGCGGTGAATACGGAAGCTTTTGCGTGGAAACCGATTTTATGTCCCTTGGCGTTTACAATCCCAAGATGCTTAAGGGAATTGCCGCAACGGCGGAGCTTGGAGAGGGAAGTGCTCTGCACGTTTCTCTCGTATACTCTAACGGTGAGTTAAGGGCTGTAAGCAGCACCTCCCCGGGACTTCAAGTGCTTCGTACTGCCGTGAGAGCCAGAAGAAGTGATTTTGCAAAGATCAGACTTGAGGGATACGGCAAGGTGGATATGTTCGGTCTTTCCCTGTCCTTTGCCTACGGGGATACCCCGGGTGGTGCGGGATGACGGATATAGAAAAACGTCTTGACGCTCTCAAGCGTGCGGTGGACAGCCTGTACGATGACAGGATAAGACAGCGCAGGATGCTTGCGGATCTGCTCTACAATCTGGATGGAGAGAATATGCCCGCCGTCAAAAGCCTGATAGAACGGCATATGGAGGAAAACTCAAGTGCCATCGCCGCTCTGACCCTTCGTGCAGACGAGAACGGTGCCGCCATCGAGAGTATTGCGGCGGTGCAGACGGAGCAGGCGGAAAGCATTGCCTCCGTTTCACAGCAGGCTGATGAGGCCTCCGCGCAGGTTGCCATTGCCGTTGAACACGCAAATAGTGCCAATGAGAACGTATCCAACGGTGCTTATATAATCGCAAGGGTGAACGCCGACGGTTCCGGTATACGCATATCTGCGGATAAGCTGGAGCTTGACGGATACGCGACCTTCTCCGATCTTGAGGGTGAGGGGCAGACCGTTATCAACGGTGCAAACATCAAAACGGGCACGCTGTACGTGGACGCTATAGAGGTGTCTCCCAACAACGCAAGCGGCATTAACCTCAACAAGCAAACGCTTTTCCCAAACGGAATATTCTTCGGGGACGACGTTGCTTCGTGGCACTTGCTTGAAAGCTATATCAAGGCGGTGACGGAGGGCGGAGTAAAGGTGCTGAAGATAAACGCAAGCCAGAGCCTTGATCTCAGCGCGGGCAGCGGAGCAGTTGCGGGTATCAGGATGTACAGAGGAAACATAGACGGTCAATCGGTGTTCTTCTGCTCGCCGAGCGGAGGCTCCGTTGCGGGATATTGGACCTATAACGGCTCCGAGATAGCCACGAAGGCGGATCTTGAGGCGCTGAAGGACGAGATAGACGGCGGAAGCGGAGACCCCTGTGCAACCGGACATACCCCCGAGTATTTCAGCAACGACGATGCGGCGTCTCATACGGTAAAGTGTTCCGTGTGCGGCAAGGTTCTCGATTCGCAGGAATACTGCTACGATTATGACGACGGCACGGGACACTGTGAACGCTGCGGGCAGTTTATTGTTTGACACCTTTGAATGACATGGGTAATAAAATAAAAGGAGGTATATTATGATATTGGATATTAAGATCCGCGGTGACAGGATATTCTGTGATACCGAAGAGCTTGCCTCCGGAAGCGAGCAGACGGTGGATCTGCGATTCGATATGGATCACGCATGGGACGGATTCGCAGGCACGGCGGTTATGTTCCGCTCCTTTGGCACGCAGTATTGCGTGCCTCTGCAGGGCGGCGGATGTCCCGTTCCTTCTGCGTTGCTGAAGGGGACCGGCAGACTTTATATCGGCGTTTTCGGAAGCCGTGACGAGAAAATAATCACCACGGGATTTACTTCCGTTGCCCTTTTTGGCGGAGCAAGCGACGGCAATATGCCCGATCCTCCGGAGGCGTACGTCTACACCCGCCTTCTCGATATGGTAAGCGATGCCGTGGAGGGGGCAAGAGAGCTGCGCCTTGACGTGGAATCGCGGCTGGCGGATCACGAGACGGAGTGCGAAAATTCCGAAAACGACAGAAGGCTTGCCGAATCTGCACGCCGCGATGCGGAGATGAGAAGAGAAGAGGCAGAGGAAAAACGCAGGCTTGCGGAAGCGGACAGAGAGGCGGGCTGCGTGACCGAAAGCTATCTCCACAGTTATATAGATGCTACGCTTGGAGATATTTCCGCGGCGCTTGACGAATTGCACGCTTATGCGGAAGCCATTGCCGAGGGAGGTGTGTCCGTTTGACGATAGAGGAAAAGCTTGGGCGCGCGAAATACGATCTTGAGTATATGCACACTATTGGATATGAAAAAGGACAGTCCGACGGTTATGCTGAAGGCGTTGAAGCGGGTATGGATGCGGAATGGAACGAGTTTTGGGGCGTTTTTCAGCAGAAAGGCGCACGACTTAACTACGAATACGCCTTTGCGTACGGCTGGGATGATGATAGCTTTCGCCCAAAATACGACATTCGTCCCACTCACGCCGCAAATATGTTCAAAGGCTCCAAGATAACCGACCTTAAGGCTTTGCTTGATGAGCGCGGCATAACGTTGGATACGAGTCAAACGGAGAACAACATCTCGTATATGTTCTCGGAATCCAGCATAACCGTAGTGCCTGCTATTGATTTATCGGGTGCAACGTTAGATAACTTTCAGACAAGCGGCGTTTTTGGATGGGCAAACGCTTTACATACCATTGACAAGCTTATACTCAAGGATGATGGGTCAACGGTTATACATCCTAATTGGTTTATATCTTCTGCTAACATTGCTAACATAACCATTGAGGGACTTATCGGTATGAGTATTTCTTTTTTGTGGAGCGTGGCTCTCACACCCACAAGTATGAAGAACATCATAAACCATCTTGTCGATTATTCCGGAACGGACAAAGCGAACGCATACAAACTAACGTTTGCAGAAACGTGTTGGCTACGATTGGAGGCAGACAGCACGGCACCCGACGGTGGCACGTGGAGAGAGTACGTGCGCAGTAAGGGGTGGAACGTATAAAGGAAAGGATAGAAAATGGCAGTATATACTTATGAAGACGTTATACCTACTCTGATACCCAACACCGGAATGCAGAAGGGATATATTGACGGTGTGCACCGCGATTACATTATTACGCCCGCAGAGGGGTACGTATTGCGAGATAATGCAAACGACGTAGAGGAAGTTGACGTCAACGAGCTCAAGCCTACCGGAAGAATACTTTTCAGCTATGTATACGGCAGCTGCACTTGCGGCGCTGATTACGCGTTTTCTCCCGTACAGGTAACGGATGAAAACGGAGTCGAGTATACTGCATACGGGGATCGCCGTTTTTTTGCAACGCGGATCGATCAGGTGGACCCGGAGCGTATATTTGGTCTTTTGCGCGCAGAAGATGCTGTGAAACGGGAGGCAAGAGACGGGATTTGAGCTGGGATATGATCTGCGGGCTTATTACTCTTGTAACTTTTTTTATTGCGGTGGGAGGCGTTCTGGTAAAGCTTATCCGTACTCTTGCAACTTTGGAAAGCGCTGTTCGGGAGCTTAAGGAATTTATTACACGGCAAAGCGGAAAAAACGATTATTTCTATAAGGAGCTGACACGTATGGATAAACAGCTTGCTTCTCTTGAAGAAAAAATAAGATTTGTGAGGTGCTTTGATGATACTTCCCTTTGAATACGGCGCCGTAAGACTTACGAGCCCCTATGGCAAAAGAGAGCTTGAAGGTACGAGCGGCTTCCACGGAGGTATTGACCTCGTGGGGCTTGAGAGCCACAACGTTGTAAGCGTTACGGCGGGAACGGTGGCCGCAAGCACCGTGGTGACCGATACGGCGGACCCCAACAGTATGTGGGGTGAGCATATAATAATTGCGGGCGATGACGGGAGAGTATATTTCTACTTTCATCTGGCAAGCAGGGCGGTGCAAAGATTTGATCGCGTAAGCGAGGGGCAGGTTATCGGCGTAATGGGTAACACGGGTTATTCCTTTGGAGCACATCTGCATTTCGAGGTCAGAGAAAGCGACGCCGCCACTACGGTCAACGCCGCAGATATTCTTAACATACCAAATAAGGAGGGCGTATATATGCCGCAGGAAAAAAATGAGACGGATGGCGCAGAGTTTGCAAGAGCTTATTCCGAAATGGTCAACGCCGACACGGGGGACGTTTGCTCTCCGTGGGCGGAGGACTACGTGAAATGGGCAAAGGCCATGGGCTTGTTCATATCGGACGGTGACGGGAATTACCGTTGGGGTGCTCCCGTAACCAGAGAGGAGCTGTGCGCGATACTTTACCGTCTCGTAAGAACAACGGAGGACGGCCGCGGGGTCGTGAGGGAGTAATATGGAAAACATGATAAACATATTGGCAGAGCTGACGGTGGGGATGGTATCTCTCGTCATTGCCTATTTTCTTATACCGTGGCTTAAGGAGAAAAGACTGATAGCCGTGGTACGCAAGGCGGTGGAGGCGGCGGAGAAGCTCTCGGAGCACGAGCCTATCAATAAGAAAGAGTACGTGAAGAGGATACTCTCCTCCATGGGCATAAGGCTCAGCGAGACGGTGGAAGCCATAATAGAGGGCTGCGTGCTGGAGCTTGATCTGCTTATCTCCAACGTAAGGGATCCGGAGATCACCGATGAAAAAGACTATATATAATAAAGGAAGGAAAAACGATGGCATACGATCCTTATAAGGCGGCAGAACAGATAGTGCGTAATAAGGGACGCTGGGGTACTGCAGTTGCCGAGGGGAAAAGCGGTGACGAATACCACAAGCGCGCAAGATATTATTACGACGAGCTGAGAAGCAACGGCTATTCGGGAATCGCCGACAAGCTGGAAAGCTCCGATTATCACGAGGCGCTTGCGTATCTTGACAGCCTTAAGCCGCAGGGCGGTGATTATAACGCAAGTAAAGAGCTTTCGGATGCATCTGCAGACAGGGAATCTCTTGAAAAAAGAAGAACGGAGCTGCAGGATGCGCTCCGTGCGGGTTACGGCGAGCTGTACGGCGAGATGAAGAACGGCGTATCGAAATACGGGGAGGAGATCCTTGAGCGATACCGTAAGGCAGGAGAGGCGGCAACGGGGCATACCGTTGCAGAGGGGGCTGCGGCAAACGGCGGAAATATCGATAGCTACGCCGTCGCAAATGCACACCGCCAGATGAACGCATATCTTACTGCAGGCACCGAAGCGGCAGATGCGGCGGAGAATGAAAGAGCATCAAGGCTTCTCGATATTCTTGGCGGTATCTATTCCTCGGGAAAGGGACTTGTGGAATCGGAAATGAGCGCTATAGAGTCAAAAGAGGATCTTGCCGCCAATATTTACAGAGCGGAGCTTGACGATGCGGAGGCTAAAAGAAAAGAGGAGCTTCAGCTTCAGATCTCCCGCGAGGAACGGGATGGCGCCTGGGAGAAGATCACCCCCGAGGACTTCTACGGCGACAGGTACGAGAAGTACCTTGATGCATTACGCAAGATATACCCATTGTATGAGGAAGAGATAAACGACCTCTTCCATTATCTCGGGTAAAAATCTCCTCACACTTCGTTACGGCAAAAAAAGCACCTCGACGTACGGAAGTACGCCTTCGGTTTGCTTTTTTCACCGAGCCTCGTTTGAGAAAATTTTTCCTCCGAGAACCCTCGGGTAAAAATCTCCTCACACTTCGTTACGGCGTCATAATTTAACTGAAAAAGAACGCGCGGGTTTGAACCTTCGCGTTCTTTTTTTGCGGGAAACGGTGTGTGCACAATGCACAAAAAACCGTGCTGAAATTCTCCGTTATTTCTATATGAATTATTTGTGATTATTTTTGGAAAAACTATTGCAATGTAAAAATGTATCTGTTATAATAGTTCCGCTTGATATGCGTAGAAGCGAAAGGTTGCCGCGAAAGCGGGTAATTTTCGTGGAGTATGTCCGTTGACCGGGCGACAGCAAGCAACCCGCAAAAGTCGCTTTCCCGGATTCTTCGCAGTCCACTATGCGAAGAATACCGTTTTTTGTTGAAAGCGAATGAAACACACGGAACGGTGTGCAAGCGGTTGATCGCCCAACTTTTTACCAAATAATATAAGGAGGCAAAGTCATGGCAGTCAACCAGAAGATCAGAGTTCGTCTGAAGAGCTACGACCACAAGCTCATCGACGCCGCAGCTCAGAAGATCGTTGAGGTCGCAAAGAGAAACGGCGCAACTGTATCCGGTCCCGTACCGCTGCCCACGGAGAAGGAGATCACCACTATCCTTCGTGCGGTTCACAAGTACAAGGACAGCAGAGAGCAGTTCGAGCTCCGCACTCACAAGAGACTGATTGACATCGTCAACCCCACAAGCAAGGTTGCAGACGCACTGTTTGCTATCGAGCTTCCCGCGGGCGTTGAGATGGAAATCAAGTCCTAAGTCAAATCGCATTCATTGACCTTTTGGTCAAGTTGGCGTACCGCTTGACGGAAATCCAAACGCCAACCAATAACCGAAAAGGAGGAAATAGGTTACAATGAATAAGGCAATCATCGGCAAGAAACTCGGCATGACTCAGCTGTTCGGTGAGAACGGTGAAGTCATCCCCGTGACCGTCATCGAGGCAGGTCCCTGCTTCGTATCTCAGAAGAAGACGGTCGAGCGCGACGGTTATGCGGCAGTACAGCTCGCATACGAGGATGTTAAGGAGAAGCACATCAACCGTCCCGAGCTCACCCACCTCAAGAAGGCGGGCATCACCCCCAAGAAGCATCTCAAAGAATTCAGACTTGCGGATGCGGACAAGTATGGCGTTGGCGATGTTATATCCATCGACACCTTCGCTTGTGGCGACAAGGTCGATATCACCGGTATAACAAAGGGACGCGGATACACCGGCGCAGTCAAGAGATGGGGACATCACATACTCAGAATGACCCACGGTACAGGTCCTATCCACCGTCAGGTCGGCTCTATGGGTGCAAACTCCACTCCCTCCAGAGTATTTAAGAACAAGAAGATGGCAGGACAGTACGGTAACGAGCAGGTAACGATCCTCAACCTCGCAGTTGTTAAGATCGACGCTGAGAAGAATCTCATTGCCGTTAAGGGCGCGGTTCCCGGTGCCAAGGGCGGCATCGTGTTCATCCGTGACTCCGTTAAAGCGTAAGGAAGGAGGATGTTAGAATGCCAGTTGTAAAAGTTGTTGATATGACAGGTAAGGAAGTTCGTTCCCTCGAGCTTTCCGACAAGGTGTTCGGCGCCGAGGTTAAAGCGGCTGTCCTCCACACGGCTGTCAGAGCATTTCTTATGAATCAGAGACAGGGCACTCAGTCCACTCTTACCCGCACCGAGGTTTCCGGCGGCGGAAAGAAGCCCTGGAAGCAGAAGGGTTCCGGTCGTGCCCGTCAGGGTTCCACCAGATCTCCCCAGTGGACTCACGGCGGCGTGGCTCTCGGCCCGAAGCCCCGTGACTATCGCGTAACTCTCAACCGCAAGGTTCGTCGTACCGCTCTCTTCGGAGCACTTTCCTCCAAGGTAGCAGGTGGCGAGTTCGTTGTAGTTGACAGCATCGCAACCGAGAAGTTCAGCACCAAGACCATGGTTCAGATGCTTTCTGCCGTCGGTGCTGAGGGCAAGGCTCTCGTAGTTCTTGCAAACAACGATGAGAAGACCGTTAAGAGCTTCGCAAACATCCCCGGTGTTAAGACTGCACAGTTCAACACCATCAATGTTTACGATATTCTCAACTGCGGCAAGCTTGTAATTGCCGAGGATGCGGTAAAGAAGATTGAGGAGGTCTATGCGTGATGAAAGCTGTTCAGGATATTATCATCAAGCCGGTTATTACCGAAAAGAGCATGGCTACTCTCGACGCTAAGCGTTACACTTTCCGTGTACAGAGCAATGCAACCAAGTCTGAGATCGCTAAGGCTGTTGAAGAAATGTTCGATGTAGAGGTTGCTTCCGTCAACACCATCAACGTTAAGAAGAAGCCCAAGAGACTCGGTGTTCACGCAGGTTACACCTCCGCGTGGAAGAAAGCGATCGTCACTCTCAAGCCCTCGTCAAAGAGCATTGCTTTCTTTGACAGTATGAACTGAGTGGGAGGAAGACAAAATGGCAAGAAATTATAAGCCTACGACTCCCTCGAGAAGACACATGAGTGCCCCCTCCTTTGCTGAGGTCACCAAGTTCACTCCCGAGAAGAGCCTTATTGAAATCAAGAAGAAGAACGCAGGACGTAACTCCTACGGAAGAATCACCGTTCGCCATAAGGGCGGTGGAAACAAGGTTAAGTACAGAATCGTTGATTTCAAGCGTGTTGACACCGCTGCCAACACCGTAATCGGCGTTGAGTACGATCCCAACCGTACCGCTTACATCGCGCTTCTCCAGAACGAGAACGGCGATAAGAGCTACATCATCGCTCCCACCGGTGTTTCCGACGGCGACGTGCTCTACAGCGGCGCTGACGCGGATATCAAGCCCGGCAACACTCTGCCCATCGCTAATATCCCCGTTGGTACTTTCATCCACAACATCGAGCTTTATCCCGGTAAGGGCGGCCAGCTCGTTCGTTCCGCCGGTGCTGCTGCGCAGCTCATGGCAAAGGAGAACGGCGTTGCTCAGGTTCGTCTTCCCTCCGGCGAGGTTCGCATCATCCGTCTTGACTGCAAGGCAACTATCGGTCAGGTAGGAAACATCGAGCACGATACCGTTAAGCTCGGTAAGGCAGGTAAGACCCGCCACAGAGGTATCCGTCCTACAGTTCGCGGTTCCGTAATGAACCCCTGCGATCACCCCCACGGTGGTGGTGAGGGCCGTTCCCCCATCGGTCGTCCTTCCCCTGTAACTCCTTGGGGCAAGCCCGCACTCGGATACAAGACCAGAAACAAGAAGGCGCGTACCAACAAGTTCATTGTTAAGCGTCGCAACGATAGGTAAACGGAGGAGACGAAGAAATGAGCAGAAGCTTGAAAAAAGCACCCTTTGTCGAGGAGAAGCTTTACTCCAGAGTTTGCGCTATGAACGAGAAGAACGAGAAGAAGGTTCTCAAGACCTGGTCCCGCGCTTCCGTAATCTACCCCGATTTCGTTGGTCACACTATCGCAGTGCATGACGGCAGAAAGCATTTCCCGGTTTACATCACCGAGGATATGGTAGGTCACAGACTCGGAGAGTTCGCTCCCACACGTACGTTCAAAGGCCACGCCGGTTCGAAGACTTCGAACAACGGTAAATAAGCGGCGCGCCGCATCCCAAATCTATAACGGAGGCAAACCATAATAATGGAAGCAAGAGCTTATCTTAAATATGCGAGAATATCTCCGCGCAAGGTAGGGATCGTGCTTGACCTCATCAGAGGCAAGGACGTCGCAGAAGCAAGAGCAATACTCAAGAACACTCCCAAGAGCGCTTCTGAGTATCTTCTGAAGCTTCTCAACAGCGCGGTCGCAAATGCAGATCACAATTTCAGCATGGATGTTTCCAAGCTTTACGTAGCAGAGTGCTTCTGCTGCCCCGGCCCCATTCAGAAGAGAATCATGCCGAGAGCACAGGGCAGAGCCTACAGAATCAACAAGAGAACCAGCCATGTTACCATTTCCGTTAAGGAAAGAGACTGAGAAAGGAGGATACGTTAAATGGGTCAGAAAGTTAATCCGCACGGATTGCGCGTTGGCGTGATCAAGGACTGGGATTCGAGATGGTTTGCTAAAGACGAGGTCTTCGGCGATACCCTTGTATCCGACTATAAGGTTAGAAAGTTCCTTAAGGAAAAGCACAAGGGCGCAGGCGTTCCCAAGATCGAGATCGAGCGCGATAACGTCAGAGTCCGTGTTATTATTCACTGCGCTAAGCCCGGTATCATCATCGGCCGCGGCGGTGCAGATATCGAAGCACTCAAGAAGACTCTTACCGAGATGCTCGGTAAGCCCGTAGTCGTTGATGTTGTGGAGGTTAAGTCCCCCGATCTCAACGCTCAGCTCGTAGCAGAGAGCATTGCTTCTCAGCTCGAGAACAGAACCAGCTTCCGCCGCGCTATGAAGCAGGCCATCGGCCGTACCATGCGTCTTGGCGCACGCGGTATCAAGGTTTCTGTAAGCGGACGTCTTGGCGGTGCCGAGATCGCTCGTGCAGAGCACTATCACGAGGGAACCATCCCGATGCAGACTCTTCGTGCTGACATCGACTACGGTTTCTGGGAAGCAAATACCACCTACGGTAAGATCGGCGTTAAGTGCTGGATCTACAAGGGTGAGGTTCTTAATGAAGTAAACCGTCCCGACGGCAGCCGTCGTGACGACCGCCGTCCTCGCCGCAATTTTGACGGCAAGAGAGACGATCGCCGCGGTGAGCGCCGCGGAGACCGCAGAGACGGCAACTTCCGCAATAACAGACAGGGAGGTCAGAGATAACCATGCTGATGCCTAAAAGAGTTAAATACAGACGTGTTCAGCGCGGCCGCCTCAAGGGTAAGGCAATGCGCGGCAACACCGTATCCAACGGCTCCTACGGCCTTATGGCTCTTGAACCCGCCTGGATAACCAGCAATCAGATCGAGGCAGCTCGTATTGCTATGACCCGTTACGTAAAGCGTGGCGGTCAGGTCTGGATCAAAATTTTCCCCGATAAGCCCATCACCGAGAAGCCCGCTGAGACCCGAATGGGTTCCGGTAAAGGTTCTCCCGAGTATTGGGTAGCCGTTGTTAAGCCGGGCAGAATCATGTTCGAGATGGACGGCATATCTGAGGAGCAAGCAAAAGAAGCAATGCGTCTTGCATCCCACAAGCTTCCTATCAAGTGCAAGTTTGTGACCAAGCAGGACACTGCCGTAGCCGAGGAGGAATAAGCCGTGAAAGCAACAGAACTCAGAGAACTTTCAACAGAGCAGCTTGAAGCAAAGCTCAAGGAACTCAAGAGCGAGCTGTTCACGCTTCGCTTCCAGCATGCAATCAACCAGCTTGAGAATCCCCACAAGCTCGTAGACGTTAAGCGCGATATCGCTCGCGTTATGACCGTTATGAGCGAGAAAAATGTTTGAGAGGTGAGATATTATGACCGAAACAACTGAACGCGCTCTGCGCAAGACAAGAGTAGGCGTGGTAGTTTCCGACAAGATGGACAAGACCATCGTCGTTGCTATCCGCGATAATATCAAGCACCCCAAGTACGGCAAGATCATCAAGCGCACCGTAAAGCTGCACGCTCATGATGAGAACAACGAGTGCGGTGTTGGCGATAAGGTAATGGTCATGGAGACCCGCCGCCTTTCCGCTACCAAGCACTGGCGCCTCGTTTCCATCATTGAGAAGGCGAAGTAAGAAGCGAATACAGTAGGCAGGTCAAAGAATCTGCCGAATAAGGAGGAAACGCAAAGTGATACAGCAGCAAAGCTTAATGAAGGTCGCCGACAATACCGGCGCCAAAGAGCTGATGTGCATCCGTGTTCTCGGTGGTACCGGAAGACGTTATGCAAACATCGGTGATGTTGTTGTCTGTGCTGTTAAGAAGGCTGCTCCCGGTGGAGTAGTTAAGAAGGGCGACGTCGTAAAGGCGGTTATCGTCCGCAGCGTTAAGGGTCTTCGCCGTGCCGATGGCTCTTACATCAAGTTTGATGAGAACGCAGCAGTTATCATAAAGGATGACAACAACCCCAGAGGAACCAGAATTTTTGGGCCTGTGGCAAGAGAGCTTCGTGAGAAAGACTACATGAAGATCCTCTCCCTGGCACCTGAAGTACTTTAAGGAGGAAGACGATGAATAAGGTTCATGTTAAATCTGATGACAAAGTTATCGTCATCTCCGGAGACAGCAAGGGAACTATCGGCAAGGTAATTGCCGTATCTCCCAAAGAGGGTAAGGTTATCGTAGAGGGTGCCAACAAGGTAAAGAAGCACGTTAAGCCCCGCAGACAGGGCGAGACCGGCGGCATTACCGAGGTTGAGGGCGCTATCTACGCTTGTAAGGTACAGCTCTACTGCGCAAAGTGCGGTAAGGGCGTTAGAGCAAAGCACGTTATGCAGGGCGACAAGAAGGTTCGCGTTTGCGCAAAGTGCGGCGCAGAGCTTTAATGGAGGGTGCTGAATAATGGCTAGATACAGAGACATTTATAACAACGACGTTGCACCCGCTCTTATGAAGAAGTTCGCTTACAAGAGCCCGATGCAGATCCCGAAGCTTTCCAAGATCGTCGTTAACGTCGGTTGCGGAGATGCAAAAGATAACGCAAAGGTTATCGATAACGTGATCGACGAGATCACTCTTATCACCGGTCAGAAGCCCGTTGCAACCGTTGCAAAGAAGTCCGTTGCTAACTTCAAGATCCGTGAGGGCATGAAGGTTGGCGTTAAGGTAACTCTTCGCGGCGATCGTATGTACGAGTTCGTTGACCGTCTGTTCAACGTAGCTCTGCCCCGCGTTCGCGACTTCAAGGGTATCAATCCCGACGGTTTCGACGGCAGAGGTAACTACTCTCTCGGCCTCAAGGAGCAGCTCATGTTCCCCGAGATCGAGTACGACAAGGTAGACAAGATCCGCGGAATGGACATTGCGTTCGTTACCACGGCTAATACCGATGAAGAGGCAAGAGAGCTGCTCAAGCTTATGGGCGCTCCCTTTGCGAAGTAAGGGGGAAATAAGAAATGGCAAAGAAGTCTATGATTCTTAAGGGTGCAAGACCTCAGAAGTTCTCCACCCGCGAGCACAACCGCTGCAAGATCTGCGGTCGTCCCCACGCTTACCTTCGCAAGTACGGCATCTGCCGTATCTGCTTCCGTGAGCTTGCTTACAAGGGTCAGATCCCCGGCGTAAGAAAGGCAAGCTGGTAAATTCCCCGCGTCCGGAAGGAAAGCAAGAAGAGCTTTAACCACCGGTCTGCCGCCGAACTTCGGCAGCAAGAAATTTAACTTGCATTAAGGAGGAAAAAACAATGCAAATCTCTGATGTCATTGCTGATATGCTCACTCGTATCAGAAACGCGAGCGACGCAAAGCATGAAACGGTTGACGTTCCCGCATCGAACGTTAAGAAGGCAATCGCCGACATTCTCGTAAACGAGGGTTACGTTAAGGGCTGGCAGCTTATCGAGGACGGTAAGCAGGGCATTATCCGCATCACTCTCAAGTACACCGTTGGTAAGCAGAAGGCTATCCGCGGTCTCCGCAGAGTATCCAAGCCCGGTCTTCGTATCTACTCCAGCTGCGAGGATATGCCTAAGGTCATGAACGGCCTCGGCATCGCCATCGTCTCTACTTCTAAGGGCATAATGACCGATAAGGCAGCTCGCGCTGCTAACATCGGCGGCGAAGTTCTCGCCTTTGTCTGGTAATGTGAAAGGAAGGTACAGAAAATGTCAAGAATAGGTCTTAAGCCTATTGCCATTCCCGCAGGCGTTACCGTTAATGTAGAGGAAGGCAATAAGGTTACCGTTAAGGGCGCTCTCGGCACCCTTACAGATACTTTCAGCAGCCACATCACCATCAACAATGATAATGGTGTTATCACCCTTGCAAGAGATTCCGAGGAGAAGGAAGTTAAGGCGCTTCACGGTCTTACCCGTGCGCTTCTTAACAACATGATCGTTGGTGTAACCAAGGGTTACTCCAAGACCCTCGAGATCGAAGGCATCGGTTACAAGGCTGAAAAGCAGGGCAACAAGCTTGTTATGAAGCTTGGTTTCAGCCACGACATCGTAGTTACCGAGTCCGATGACTACAAGTTCGAGGTTACCAGCCCCCTTACCATCGTTGTAAAGGGCATCGACAAGCAGAAGGTTGGCGAGATCTCCGCTCAGATCCGCGGTAAGCGTCCTCCCGAACCCTACAAGGGCAAGGGTATTCACTACCAGGGTGAGCATATCCGCCGCAAGGCCGGTAAGACCGGTAAATAATTGAAAGGAGCGGAATAAGATGATATCCAGACAGGACAGCAATAAAAAGCGTCTTAAGAGACACAAGAGAGTCCGTGCGCACATCAACGGCACCGCAGCGCGTCCGCGCCTTGCAGTTTACCGTTCCAACGCTAACATCTATGCTCAGATCATCGATGACGTTAA